>NZ_JBFRTD010000041.1:0-100686 GCF_041473955.1 Vibrio sp. 10N.222.54.E6 | reverse complement strand
TTCTTAAACGATCGGCATTAGAGCATTATGCTCGGCTTTTAAATTCACTGTTTAAGCTATTCACCTATAAGCACTTGGCTTGTAAGTTCCACTTAAACTAAAGGTTGATTAACCTTCGTTGCGCTCTGGACGACGACCGCGGTTGCCGCCATTGCCTGCTGCGTTGCCATGGCCACGTTCGCCACGGTGGTTACCACGGTGATCGCCACCACGGTTACGGTCAAAGCGACGTTCGCCATCACGACCACCAGCAGAGTTACCATCACGTGCGCCGTCACGGTTGCCACGGTAGCCACCACGACCGCCATTGCCACCTTCACGGTTACCACCTTCGCGATTACCGCCTTCACGGTTACCACGGTAGCCGCCACCATCACGACCGCCACGACCGCCGCCACGGTTGCCATCACGACCGCCGCCGCCACGACGAGGCTCACGGAAGTCATTGAAATCAACAACTACAGCGCCAGCTTCTTTTTGACGAATGCGAAGTTTGCTTAGCTTACCAGCAGTTTCAGAGTTCATTGCTTTTGGCAGTTGAACGTAAGTAGAACCTTGGTCTAGCTTGATAGCACCGATAGAACCTTTAGTTAGGCCTAGTTCGTTTGCTAGTGCGCCAACGATGTCTTTAACCTGAACGCCTTGCTCACGGCCAACTTGTAGTTGGTATGTATCCCAATCTTGAGTATTGAAGTTACGACCACCACCGTCACGGCCATTGTCACGATCTTCACGACGCTCTTTGCGACGGTTCTTATCACGCTCAATAGCAGCGATCATTGGGTCTTCGCCAACGTAGAATAGAGGGCTCTTACCTTGCTGACGCTTAAGAAGCATTGCAGCTAGAGTAGCAGCATCAACTTCTAGAGATTCTTGTAGTGTAGAGATTAAACCTGCGAAGTTTTCTAGAGCTTTGCTCTCTTTCTCAGTTTCAAGCTCAGCACCAAGCTTAGCAACACGTGCAGCAGCAACTTCGTCACGTTGTGGAAGTTGGATTTCTTCCATTTGAGACTTAGTTACACGCTCGATAGTGCGAAGCATACGAATTTGGTTAGTACGAACTAGTAGGATCGCTTTACCTTTACGTCCAGCACGGCCAGTACGACCAATACGGTGGATGTAAGATTCAACATCAAATGGGATGTCGTAGTTGAATACGTGAGTGATACGTGGAACATCAAGACCACGTGCTACAACGTCAGTTGCAACTAGGATATCGATAACACCTTGTTTGATGTGATCAACAGTGCGCTCACGTAGAGACTGAGGAATATCACCGTGCAGTGCAGCAGCTTTGAAGCCACGTGCAGATAGCCAATCAGCTAGACGCTCAGTGTCTTGACGAGTACGTACGAATACGATTGACGCGTCAGTTTCTTCAGTTTCAAGAAGACGAGACATTGCTTCGTCTTTTTCTACGCCTTTAACAACCCAGTAGTTCTGCGCTACTTTGTCAACTGTGTGGTTAGTACCAGCAACATCAACTTTAGCCGGGTTACGTAGGTAACGGTCAACAATAGTTTTAACCATTGGAGGCATAGTCGCAGAGAAAAGTACACGTTGTGCAGATTCTGGAGCTTGCTCTAGGATCCAAGTAACGTCATCTACGAAACCCATTTTTAGCATTTCATCTGCTTCATCAAGAACAAATGTGTGCGCTTCATCTAGGTGTAGACGGTCACGAGTTAGTAAGTCTTTAACACGACCTGGAGTACCAACAACAATGTGAGCACCGCGGCTTAGAGCGCGCATTTGGTCAACAATTGAAGCGCCGCCGTAGATTTCAAGAACTTTAAGACCTTTGATATCACGGCCTAGGTTTTTGATTTCCGCAGCAACTTGAATCGCTAGCTCACGAGTAGGAGCCATGATGATTGCTTGTGGTTTATGTTGGTTCAGGTTGATTTTGTTAAGTAAAGGCAGAGAGAATGCTGCTGTTTTACCAGTACCAGTCTGTGCTTTACCTAGTGCGTCACGGCCTTCAAGAAGAAGAGGAATAGCTGCTGCTTGGATTGGAGTCGGAGAAACGAAACCCATGCTATCAAGAGCTGAAAGAATGTTTTCGTTTAGGGCTAATTCATTAAATTGAATTACAGATTCGGACATTGGGATCCCACTATATATAAGTAAACAAAAGGTCCCGGGAGCTCTATCAATTCCAATACTGATCCAATCAGATACTGATTCCATTCAGAGTTACGAAGCAGTAATAAAACACTTCAAGCCATTAGGGACGTCTAAGGGAGGCGGATTATTCCTTAAATGCATAAAAAAAGCCAGAAAAAATTGAAATACATCACATATTTTTCGGTTTTACATCAACACTGGCTATCATATCGTCAAAACTTGATGAATATCTCGTCACAGCACCAAACTTCTAGCAAATTGACCTAGTTAAATAAGAGGGCAATTAATTTACGCTCACTTCGCCTTTAAGTAGTAATCAAGCCTCGCAATGATTATAGTGTGCTCAATTGTCCTCGATAGATAAAAGTCAAATGTTTCAAGATAATCCTCTACTCGCTCAACTCAAACAGCAAATCCAAGAAACCCTCCCTAAAAAGGAAGGTACGATCAAAGCCACTGAAAAAGGGTTTGGTTTTCTCGAAGTCGATAGCAAAACTAGCTTCTTCATCCCACCGCCGTACATGAAAAAATGTGTGCACGGTGACAAGGTGATTGCCATCATTCGCACAGAGAAAGAGCGCGAAGTTGCAGAGCCAGAGGAGTTGATTGAACAGGGTCTTACTCGCTTTATTGCACGAGTTAAGCTTTTCAAAGGTCGATTGAACGTTGTTCCAGATCACCCGCAACTGAAAAAACTGCAGCTTAAAGCGAAAGCACAGAAGGGTTTGAACCCTGAAACGCTTAAAGAAGGCGACTGGGTTGTTGCTCATATCGTTCAACACCCGTTAAAAGGTGACAACGGCTTCTTAGCTCAGATCTCTGAGAAAATCACAGACGCTGATGACAAAATCGCGCCTTGGTGGGTAACGCTAGCGCAAAATGACCTACCAAACAGCGAACCTGAAGGCATCGACGACTGGCAGATCAAAGACGACGCTGATCTTGAACGTGTAGACATGACTCACGTCCCTTTTGTGACTATCGATGGCGAAAGCACAAAAGATATGGACGATGCGCTTTACGCTAAGAAGAAAGAGAACGGTGATTTCGAACTGACTATCGCAATTGCTGATCCTACCGCTTACATCTCTCCAGATGATGAAATGGATAAAGTGGCTCGCGAGCGTGGTTTCACTATTTACCTGCCTGGTCGTAACATCCCAATGTTGCCTCGCGATCTAGCTGACAACTTATGTTCACTCATAGAGAACGAAGTTCGCCCGGCACTTTGCTGCACAGTAACGGTATCTAAAGATGGTGTTATCGGTGATGACATTAACTTCTTCGCTGCAAACATAAAATCTCACGCTCGTCTTGCTTACGACCACGTATCAGACTGGCTAGAAACAGGTGCATCAGAGAAATGGCAACCGTCAGAAGAGATTGCTGCAATTGTTTCTGATCTTCACCAATTCGCACAAGCGCGTTCAGCATGGCGCTCAGCCAATGCTGTTGTGTTCCCAGATCGTCCTGACTACCGCTTTGAACTTAGCGAAGACAACGATGTTGTCGCTATCCACGCGGACATGCGTCGTAGCGCAAACAAGTTGGTTGAAGAGTCTATGATCAGCGCGAACATCTGTGCAGGTCGAGTATTAAAAGAAAGCTTTAACCAAGGTGTCTTTAACTGTCACTCTGGTTTTAAAGCTGAGAAATTAACAGACGTTCTGGAGCTGGTTAACCCAGAAGCAGAGACGCCGTTTACAGAAGAGCAGATCGTTTCTCTGGAAGGTTTTGCTACTCTGCGTCGTTGGTTAGGTTCTTTAGACAACAGCTACTACGACAACCGTATTCGTAAATTCCAAGCATACAGCGAGATCAGCAATGAACCTGCGCCGCACTACGCAATGGGATTAGACATTTACGCAACTTGGACTTCTCCAATTCGTAAATACGGTGACATGATTAACCACCGCATGCTTAAAGCACACATCCTAGGTAAAGCGCCAATTCAAACACCAGACGAAACCATTGGTGATGAACTTGCCCTGCACCGCCGTCACCACGGTATGGCTGAACGTAACGTTGGCGATTGGTTGTATGCTCGTACTCTAGCGAACGCTCCAGTTGAAGAAACTCGTTTCCAAGCAGAGATTTTCGATATTAACCGCGCAGGTATGCGTGTACGCCTACTTGACAATGGTGCAGCGGCGTTTATCCCTGGCTCTCTCATTCTTGATAATAAAGAGAGAATAGAGTGCAACGGTGATATGGGTACTGTATCTATCGATAAAGAAATGGTATACAAACTGGGAGACGTTTTAGAAGTAGTTCTCTCAGAAGTTAATCAGGAAAACCGTAACTTGGTAGCAAAACCTACACAAGTTTTTGCGGACTTGCCTAGCGGGCCTGAAACGACAAATGAAACCGAAGCCTAATTTCTGATAGGTTTACTTCTAAAGGCGCTAATTATTAGCGCCTTTTTTGTAAATGTCTCATGCTTAAACAATACTAAAAAAAGCAATTAATCTACAACGCCAAAGAAGCTCACTATGCCATCAATCACGGTCACTCAATTCAGAAACTTTATTCCCAGGAAACGCGAACGCTACCCCGCCTCTAAAAACGGTATCTTTATGGTATCGAAAGGAAGCATATCTTTTATGCTGCCCAATGGCACCCAAGCCTCGTTAAAAGCGGGAGATTTCACGCTTTACAATTCTGGTCAGATTAAAGACATCACGGTCGACACTGAAAATGGTGAGTTTAGTGCGATTTGCTTAGATTTTGATTTGGCAATTTTCCAAAAGTTCATAAATCAGTTCAGTGATTTAGAATCCACTCAAACTCCAGATAAGTACATTAAGTTCAATCAAACGGATACCGAAATCTGCCAATTGAAAGAGCTCATCATGTCCCTGGCCAATTCATCGACTCAGAATGATTACGCACTCACCCAGCTAGGCTTAGGTTTGCTGTCTTTAATGGTTGAGCAGTATCCGGAACTATTAACGATTATTAGCCGAATTTCTAGATTGACGGTGACACAAAAGGTCATTCATTACATTGAACAGAATATAGAAAATAATATCTCACTCGATACCCTAGCCAGCTATATGGGGATGTCACCAGCCACACTTAAACGCCGTTTATCGGCGGAAGACCTTTCGTTTTCAAACCTCTTGAAGATAAAGCGAATCGCCCACGCAGCCACACAGCTCAGAACATCGAACAAATCGATTACTCAAATTGCTTATGAATCCGGATTTAAAAGTGCGGCGCATTTTAGTACCGCCTTTAAAACCTATCACGGCAAAACACCAAAAGATTTCCGGTCTTTGGTTTCACAATCTTATTAATACCAATCGTAGTAAATCACTGATCACTTACTCACTGTGATTGGTATAACTACGCAATCTTATTGGCATAATTTGAAGTGACATCCATCATTTATAGTGATGCGGATAGTTTTAGTAACATAGATCGTTTTACTGACGCAGATAAGCTTTATTAACGTAGACTGTTTTTAGTGACTCAGATAGGTTGTAATGTGGTGAGTTAAAAAAAGTTGTTCGTTTTAGGTATCAAGCCCCTCGCAAACATCTCAACAGAATAATCACGACCAGAAGTACGATTTAGGGTCTTTTTCTATTTCAGACAAAATAGCATCAAGATCCTTCGATTGAGGTAAGTAAGGATAAGGCCCCCAATTTACTGAATCGGTTTTTACATCACCTTCTAGCGGCACCATTACCAACCAACATGACAGTGACTCATCAAAACTAACGCAGGCGATCTCATTTGTGTAATCGCTATGAGATGAGTCGAGCAGATAATGAGCCTGAGAAAACAGCACACCACCCTCACACTCTTCATAAAGGGACTTGCCTAGCTCGACAGGTAAACTGCGATTTCGAGATGTACAGAGCTTCTCAGCTCCAATTAAAAGACGATTCAGTTCGATATGAATGACGGACATAACACCTCTTGTAACTTCATAGAAACTTCTAAGTAGTGAATTCCTTTGTTTAGCTTAGGACTCAACCAACATTTTAGCGAACTAGCGCAAACAAAATACCCGTCCTGCTCCCAGAAACGAATCCTGCTTTTGTAAACCTAACTCGCTTTCACTCATCAAGCTAATAGCGACACATTGAGCGGATAGAATTTCACAAAATTGTCATATAACCGACCTATCATAGCCGGCAAATGTTATTAACTAGGAGTTGTTTATGTTACGAGTCGCGCTTGCCTCTCTTTTATCCTTAGCCCTGTCTTCTCACGCTGCTTTTGCACAAGAAACCAATATTTCGGGCTCCACTTCGGTATCACGTGTGATGGATGTATTGGCTGAGGAGTACAACAAGACTCACCCTGATAACTATATTGCGGTTCAAGGCATCGGTTCTACAGCGGGTATTACCATGGTCAATAAAGGTGTCGCTGATATTGGTATGAGCTCACGTTACTTAACTGACCGCGAACAGGGCGAAAAATTGAAGGTATTTCCAATTGCCTTTGACGGCCTAGCCGTCGTGACTAACCGTTCAAACGGTGTAAGCAACGTTACACGTGAACAGCTATTCGATATCTACAAAGGAAAAATCACAAACTGGAAAGCCATAGGTGGTGCGGATCAACCTATCGCAGTTGTAACTCGTGAAGCTTCTTCTGGTTCACGTTACAGCTTCGAGAGCTTACTTGGTTTGACAAAAATCATTAACGACCGTCTAGTGTCTGACATCAACCCAAATAACTTGGTTGTAAACAGCAACAGCATGGTAAAAACGATTGTTAACCATAACCCACATGCGATTGGATTCATCTCTGTTGGCTCTATCGACCGTTCGATCAAAGCAATCACATTTGAAGGCGTTGAGCCGACATCTAAGAACATCGCCAACCACAGTTATGAATTGGCTCGCCCATTCTTATTGCTGCACAAAACTGAATCAGTTTCTGACGAGAGCAAAGATTTCATTAAGTTCGTGAAGTCAAAACAAGGGCAAGATCTTATCGAAGAGTACGGTTACACGCGCATCAAGTAACTATAAACGCATTAAGTAGCTACAAACGCATTAAGTAACTACAAACGCATTAAATAACTACACACGTATCAAGTAAGATAACGACTTTTGTGATGTTGTTAGGATGCTGATGATATCGCCTTGATAGACAAAAACAAAAAGAGAGAGCCTTAAGCTCTCTCTTTTTTGAATCTATAATCTTCGCTAAAAGCAATTCTACTTATAAAAAAGCTCTAGAAGTGAAGTTGAATCACCGAAACAATCACAGCACCAGGACGACGGATGCCTTCGATTTCTACACGGATTTCGCGTTCAATCTCTAGGCCTTTCTTAATTGGCGTTACTTTTGTTAGCGTACTTTTAGCGCGAACGTTACTGCCCGATTTTACAGGGTATGGGAAACGTACTTGGTTAAGACCAATGTTTACAACCATCTTCGCCGTTGGGAATTGAGATTTGTCAGGATCAACACTGTCTGTCAGTCGAGGAAGCAGAGACAAAGTCAGAAAACCATGTGCAATGGTTGTTTTGAACGGAGAATCTGTTTCAGCCTTAGAAGGCTCTGTATGAATCCACTGCATATCTTCAGTAACGAGGCCAAACTGGTTGATTCTGTCTTGGCTTACATTGATCCAATCACCAGTATGGATCACTTCACCGATCTGCTGTTCAAGCTCATCAAATACAAGTTGTGCTTCTGGCTTAAGTACGATCTGTGGTTCAACAGGCATCTCTGGCGCATCTTCATTGACAGCAGGTTTGTGGTGATCACGAACCCACGCAAAGAAATGACTATTTTGCGTGCGATTCAGAAAGTCTCCCCAGTAATCTCTAAGAGCTGGAGACATCCATTGCATAAACTCTGAGTGTTGCGAAGACACGCTGTCGCCTCGGTGTTTAAATAAATCAATGACTTTCATAAGAACCTCAATGCACAAAATATTTCAATATAACTTGGTAATTTTGAAACACTTCACACTATTGTGCAAATACTTTCGAGCATACAAGTGTTAGCCGAACACTTATATATCCAACAAAAACAACAACCTAAGAATAAAACACCATTTTATTGGAGAGCTTTAATTGGAGTATTAACTCTACCTTATAATAAACATTTCATTATATAAACAGATTCTTTATTCACAAGTGGAATAAAAAAGGCTTAGCACAATGCTAAGCCTTCGTTTTTACAAGAAATTAATTACCAAGGAGAAACCTTGTAAAGGGCTCATCCTACAAGACACTAACTTCCCTATTCATCGTCCAGTGGAATCAACTTGGTATTGCCACCGTGTGCCTTCTCACGCTTACGTTGCACGAATGCATAGAAGCCAGGGATTAGGAACGTACCCGCTAACAACACACATAGCAGGCCACCAATCAGAGAAATACCCAATGAGTTTTGACTCACGTGACCAGCACCCGCAGCGAAGATAAGCGGGAATATACCTAAAATGAATGACCAAGACGTCATGTTCACAGCACGAAAACGCAGCGTACCGCCCTTCACCGCCGCATCTTCAATCGGTGCGTCTTTCTCTTCACGCTCAACCTTTGCGAATTCCACAATCAAGATTGCGTTCTTCGCGGCCAAAGCTATCAAGAGGACCAAACCAATTTGTGCATAGAGATTCAGCGGTGTGCCTGTCAGGTTCAGCGCCAAGAAAGAACCTAAGGTTGCAACCGGTACCACTAAGATAATCGCTATAGGGATTGTCCAACTCTCGTACTGCGCCACCATGAACAGATAGATGAAGATCAGAGCCAGTGCAAAAGCAAAGATCGCTTGGTTGCCTGCCAATACTTCTTGATAAGCCATGCCTGTCCATTCGTACTGGTAGCCTTGAGGCAGCACGTCAGCTGCGACACGTTCCATTGCAGCAATCGCATCACCGCTTGAGTAACCCGGTGCTGGTTGGCCTTGAATCACCGCACTGCGGTACATGTTGTAACGCCATGCTACGTCTGGTTCAAAGATCTGATCGTAAGTCACCAATGTGCTTAACGGGATCATCTCGCCATTAGACGAACGCACGTGGAATCGTTGTAGGTCATCCATGCTGCTACGGTGTTCACTGTCTGCTTGCATGGTGACACGGAAATTCTTACCAAACATGGTGAAGTCATTCACGTACATTGACCCAAGATTGCCTTGTAGCGTTTGGAATATTTCCGATAGGGGAATACCTAGCTGTTGCGCTTTCTCACGATCAATATCGACATAGTAGTGAGGTACATTGGCGCGGAAGGTACTGAAGGTATGTGAAATCTCAGGCTGTTTATTTGCCTCAGCAATCACGTCATTCATTACCATCGCCAGATCAGTGCGGCTACGACCTAATGTATCTTCGAGAACAAACTCAAAACCAGACGCAGCACCCATGCCCGGAACCGCAGGAGGTCCCATTGCAAATACAATCGCTTGAGGCAGTTCTGTTGCTGCTCGGCCATTAATACGTTGTGAGATAGCTTGCGCTGAATGTTGACCGTCTAGTGCGTTACGCATTTCCCAATCGTGGAGCTTGATGAACATCGACGCACCATTCGAAGCTGAAGCGCCCGTCATGAATGCATAGCCGTTAACCAGTGTCACACCATCAACGCCCGGCTCTTGCTCAACCATCTCTAGTAACTGCTCTGTCACATCTTCTGTACGAGACAGCGATGCCGCGTCAGGAAGCTGCACGTTAACCAGCAAGATGCCTTTATCTTCTTGAGGTACGAAAGCCGTAGACGTGGTTTTCGCGAAGTAAGTTACCGCTGCTAGCGCCACAACGAAGAAGGTAAACAGCAGAACACCCTTTTTCACAAGGAAGCCTGCAATTTGACCGTACTTGCTGGTTACTGATTCAAGACCACGGTTAAACGCTTGGTACCAACGTGCTGTGTTACCACCGCCCTGCTTAAGAACCAATGAACACAATGCTGGCGACAGCGTTAGAGCGTTAATAGAAGAGATCACAACCGCGATACAGATAGTCAGAGCAAACTGGCGATACATGATGCCGGTAATACCTGGCAACATCGCTACAGGGATAAACACGGCAAGCAGTACCAATGTAGATGTCACAATTGGACCGGTCACTTCTTTCATCGCGATCAGTGTTGCTTTTCGCGGTGAAATGGTAGGATCTTTGGCCATCGTAGTATCTACGTTCTCGATAACCAAGATCGCATCATCTACTACGATACCAATCGCCAAAATCAAACCAAACAGGGTTACTGTGTTGATGGTAAAGCCGGTCATCTGCATGACCGCAAAAGTACCAATCAAAGATACCGGAATCGCAACCACAGGAATCAAGGTTGCACGGGCACTGCCCAAGAACAAGTACGTTACTGCGATAACCAGCAAAATTGCTTCGATGAGTGTTTTAACTACACCTTTAATCGACTCAGCAACGAATAGTGTGGTGTCGTAACTCGCCTCGTAAGCAACGCCTTCAGGGAAATTTTTGCTTAGGTTGTCTAGCATCGCCATGACTGCTTTACCACTTTCCAGCGCATTAGCGTCTGACTGAAGTGACAGCGTTACGATTGAAGCGTCTTGACCACGGTATTTACCGTTACCATCGTAGAACTTTTTACCTAGCTCAACACGTGCAACGTCTTTTAAATAAACCGTTGAACCGTCTTGATTTGCACGAAGCACTACATTTTCAAACTCATCAGCCGTTTCTAATCGGCCTTTTGTCACCAAGTTGAATTGCACTTCTTGCGCGTTGTTATAAGGCGCTGCTCCAATACGGCCTGCAGCGACTTGAACGTTCTGCTCCGCCAAAGCGCGATTCACGTCAGAGGTAGTTATATTGAGGTTAGCCATTTTTTCAGGATCTAACCAAACACGCATCGCGTATTCACCACCACCCAACACGTTAACTTCACTGATGCCCTTTACACGAGCCAATTGGTCTTTAATGTTCAAGTTCACGTAGTTGATAAGGAATTGGTCGTTGTACTCTCCGTTCGGCGAGTAGAAGTTCAATACCATCAATAGGTCAGGTGAACGCTTCTTGACCGTTACACCCACCATTCTTACTTCTTGTGGAAGTTTCGATTCGATCTGAGCAACGCGGTTCTGAACGTTGACCTGAGCCATATCAGCATCAGTCCCGACATCAAAGGTCACGTTAAGGTTGTATGAACCATCATTAGCACTTTTAGAAGACATGTAGATCATATCTTCTACGCCATTCACCGATGTCTCTATGGGGTCGGCTATCGCCTGTTCCACCACTTCAGCACTGGCACCCGTGTAGAATGCCGACACACTGACCGATGGTGGGCTAATTTTTGGATATTCGGCCACTGGTAAGATAGCGAGAGAGATCGCACCCGCCAGCGTTAATATTATGGATATGACAAGGGCAAACTTAGGCCTTTGAATAAAGAAACGACTTAACATAAATAGCCCCCTTACTCAGCTTGTTCAGCAGAAGCTTGAATACGAACAGACATACCATTACGTACACGCTGTAGGCCTTGAGTGATCACTGCGTCGTTCTTCTCTAGACCAGAATGAACGATCACACCACCTTCAACTTGTCGCCCCATCTCAATGTTTCTGCGCTCAGCAACTGGTGCGGCTTCACCTTCAACCAATACCATCACAAAGTCACCTTCTAGGTCGGTTTGAACCGCACGACGCGGAATAGTCACAACATCAATAGATTGCTTTTCACGTAGATCAACGCGAACGTGTTGGCCTGGAAGTAATTGCTGGTTCGGGTTATCAGCAATTGCGCGCATCGCGATCGTACCAGTATTGAGGTTGATACGGTTACCCAAGAAATCAAGCTGACCTAGATGTTCGAACGCTTCACCATTCTCAAGCATGATCTGAACTTCAACACCTGCAGAATCGCTGCTGCCGTCGCCTTCGATGCGATCCATACCCAGCTCAATACGCTCACGCTCACTGATGCTGAACGATGCATGGATTGGATCTAGGCTAACCAACGTAGTCAGTACACCTGAAGACGGTGAAACCAGATCACCCGTGCTCACTTTGGTGTCACTAATTCGTCCAGAGAAAGGCGCAATAATTTTGGTATGAGAAAGCTGAACATTGGCTGCATTGAGTTGTGCTTGACTTGCTTCAAGCTGTGCCTGAGAACCCAATAAGTTTGCTGTCAATGCATCAAATTCCGATTGAGAAATACTCCCCTTAGGGAGAAGGTTCTTACCTCGGTTAAAATCAAGCTCGGCTTTTTTAAGGTTCGCGTTCGCTTGAGCAACAGACGCTTTTGCGCTTGCTACTTCAGCTTCAAATGAAGAGGGTTCAATGGAGTACAGTAATTGGCCCTTTTCGACCATTTGACCTTCATTGAAATGACGGCTTTGTAGATAGCCAGAAACCTGCGCTGTGATAGCCGTGTCTTCAACGGCTTCAATACGACCGATGTACGACTTACTTTGCTGGTGAGAAACAACGCTAACATCCTGTACTGCTACGAGAGGTAGAGGCGCTTGCTTGGCATTTTGAGCATCTTGCCCACATCCAGCAAGAATAAGAGAGCTTGCAAGAGCCGTAAGGATCAACTTTTTACGCATGGTTATACCGTCACTTGTTAGTATTTGAACAGTATAAAATTTACGTAACACACCTGTTACTATTGTCCGAGGAATATCAATTATAACGAACCAAAGTGTATCAATATGTTAATTGAAACTAAGTGCTTATAAAGTAATTACAAACGCGTTACAATTTCTAAGTAAATCAACCTCTCAGCTTCTGTTCTCTATGGATATTGTCTAACATCATGTATTGTCAGACAGATAAGCATTCACATTTAATTGTTAAGGAATTCTCATGATTTCAAAATGGGCTAAACGTTTCTATCAAATGGCGGAATTGGTCGGTTCTTGGAGTAAAGATCCTTCAACTCAAGTCGGCGCCGTCATCACTAAGCACAACCGTATTGTTTCAGTTGGCTTTAATGGCTACCCACATGGCGTGTCTGATAGTGCGGATACTGACGATCGCGAGATGAAATACCTCAAGACACTTCACGCTGAAGAAAATGCAATCTTGTTTGCTAAACGTGATTTAGACAGTTGTGAAGTTTGGGTCACTCACTTCCCTTGTCCGAACTGTGCAGCAAAAATCATCCAAACTGGAATTTCAGCGGTACATTGCCCAGAGCAAAGTGAAGATTTCCTTTCTCGTTGGGGAGATAAGATCAAGATAAGCCAAGATATGTTTGAGCAAGCTGGTGTAGAAGTAGACTGGTTGCCACTCGCTGACCTGGATTAATCTCTAACGCTAGGTCTCAGGTCTAAGTCTAGATCTCAAATACAAAAAAGCCGAGAGTCGATATTATCGCTCTCGGCTTTCTTTTTATTCGGACTTGTTAGCTTCCAGCATCGTATTAGTCACTTGAGGGAAATGCCAACGCGTAAGCTTCCATGAAATCTTTACGGATATCCTGTTCAAGGTGAATCGCTTTCTCTGTCGGGCAGAAGATCATAAAGTGGACTTCTTGCTCACCCGTTGAGCTGCTCGTGATATGAATGTGCGGTTCAGAGCCAGGAAGGTCAACCCCAGCGTGCTTCTCAATCACACCATTGTAACGACGGGCAACATCGATAAACTCTTCACAATGCTCTTCAATTTTCACGATAAGACCCGGCACCATAGGGTATAGGTTTACAAAGTCTTTCACCGTCACAAAAAAGTTATGATAAACATAGCGCTTCATGAAGTTGAGGTTCTTTACCGGATAAGTGAAGAACATGCTATTAGGCAGCGTGGCAGTCTTGCCAGTGAAGTGATATTGCCCATGATACAAATCGATTTCTTGAATCACAGTCGCCATCAAGTTGTGCTCAATCACCTCACCGCTGATTTTGCCCACTTCAATCCAATCACCAATTCGAAATGAGCGAGAACTCGCACGCTGAATAGAGCCAGTAAAACAGAGGATGATCTCTTTTGAAGCCACGACTATCGCAACCGCAATAGCGGTAACAGACAGCGCAAATTCGCTGATTTCGGATTTCCACAACACGAATAACGTCACAACAATAATCGCGAATGTGCCATTTTTGGTACGTGACATCCAGTTACGTTGGTCTTCACTAAGAAAAGCGACATCACCACGGATTCGAGACAAAGTGATTCGTCGGATTATTAATATAATGCAGATGATCAGCACACTAAAAATAAACTTATTAGCGAGTAAGAAATCTATTACTTGCCACATCTTTTCCATTACTTATTCCTTTGTATTACAACAATTAAGCTTTATAACGACGAGCATTAAAACGATTAGCTCTATAACGATGAGCTTTACAGCGACTGACTCAACCCAATAAACGCATTATGAAAAAGCACTCAAAAATAGAGCGCTCCTTTTCATGCTTTTATCAGCTATTAGGGCGTGTTGACCTTTCGCGGTTAAATTTTGTTCGAAAGATCAACACGCCCTAGTAAGGCTATCATTTTATCTTGGCAGAAGTAATAAATTGGCCAAAAGTTTCACACCAAATCACAACGGTATTAAATCGATTAAGATCAGTACCTTCTGGGAGGTTAACCATAAATCGGTCGAATGTTTTTACATCTCCGACTCTCAGTAACTCACTCTTGCTGTCATTGAATGCCTGTTCGGTTTCAATAAACTTAGGTGATAGGTAAACCTTATAATCCGGCCCCGGCGCCAATTCACCTTCAAAAGCTATCGCACTTTCAGAGACAGAGACCATGCCCTCTCCCCAATGCAAAAAGTCACTGTCTTGTCGGTCTTTGGTGAACTCACCTGTATAGATCGCCTGCTGACTGATCGCTTCAACAGAACTTGAGGAAGGAGAATCAGGCTCAATCAAGATAGGTAGTGCGTAGACACCAAGCCCAAAACCAAAAGCACCCACGGCTAAGTGGGTGCAAAGTAAAACTAACTTTTTCATCGCGTACTCCCTTATGCTTAAAGAGAGTATTAATGAATACTCTCAAAAATACAAAGAGATATCGCGTTTTAGGCGGCTATTTTTGATAGTGAATAGCGGTACGTTGAGAGAGTTTCACGATCACTTCTACCCCTTGTTCCATACCTTGAATGGTAATGAACTCGTGAATACCGTGGAAGTTGTAGCCACCAGTAAAGATATTCGGACACGGTAGCCCCATGAAAGATAAGCGAGCACCGTCTGTACCACCTCGGATAGGCTTGATCATTGGCTCAACATCGCACTCAATCATCGCTTGCTTCGCTAATTCAATAATATGTTGATGCGGTTCAACCATCTCTTTCATATTGAAGTAGCTATCGGTTAGCACCAGCTCAACACGGCCTTTCTCAAGACGCTCATTCAGCTCATCCACTTTCTGTTGCATGAATGCCTTACGCGCTTCTACACCCTCACGTTCAAAATCACGGATGATGTATCCCAGTTCAGAGCGAGCCACCCCCATTTCAGCCGACTTCAGGTGGTAAAAACCTTCATAACCTTCTGTGCACTCTGGTGTTTCTTGCGCAGGCATCATCAGTTGGAATTGCGCTGCAATGTTCATTGAGTTCACCATTTTACCTTTGGCGGTACCTGGGTGAACGTTCACACCATGACAGATAACATCAGCGCTCGTGGCATTAAAGTTCTCAAATTCCAACTCCCCTACTGGCCCACCATCGATGGTATACGCCCACTCGGCGCCAAATTTTTCAACGTCAAACAGGTTCGCACCGCGGCCAATCTCTTCATCCGGTGTGAAACAAATGCAGATGTCGCCATGTTTGATGTCTGGATTCGCTTTCAGGTAAGCAATCGCACTGATGATCTCAGCGATGCCCGCTTTGTTATCGGCACCAAGCAGAGTTGTGCCGTCAGTCGTAATAAGGTCGTGACCATGTAAAGAATCAAGGTCTGGGTATTGGCTTGGGTTCAAACTCTCGCCACTTTCACCTAATTCAATCGTTCCACCCTGGTAAGCTTTAATCACTTGTGGTTTCACATTTGCTCCTGAAGCATCAGGAGCGGTATCCATATGCGCCACAAAGCCAATCGCAGGCACTGGATAATCGACATTCGACGGCAGTTTAGCCATCAAATAGCCATTTTCGTCTAAAGACACATCAACTAACTCTAATGCAACCAATTCTAACTTTAAGGCTTCAGCAAAAGTAATTTGACCCGGTGAACTTGGGCATTGCTGATTAGAAGGATCGGATTTAGTATCAAAAGTAACGTAATTCAAGAAACGTTCTACAAGCTTTTCCATAATTCATCTCACCATGGATTAAGTAATTGATTTACTGACCTAATTATTAAGATAGATAAGCGATGTATTTTTAGACAAATACGTACGCAGAGTCAGTCGCGAGGCTTTTCATCTTACGCCCCTGACCATGTATGTAATTGCTCTAAATCATTGTTGTGCGAAATTAGATGCGCTTCCTATACTTGAAAACAGAGGGTTTCGTCAGTTCAACATTGCATACGGATGATAAGCGATCGCTTTGTACGCATTCTACGCCCTCCGCTCTCAGCCTAAAAAAAGTACAAAGTAGATGATGATCACAATTTATCCTTGATGCAGAATCTGTCATACGTTACACGGAGACACAGTTATGACGATTAATAAATATTTCATTTTCTCTCCTCAAGCCTCTGAGGAAACGCTTCAACCAGTATTAACTGAGAAAGAAGTTCAAAGGCAGGAAGCTCTAAGACAGGCGCAATCTCAAGGTGGTTTTGACACCAACGCGACCTCGTAACTTAATCAATACTCAGAACTTGTTTATAGAACCCCTAAAAAAGAGCTCTACTTCTCGTTGATGTAGAGCTCTTTTGTCTCTGAATCTTTCTCCTATCCCAATGCAGCTTCATTCAGGCGCCTGATCTATTAACACCTTGTTATCTATCGCGTCTTTTGTATGTTGCTTCTCAATCATCAAGCAGACTCATTTGTTGCAATGAGAAATGATTCATTAAACTTGTCCAAGCCATACCCTGTGTTGCCATTTTGTGCTAATAATTTATATTCGTTTTCATTCCTCACTCGCCCTCTTTCAATATCCACACTGCGAGCACTAACGAGCCTCACTACAGGAACCCCGAATTTAATGGAATACTCAAAATTAGGAAGTAGTCAAATTCCCGTTTCCCGAATCTGCCTTGGCAGCATGACTTGGGGGCTGCAAAATACGCAACAACAAGCTGACCAACAAATCGAATACTCGCTAAGCCAAGGTATTAACTTTATCGATACCGCAGAGATGTACGCAGTACCACCGTCTCCAGACACCTACGGTAAAACGGAAGCAATCATAGGTAACTGGTTAGCTCGCAATCCGCAGCGCCGCCAAGAAGTCATCATCGCCAGCAAAATTGCAGGTCCGGGATTGCCTTGGGTTCGAGATGGCGGGCCAATCACGGGGGAAGCTGTAATTGCAGCGGTTGACGCTTCACTAGCGCGTTTACAAACGGACTATATCGACCTTTACCAACTGCATTGGCCAAACCGAACGACGCCTCACTTTGGCAAGCATTTCCCGAATCATATTCGATTCAGTGATATCGACCGAAAGCAGCATGAAGCGGAGATGCTAGAGATCCTCCAAGCACTAGCGGGCTGCATTAAAGCCGGAAAAATCCGTCATGTTGGTTTGTCTGATGACACCACTTGGGGTATTAACACTTACCTTAAGCTCAGTGAGAAGCATGATTTACCGCGAATGGTCTCTATTCAGAATGAATTTAGCTTGCTGCACGCGAAAGACTGGCCTTATTTGATTGAAAACTGTGTGCATGAAGACGTTGCCTACCTACCATGGTCACCGTTAGCAGCGGGCATGCTGAGTGGCAAATACATTGATGGTGCGAGACCAGAAGGCAGCCGTTGGACGTACATGCAGCGTAAAGGTATTTTCCGCGACACTGAGTCTGCCAATGAGGCCGTAAAAGGATATTTCGAAGTTGCGAACGCTCACGGGTTTACACCGAGCCAACTAGCATTAGCGTGGTGTAATCAAGTTGATGGTGTCACCTCCACTATTATTGGCGCAACCACTATGGAACAACTGAAAGAGAACGTAGCAGCGTTCAGCAAACCGTTGTCAGAAGAGATCCTTACCGATATCAACACAGTGTTTAAGCGCTACCCTGCCCCATATTAATCATACAGGTCAGCTAATCTTGAGTTCAGCTTAATGTTAGATGATTAAATCAGATAAGAGCGCGCTATTTAGTGCGCTTTTCTTTTTTAAGTGGGTTGCTTTTGCTTTTTAGTGGATCGCATTGAGTTATCACGCTTTTGGTTATCCAACCTTTGCTCTATAATGCGCGGGCTTATATCTAGGATAAAAACATGATTTCAAAAAACCAATTAAAACTCCTTCGTGCTTTGGGCCAAAAGAAACAACGTAAAGCCCACGGCCTGTTTCTAGTTCAAGGTGAAAAAAACGTACTTGAGCTGTTCAATAGTGACTTAGTCGTAAAGAACGTCTTTGCTACGGCTGATTTCTTATCTGAAAATCACGCGTCACTGTTTGAGTTTGATTGTGTTGAAGCCTCGCTTGATGACCTAACCAAAGCGAGTACTTTGGTGAGTAACAATGCGGCGATTGCTGTTGTTGAGATCCCAACGTTTGAATTACCAAAAGCTACTGGGTTAATGATTGCACTGGATGGTGTATCTGATCCGGGCAACCTAGGTACGATTATTCGCGTAGCAGACTGGTATGGCATTAAGCATATCGTTGCGAGCAGCGATTGTGCAGACCCATACAACCCGAAAACGATCAGCGCGACCATGGGCAGCTTTGGCCGAGTACACGTAAGCCAAACAGACTTACCTGAATACTTAGAGCAAGCGAACCTGCCTGTTTACGGAGCGTTCTTAGAAGGTGAAAGTGTTCATAAGACGGAATTTACTGCCAACGGTATTTTACTGATGGGCAGTGAGTCTCACGGTATTCGTGAACACGCCGCTAAATTCGTGACAGACAAGATTACGATTCCAGCATTCGGTGGCGCAGAGTCTCTGAACGTAGCAATGGCGACAGGTATTATTCTCGACAACATGCGTCGTCAGCATAGCTAAATTTCATAAGCTAACGAGCCAGTCGACACTGCTCAGATATTAAAAAAGGCGTATTGATTAAATCAGTACGCCTTTTTATTTGAGTTCTTTTCAACAATTACTTTTCTAGCATTGCCAACTTATCAGCGACACCATTCCACTTTTCAGCTTCATCCATCGGTGCTTTGACTTCAGTTTGTACCGGCCAGATTTCGGCAAGCTCGGCATTCACTTCAATAAAGATCTTTTGATCTTCTGGCAGATCATCTTCTTGGAAGATCGCTTGAGCATCGCATTCAGGTACACATAAACCACAATCAATGCATTCGATTGGGTTGATTACCATGAAATTCGGGCCTTCATGGAACGCATCTGCGGGGCATACCGCCACACAGTCTGTGTATTTACATTGAATACAGTTATCGCCTACGACAAATGCCATGATGCTCTGCTCTATAAGTTAGTCAAAATTGAAGAATGGAGGATAATACTCATCCCAAGGCAAAATTCAACATCATACGGCTCTAATATCGTGTCTATTTGCTCCATGTTTCCAAATTAGTATGACAGATAAATCAATTTCTCGTAAAATGCGCGCCATTGTGAGCTTATCGCTTCTTTCAACATCAGCGTTTTCATCAAACTCTGCGTTTAGAAGCGGTCTAGCTAAGACACCTATAAAGACGAGACATCGAAATGATACGTTTAACCGAAATTAAACTCCCTCTAGACCACGAAGAATCAGCCATTCAAGCTGCTATTGAAGCGAAGCTTGGCATTAATTCTGATCAGGTACTTTCTTTTAATATCTTTAAACGTGGCTACGATGCTCGTAAGAAATCAAAAATCTTACTTATCTACACGCTTGATGTTCTCGTTGAAAACGAAGCTGAGTTGTTAGAGCAATTCATTAGCGACCCGCACGTAAAAGTGACTCCCGACATGGAGTACAAATTCGTGGCTAAAGCGGTTGAGAACCAAACTGAGCGCCCTGTCGTTATCGGTTTTGGCCCTTGTGGTTTATTCGCTGGCCTAGTGCTTGCTCAAATGGGTTTCAATCCAATCATCGTTGAGCGTGGCAAAGAAGTTCGTGAACGTACGAAAGACACCTTTGGTTTCTGGCGTAAGCGTACTCTGAACACTGAATCAAACGTACAGTTTGGTGAAGGCGGCGCAGGTACATTCTCTGACGGTAAGCTTTACAGCCAAGTTAAAGATCCAAAGCACTACGGCCGTAAGGTAATCGAAGAATTCGTAGCTGCTGGCGCACCAGAAGAAATTCTATACGTAAGTAAGCCACACATCGGTACCTTTAAACTGGTTACCATGATCGAGAAGATGCGTGCTTCTATCATTGAGCTAGGTGGCGAAATCCGCTTCAGCACTCGCGTTGATGACGTTCACATGGAAGACGGTCAAATCACTGGCTTGACGCTTTCTAACGGTGAAGAGATCAAATCTCGCCACGTTGTACTGGCTGTTGGCCATAGTGCTCGTGATACGTTTGAAATGCTGCACGAACGTGGCGTTTACATGGAAGCTAAGCCTTTTTCTGTTGGTTTCCGTATCGAACATAAGCAAGCGATGATCGATGAAGCTCGCTTCGGTAAAAACGCAGGTAATCCTATCTTAGGTGCAGCGGACTACAAATTAGTACACCACTGTAAGAATGGCCGCACTGTATACAGCTTCTGTATGTGCCCGGGTGGTACTGTGGTTGCCGCGACTTCTGAAGAAGGCCGCGTAGTAACCAACGGCATGAGCCAATACTCACGTGCAGAGCGCAACGCAAACAGTGCCATCGTTGTGGGTATCGACCCAGAGCGAGATTACCCAGGTGATGCACTAGCAGGTATCCGTTTACAACGTGAATTAGAAAGTGCCGCTTATGTTCTAGGTGGCGAGAACTACGACGCCCCTGCACAGAAAATCGGTGACTTCCTGAAAGGTCGCGATCCAAGTGAGATCGGTGAAGTAAAACCATCATTCACACCAGGTATCCACCTAACTGATATTTCAAAAGCACTGCCTGATTTTGCTATCGAAGCAATTCGTGAAGCAATCCCAGCGTTCGAGAAGAAGATCAAAGGCTTCTCTACGCCAGACGGCCTGCTAACGGGTGTTGAGACGCGTACGTCTTCTCCTGTCTGCATCAAACGTGGCAAAGACTTCCAAAGCATCAACCTTAAGGGCTTCTTCCCGGCTGGTGAAGGCGCAGGCTACGCTGGTGGTATCCTATCTGCTGGTATCGATGGTATTAAGGCTGCGGAAGCGCTAGCGATATCAATGGCTGAACAAAACCAAGCTGAGAAAATTGAGATCGCTTAGGCACTTTCGATAAAGCAAAGCTAAATTGCGATTAACCAAAACTAAAAATCCAGTGTCTTGTAGACACTGGATTTTTTATTGCATACGGATTATCTAGATTTACTCGGTATCGACGGGCTTTACTTACAAGTGTTTTTTGACCAGTTCACACCATCATTTGAACACTCAAACAGACTTGTCCCATTCTGGTAATAATAACCTCTAGTCCAGTTACCTTGAGAATCTTTAGACGTTATCGTCTGAGTATAATCAAAAGGTGTATTTTCAATGTGCGCATATTTATGACGAGTCCAACTATCTGAACCGTGTGCAGTGTTCTCATTGAAATCAACTGATAGATAGTTTAATACATCAAAGTCGCTTCGTGAGATATTAGATAAAGTATCACCTAAATTGACCCACTCAGGGTAAGGAGCATTTGAACCATAATGGTACTTCACCTGAGTTTGAGTAAACTGGTCTTTATAATCACCAACAACATCTGACGTTAAAGTTTGGCTAAATCCATTACCCACACTTTGAGTGGAACAGCTTTCCCAATCAGGCTGTTGAGACCAACCACTATTCTTTACACCAAAGGTGGTTAGTGAATTGGGTTGCACCTGTTGTTTAATTGTTTCCTGAACTGAACACGAGTGCTGCGTTCCATCACTGCTCAATGAAAACCAAGCTTCCTTGTCATATTCCAAACCATTTTTCTTCTGGCTATTACGCTCAATGTGCTTATTTAATTCTAGTTCTGTTTGTAGATCAGCTGACACTTCATGTTCAATAACAATCAGCTTGTCAGCGGTCATCACTGTTTTAACTTTATACCACTTATTAATTTCGTTCTTTTTAGAATAGTCCCAATGCTCCCAATAATAATCAACATAGGCTTGCTGAGCTTTGGGGTTTTCTTTTTGAATATCTTTAGTCTCTTGATACGACTTTTTAATGGCTGGCATCATTTTCTGCGCTAATTCATAAAGCTCAGTGTTTTGGGCTTTGACGAAGTCGCCATACAAGTCTTTCACTGCAATGTTATATCGATTCGCAATTCGGAAATCATGTTCCTTAACATTTTGGATAATGCTATTTTGAGTGTTTACAGCTTGCTTCAAAGCGGAACAACTGTTTAAACCACCTTTATATAGGTCGGCTTGGATCTGATTCCATAAAACGGTAGTAAGTGGCGTAGTAGATTTAATTTCTTGGTCAGAACTCACTGTCATTACTGGTGGGAAGACCAATTGATAAGGTTCAGTAATCGGCGAGTTAGGGCTATCCGCATCAATAGCACCAACCGGAACATTCACTACAATTGGGGCATAGTCCATACAGTCAGAGTTAGAACCAGTTAAAGACAATTGATAACTGCCTTCATCGTCCGTGATACTACTTGGCTCTCCCTCATCCAATACACCATTATAATTGATGTCTAGAAACGCGGTTGCACCGGAAATATACCCGTCAATGGCAACACCTTGTAAGGTTTTTGTTTGAGGAGCGGGAGCACTTGTACTGCTGCTACCACCGCCTCCCCCCCCGCCACAAGCAGCAAGACCACCAGCTATAAGTGCGATAGAAATAAGCTTAAGTTTCATTCGATGAGATCCTAATAAAATACATTAATAAGTAGGGTTGCCATTGGGGGGATGACCGAGAATGACTGTGATAGTCATGACCAGCCATAATAACGATTGGTATTCAAAAGAAACATGAAAGAGTGCTAGCCGATTCGTGCATGTTTTCATTTTGAACAGAAACTAAAAAATGGGTAAATGGAGTAAAAATGGACTAACTACTTCTCGCTCGAAGTTATCCAAAGCTTATAAAAATCACTATAACCGGTTTGGTTAACCTCTACGCCATGAACCTCAACACTATTAAAAACCTTCTCTTTACCGTGAAATAACGGACAAAGTAACTTCTGTTGATAAAACGAATCTTCAATCTCTTTCAAGTCGCTCATTAGGTTCTCGCCACTCACAGCGGCTCTAACTCTCTCGCAATGCGCCTTCATCTCAGAACTGTTGAAAATGAATCTAAGCCCAGATGAAGCAAGTAGCCAATCGTAAAGGCCATAATCGGCTGGCTGTTCGATAACTTCTTCAATGAATAACAAGTCTGCCGACTCACTCATGGAGCTAGGGTCACTGATGTTGGGAAGCTCAACAACTTCAATAGCAACACCTGTCTTTACAATAGTTTGTTGTAGCCAATCAGCCATCTCTTGAAGTAAAGGAATCGTCATTCTAGGTCGTGTTAGGACAACAGTGCCCGTCAAATTAGGAATTGGATTACTGGACGCTAGTTCGCTAAGCGAGAAAGACAAGTCATCGGCCACCATATCAGCATCGAACTCTTTACTACTGGACTTAATAAACGATACCAGCCTGTCGAGTTCTTCAGGGGTTATACCTGATTTTTCTCTACGATTAACCGCAAGATACGAAAGTGCATTGATGGTGGTTTCTTCAGCGACGCCAGATTGATTAAAACTCAGAGTGTGGTCATTTAAACCTTCTATGTCGGTAAGCGTTATTTGTTCTAACAAGGCATTTTGAGCAAAGTAACCTCGGTGACGTTTAAGAACCAAGCGCTCTTCGCTCCAATCATCCAATGAGAAAGGTCCTGTTCCGATATAGGCACTGCGGCCACTCGAAAAATAGGTACGCTTACGACGATAAATAGACGCGTGTGGACTAGTCAAAGCATGGAGAAACATTGGGTTTGCGTATGTCAGCTCAATAGTCAGTTGTTTATCACCCACCACTTGAACATCACTGACCTGATCAAATAAAGACTGTACCGGACCTTCAATATTTTTTAGCTGCAACAAACATTGAGCAACATCTTTGGCCGTTAAAGTTTCACCGTCATGGAATAACACATTCGGTCTCAACCAAAAATGCAGAAAGCGCCCTTCCATCTTCCAATGGTGCGCGAGGCTCGCTTGGGGATTTCCATCATGATCTTGGACGAGTAGCGTATTGTAGAGGCTTCTTAAGATGTGATGTTCACCAGTTCGGTATGTTTTGGCTGGCTCAAGGTTATCGACCCACGGATATTGAGTGATCAGTAAATGGTCATGTTGTTGATTGAACAGACTATGTTTTTCAGTCGCTAGCGTCAGTGCCTTTATTGCCGCATCACCATAGCTTTCTAGAAGACGGGGAATAACATTAAAGCCCCCCTGTTCTAACTGAAGCGCTAACACTTGTTCTAATGCTTCGGGAAAGCTGACCAAAATTCTAAATTGGCTAAGCTTCCCTCTCCCTTTAGACGGAATCCAACAAATCCAGCGATATTCCGATAAGCATTTAAGAATGATCGAAGTGTTTCTGCGAGAAGTCGATAGCGAGTGTTCGAGATCATCGATCGTTAGATGATACTCTTCACCTATTTCATACTTTGCAATAAGTTGTTGAAGTCTACGTAAGTTAGCGTCGTTCATTGAATTCCAGACTAAAGCTGTATGTCAAATGTCATTAATATCAGTATGAATTTATAAATTCAACTTTACACTGAAATATCTATAACAAGTTTTGGCTTTAAATATCAATAAATTAGATAAAAAAGCCTTTAATCACTCCGTTTTACTAGGGCTCCACTTACCTTCATGAATCGCTGAATTCACGTCTCTTCTTGGTAACCAACCCATGGTTTCAAGTTCTGGCTTATCTTTGATAGTGGTCAACGTAACCAATGCACAGGTACGCCACAATATCGATGTTTTCTGGTATATCTAATGCGTCTCGTAGTGTTGAGTCGTGCATGATACTCACCCACCCTAAGCCTAGGTTTTCGGCTCTAGCTGCCAGCCATAAGTTTTGAACCGCACACACGGTGCTGTACAGATCCATCTCTTGTTTGATGGTTCTACCTAACACGACCTTTCCGGTTCGGTTGCGATCGCAAGTCACACAGATACCGATAGGCGATTCAACAATACCTTCAAGCTTTAGGCGCTTATACATCGCTTGTTTTTCATCGGTGAACATTTCCGCGGATTCTGCATGAGCCTGATTAAAACCGGCTTTGATTTGTTGTTTGGTTTCGATATCACGGACAACGACAAAGTCCCAAGGCTGCATAAATCCAACACTGGGAGCATGGTGCGCTGCGGTTAGCACACGCATCAAAACGTCTTCTGGGATCTCATCAGGAAGAAACTGACCACGAACATCTCGGCGAGAAAAAATCGTTTTATATACTGCATCGCGTTCATTCGGCGTAATTTCCATACATCCCTGTCTTATCGTCGTCTTATTGAGCCAGTATTATCCAACTAAAGTGTGTATGTTGCTAGGGCGTGTTGACCTTTCGTGGTTAAATTTTGTTCGAGATAAAAGCGTTTTAATCGCGGCGAGGGAGAAGTTGCCTAGTCACTCTAAGCAAATCTCCCTCAACAAAGAGTAAAACGCTTTTAGCCGAACCCTTCGGGCAGCGTTTGCTGGTCATTTCTACTACGTTATCGGCTTCTCATGTAGGCTAGCTACACATCAAAGCCTCTGCCTTGTATAAATCCCCAGCAACTCGCTGCAAAAATTAGCTCGAAAGATCAACATGCCCTAGCAGTACACAAGCAACATGGTAGAATGCCGCCATTAATCTTATCCTTGTATAAGATTGTTGAACCTTTCCATCGCTATTTAGCCAAATCATACCGAGAAACTTATGCCATTTTCCAAGCTTGGATTAAGCTCACCTATTGTTAAAGCCGTTGCAAAACAAGGCTATGAAAAGCCAACCTCTATTCAAGAAAAAGCAATTCCGATTGTGCTTTCTGGTAAGAACCTAATTGCTGCTGCACAAACAGGTACAGGTAAAACTGCGAGCTTTGTTCTCCCTATCTTAGAAATGCTAAGTAAAGGTGAAACACAACGTAAAAAACGTATTCGTGCTGTTATTCTGACACCAACTCGCGAGCTTGCGATTCAGGTTGAGCAGAACATTACTAAGTACGCGAAGTTCCTAAACCTAACATCACTAGCGATGTACGGTGGCGTATCTTACCAACACCAGAAAGACCGCTTGATCGAAGGTGTCGATATTCTTGTGGCAACTCCAGGTCGTTTGATCGATATGTACGGACAACGTGCCGTTCATTTTGATGAAGTTGAAGTACTGGTTCTTGATGAAGCCGACCGCATGTTAGACATGGGTTTCATTGAAGACATCAACAAGATCATTGCGCGTTTACCACAAGACATCCAAAATCTACTGTTCTCAGCAACGCTTTCAACGCCAGTGCGTGCGCTAGCGAAAAGTGCTATCAGCGAAGCGGAAGAGATCTCAATTGCCAAAACTGACGCTTCTAAAGCGAACATTGAACAATGGTTGGTAACCGTAGATAAAGACCGTAAGTCTGCACTTTTAAGCCACATGATCAATGACGGTGAATGGGACCAAGCGCTTATCTTTATCGAGACTAAGCACGGCGCGGCTAAGCTAGTTGCCCAACTTGAAAAGCGTGGTATCGAAGCTGAAGCTTTCCACAGTGGACGTAGCCAAGCGATTCGTGAAAAGATTCTGGCTGATTTCAAAAAAGGTCGTCTAAAGTATCTAGTTGCGACAGGTGTTGCTGCTCGTGGTATCGATATCGATAATCTAAGCCGCGTAGTAAACTACGACATCCCATTCCCAGCAGATGATTATGTTCACCGTATTGGTCGTACTGGCCGTGCTGATGCATCTGGTGAAGCGATCTCTTTCCTATCGAAAGACAACTTCAAGAACCTGTGCATTATCGAAAAACGTCTTGGTCACTTGATTGAACGTCGTGTTGTTGAAGGTTTTGAACCACGCAAAGAAGTGCCAATATCTGTATTGAACTTCGTGCCTAAAAAGAAAAGAGACCTACAGCAACCTGAGTAATTTCAGGTTTAGACAATGCGAAAGTCGCGTTAGCCAAAATGAAAATAAAACGAAGCCCTATGTGGCTTCGTTTTGTTCTTTGAAATACATATAAAGTTGAGGCAATAAGATGATCACTCCTATCGCAACGAGATTAACTAGAGGCCAAGATCTAAAGCTTGAACTCCAAAAGCTAGTGACAGCGCACAATATCTCAGCGGGCTCTGTCGCGTCATGTGTCGGATGTGTTTCTCAACTCAATATTCGTCTGGCTAATGCAAACAACACCAAGCTAATCAAAGCTCCATTCGAAATCGTATCTGTGATGGCAACGCTAACCTCGAACCACCAGCATATTCATATATCCGTTGCTGATGAAAATGGTGACGTGATTGGCGGTCATCTGTTGGAGGGAACGATCATCGCAACCACCGCTGAATTGATTGTTCACCGCTACGATACTTTGACCTTCAACAGAGAGCATGACGATTCGACGGGTTACACTGAGCTCACTATCAGCAGTAACACATAATAGCTTCACTGATAGCAGCACCAAACGCCTCACATAAAGCGATACCACCCAATAGTAATTAGGAAACACGATGGCTCCAAACTCCGCAGACTCCGTTATCGTTCTCGATTTCGAAACCACAGGCTTATCACCAAACATGGGTGACCGAGCGATTGAAATCGGTGCGGTTAAATTAGTTAACGGCGAAGTCGTCGACACCTTTCAGCAACTCATGAACCCAGGGTTTCGTGTTAGCGGGTTCATTGAAAGCTATACCGGGATCAGTAACCGCATGTTAAGCAAAGCGGCCAATTGTAGCGAAGTGATGGATGAGTTTGCAGACTTTATCCAAGGCAGCCAACTTGTTGCTCACAATGCGTCGTTTGATAAGCGCTTTCTCGATGCGGAATTAGACTTTATTGGCCGAGACTACACAGGCAAGTTCGCTTGCTCAATGTTGATTGCTCGCCGCCTAATCCAAGATGCGCCGACTCATAAGCTAGGCGACCTTGTGCGCTTTAAGAATATCGACAACGACGGTACTTTCCACAGAGCGTTAGCCGATTCAGAAATGACAGCACGGTTGTGGTTATTGATGATTGATGAGCTTCAAAGTGACCACGGCATTCAACAGCCGAGTTTTCAACTGATGCAGAAAATATCTAAGACCGCTAAAGGCTCTATTCCAAAGCTGCTGATGAGCAACAGAAATTAAATATCTAAACTCTCTCCCCTTCAAGTTTGATTGACAGGCTAGTCGCATGGATAACTACTAGCCTTTAGAACGAAAGAAGACTCTACTCCTGCAGTGATTCAAATGTTCCTTTAAGGCTTGCTAATTCACTCATGAAATAAGCCCACTGCTTATTAGTGCTGCTTTCTACGATATCGACTAAAAAATTGGCTGATGTCTGCATGTTCTTATCAAGCTCAGGCTCAAGTCCTTCAGGATAATAAGCTTCATTGTTCAGAAGCAGGTTCATAATAATCGGCTGAGCTATATCTAAGTCACTTTTCTTTTCTATCAGTGTCGATAAATCTTGGTAGGTATTATTTTGATATTGGCGCCAGTTATCGTTGGTATTTACCCATTCTTGAGACCAAGTTGAAATAATCTGCTTTTGCTCTTTCGATACCGATCCTAGCCATCGCTCTAACCGATCTTCAATTCGACTTCGATAACGTTCTCTCGAATCTTCATCATTCAATGATAATCTTTCTTCGTAATATTCTTGCTGCTTTTCCCTAAAATTCTTTAAGAATTCCTTATCTTGTTTAGGGTTAAACTGCATGCTTAAAGCGTAAATATCGGGAGAGAACTTACTAACGATTGAGCGAATATGGTCTCTAATTTGGTCACTTTGTTCAGTGATAAAAGCAGAATTCATATCAGAACGATCTGTGTTTTGGATCACTTTTAATTGCGAAACATATAACGGCAGTTGAGTTTCTTTATGCCATTGCTGTAATGAATCGAGGCGCTCTTCGAGCTCTGATTCCTGACTATTGGAAAGAGTTACAAAGTCTTCAATATAGCTAACGACAAACCAGCTTATATTGTTATAGGCAAATTTAGTCCCGCAGCCAAAGAATAGAAAACAGCTTAATAAGACTAACCAGCGACACTTTCTCATTACACCCTCTCACAACATTTTACTCAACAACGAACCTCAAGACGATCTTATAACATTAGCTACAAAATCGGGTTCTCGTAAAAACTTTCGGATAAATTGAGACTCAGACTTGCTAATCTAACTATTTCGGCAAATGATTAAACTAAAAATAATTAATGGCAGTGATGTAACTTGATTTTTATTACTCATTTGACGCAATACGAGCCCTATAAATGAGTTGGGTTGGCGTATTTCAAATGATTGATATTTGGGAGGGGAGCTATGGCCGCTATTCCTGATCATCCAAGCGATTTAGAATATGAGCTTTGTTATTTTGACGATGGTTCAATAACCACAATAACGATATTGGTTCACAATCGAAAGGAAGCGATGACTTGGTATCTTAGCGAGGGAAAACATATCAACGATCTTTATTCGATAAGACCCGATGAATAATGCTTTGGTATAGAGAACTAGGTCGATAAACCTAAGAGAGTAAACTTGAGTGGCATTTTGTGGAACACCCTTTACTGCAATGTCATTAAGTAGCAATCTCGTTAATTAGACATATCGCAGCAAAGGGATTCAATCTCGAATTATTTCAGAATTCGGGCGCGGAATTGACGACCCTTCATCTTACCTGATTCGATTTTGCCTAATGCTTTCTTAGCCATTGATCTTTCTACAGCAACGTAAGCGCGCATCGCGAACAAGTTGATCTTACCTACTGATTTACCATCAATACCGCCTTGGCCTGTCAACGCACCAAGGATATCACCTGCGCGAAGTTTCGCTTTCTTACCACCATCAATCTGGATAGTTACCATGTTTGAGTAGTACGGCTTAGCAATTGGTTTAGCTGGCAACTGAGACGGTTCGATTGGCATATCCATGTACTCATCAATTTGAGCAACACGGTGCATCTCTTTTTCACTAAAGAAGCTAATTGCAACACCTTTACTTCCTGCACGACCAGTACGACCGATGCGGTGTACGTGAACTTCAGGATCGCGAGACAACTCAAAGTTGAACACAGCATCTAGGTTATCAACATCAAGACCACGAGCAGCAACATCTGTTGCAACCAAGATAGAGATGGTTTTATTTGAGAACTGAACCAAAGCTTGGTCACGTTCACGCTGTTCCATGTCGCCATGAAGCTCAATAACACTGAAGCCACGGTGGCTTAGCTCGTCGTTTACGTTCTGTACTTCTTTCTTAGTATTACAGAACACAACCGCTGACTCTGGTTGATGATGAAGAAGCATTAGCTCTAGTGCGTCATCACGAGCTTCAGTACCTTCAACCTTATAAAAGTGTTGCTGGATGCTTGAGTGATCGTGTGTTGATTCAACCTTCACCATTTCAGGGTTATTCATGATGCGGTCTGCAACAGATTTAATCTGTTTAGGGAAAGTTGCACTGAACAATAACGTTTGACGATCTTTTGGTGCTGCTTCAATAACAGCATCTAGTGCATCTTGGAAACCCATTTCCAGCATGCGGTCGGCTTCATCTAACACAAGTGTGTTCAACTCAGACAGGTCAATACGGTCTCTCTCTAGGTGGTCCAGGATACGACCAGGAGTGCCCACAAGAATGTGTGCGCCATGCTCTAATGAACCAATTTGTGGGCCCATTGGCATACCGCCACATAGTGTCAGCACTTTAATATTGTGAATACCACGAGCAAGAGTACGGATCTCTTTTGCTACTTGGTCTGCAAGCTCACGAGTCGGACATAACACTAAAGACTGAACACGGAAACGCTTAACGCGTAGGTTTTGCAGCACGCCTAAACCAAAAGCAGCTGTTTTACCTGAACCCGTTTTACCCTGACCGATAACATCCTTGCCATCCAGAATAGTAGGAAGACTTAACGCTTGAATAGGCGTCATTTCAGTATAACCAAGAGAATCTAACGTATTTAGAAGCTCTGGCTTAAGGGCGATTGAAGAGAATTTTGAAGTGCTCAATGGAAATATCCAACTGGTGAAAAACAGAGTGCATTATGAGTGTTTTTGAAAATTATTCCACCTTAATCACAGTTTTGAAGAAATAGGTTAGGCGAACACAAAAAAGCCAGCTTTGTTGGCTGGCTTATCGTCATTTTCGAATTACTTCTTATGGCACACCGTGACCTTTTGAGGCAACCCAAACGCGATACCATTGCTCGCGCGTCAGTTCGATTTTCAGTGAATCAACGGCCGTTTTCACTCGCTCAATCTTACCTGAACCAATAATAGTAATCGGATTAGACGGTAATCGACGAACCCAAGCGTAAATTACTTGGTCAATACTATCTGCACCCACTTCTTGGCGAATGGCTTCTAGTTCATCACGAACACGAATCGCTTGTGCTGAATCGCCACTAAAGATGCTACCACCACCGAGACAAGACCACGCCATTGGACGAATACGGTTCATCTGCAGTTGATCTAGCGTGCCATCATGAGCCACTTCGAAGTTCAATGGGTTGATTTCAACTTGGTTCGTCACCAGTGGCTTACCTAGCCGTGATTGCAGTAAGTCGAACTGACGCGGTGAAAAGTTAGAGACACCGAAGTGCTTAACTTTACCTACCTTATGTAGTTCAGCGAACGCTTCTGCTACTTCATCCGCGTCCATCAATACGTCAGGGCGATGAATCAGTAATACATCAAGTTCGGTTACACCCAAACGCTCTAGAGAGTTATTTACTGATTGGTAAATATGGTGCGCGCTGGTGTCATAGTGATTGATCTTGCGATCTGGAGTGTGGTCACCACACAAGTTGATGTCGCACTTGGTGACGATTTGAATATCATCTCGAAGGCTCGGCTCAAGCGCTAATGCTTCACCAAACAACTTTTCACATTGGTAGTTACCGTAAATGTCCGCGTGATCAACCGTTGTGATGCCAAGATCAATGTGCTGCTTTAGGAAAGTCAGACGTTGTTGCGGGGTCATACCCCACTCAGCTGTACGCCAGTATCCTTGCACCAGCTCAGAAAGTTCTGGGCCTTGTGGCGCTACCGTTACTTTTGCAACCATGGGTTGTCTCCTTTATCAATACTGAACGTATCCTAAGCTCGTTTTACCGAAGGCTCAACGTATAACAAATGGCAAAGGTAAACGCTTACTAAAAATGTGAGAGCCACAGAAAAACGAACACTTAAATGAATTATAACTTGCTGTCTGCCCGTGAGCCGTTCTCCTGAAAGGCTTGTTTACTCTGATGAATGACGAAACCATCTATAAATTTGAGCAATTAAAAGCGATTTAGTTCAACCGTTAAGTTGTCACCATCACTATGTAACTGAATCCAAGGGGCTGAAGAACGAGAAGAGGATGAGGAAGAGCTAGGCACATTCCATACACTCATTTGCTCAGAGGAATGATGTGGTGAGTTGATGAATTCTACGAGTTGTTTATCTACCTTGTCGTAACCAACTCCCTCACGTTTCGCTTGTTCGAGTTGAGCGACGACATCAAAATCATCCTCTCCAATGCGAATTGAACTGAGAGCAAAGCCATCTTGACGAAGATATGCCTGAAGCTTTGTGTAACTTAGGTTCGAATATGGCAGATTAAGGCGAACCACTTCGACGCTTGAGTCACCCAACTCCAGTTCAACATAAACATCCAAATCGTAATATTGGGTTAAGTCACTGCACAACAGAGTGCCTTCAACTTCGCCACAATCCATAAGATCGATATCGTTAATATAGTTTTGAGAACTCGGTTGAGTTGGGTTGCTATTGAATACCGTCCGTAACCACCAGCTTTCACTCGCTTGCGCAGAAAATGAAAAGGTACTCAGAGCCAATAAAAAAGATAGGATGAAGCTAGGAAGAGTTCTCATTATTTGTGCTTATTTCACGCGGTATGGAGCGTGCATTATACGTGACCAATCAACAAACAACTGCTCGATTTACATCTATAAAACTAAAAATATTGCTCAACGATAAGATTAACAAACTTGATACTAAGAAGAGTTGCACTCTGTTATATCTGTCGTCACACAATACACCCCATGAATGTGTCATAATGTTGAAATTAATGAATAATTTACAAGGAACGTCCATGACTGCAACGAACTATCTCAACCAATTGAACCAAAAGTATCTTGCGACTCATAAAGCGAAAGAAGACTTCTTTTGGGATACTTATATGGGGATCAGTGACGACCATGATGGCTCGACACTCGCGCAGACCCAATGGACTGAATTTCTTAGCTCTGCCGAGCAAATTGCTGCTATCGAAACGCAGCTAGCTACTATCGAAACGCAGCTAGCTACTATCGAAGAAATTCAAGACCCTCAAGAAAAAGAGAGCACGCTAACAGGCTTGAATGGTTGGTTAGCGACCTTTAGATCTCACGCTATTGAGTCTGAGCAGTCACAGAAGCTTAAAGCCGAACTCATAAAGTTTGAGGCTGAACTGTTTGAGAAAAAACAGAATCATGTAATGACTTACGTGAATGAAGCGGGCGACGACACTGAAGGGTCGTTACCGGTTCTAGGTTCAACAATAAGAACCAATAGTAATGAAAAAGTTAGGCTTTCAGCTCACCAAACACTACTAGGTTTAGAGCAGTGGCTGCTGGCTAACGGCTTCATTGAACTCATCAAAAAACGCAACCAGTTTGCTCAATCGCTGGGTTTCAAAACCTTTTTTGACTATTCCGTCGTTAAAACCGAGCAGATGACAACTGAGCAACTGTTTACAATTCTGGATGACTTTGAAGTTCGCACGCGAGATAACCATCAACAAAGCCTAGAGAGCTTAACTCAGAAAAAAGGTCAGAGCGCTCTAGAAGCCCATAATTTCACCTACTCTTTTTCAGGTGACGTCATGAATGACTTAGACCCTTATGTTCCATTTTCAAAGTCACTAAGGCGTTGGGTTGAGTCTTTTGGTCGTCTTAATATCGAATACTCACAAGCAACATTGAAATTAGATTTGCTTGATCGTAAAGGAAAGTATCCAAACGGTTTCTGTCATGGGCCAGTTCCTTCTTTCTACGATCAAGATACTTGGGTAGCTGCACAGGTCAACTTCACGAGCAACGCCAAGCCCGACCAAATCGGCAGCGGTTATGATGGTATCAATACGCTGTTTCACGAGGGCGGCCACGCTGCACATTTCGCTAATGTTAAAATGAATGCGCCTTGTTTCTCTCAAGAATTTGCACCAACATCGATGGCTTATGCCGAAACTCAATCCATGTTCTGTGACAGCTTATTGAATGACGCCGATTGGCTAAAACAATATGCCCTGGATTCAGAAGGCCAAGCAGTACCTGATGAGCTAATCAAAGCCATCATAGATAACAAACAACCGTTCAGAGCCTACCAAGAACGAAGCATTCTTGTTGTTCCCTATTTCGAACGAGCACTTTACGAATTGGCGGATGAAGATCTGACACCTGAAAAGATCACTGCTCTTGCTCGTAGCAGTGAGAAAACGATTCTTGGATTGGCTTGTAGCCCTCGCCCATTGATGGCGATTCCACATCTATTGTCGGATGAAGCCTCATGCGCTTACCAGGGCTACTTATTAGCTCATATGGCGGTGTATCAAACACGTGCTTATTTCACCGATAAGTTTGGCTACTTAACGGATAACCCAGAGATCGGCCCTTTGTTAGCTAAGCACTATTGGCACCAAGGCAATAGTGTGAATCATAATGGGACAATCGAAAGCCTGACTGGGGAAGGTTTTAATGCCAAGTACCTCGCTGACGAATGCAACTTATCGCCAGAAGAAGCTTGGGCTATTGAAGATCAAAAAATCAAACAGCTGTCGACAAGAGAACGAGCACCCGTCGCTGATTTGAATGCGAAGATATCAATCGTTGATGGGACAACCGAGTTGGCGAGTAATGATAAGTCAAACCATCAGATGTGTGATGAGTTTGAACACTTTATCGTTGGGCAATACGGCCGATAGCGGGTGCTGAGCATCTGTAACCAAGGTTGAACCAAAAAACTCAAACGAAAAAAAGGACGATATTTAATCGTCCTTTTTATTTACAGCATTGACCCTACACAGTGACACAATTTAAACGAGATTGAACATCAAAAATAATGTCGACAGAATCAAGGCTTCTTAGTGATTTCCTATGAATACCACATATCTGCCCTGTCAAAACAATATAAAACTTTTCTGTTTTGAGTAAATTCCAAGCTTCATCAAGAGATTCAGCATAAACCTTGTTCTTGAGATCTTGCGGGCGAGTACCTGCAACTCTTCCATGTTTACGCGCCAATTCAAATAATCCATTTCGATTCGGTTTACATGTAAACAGAGTGTCATTTCCGTAAATAACACCCTTGGCAGTAATGCTCTTAACCATTACATTCTCCAGATTATCATTCCACTCATAACACTGAGTGTCAAACCACATATCGGTTGGATACTTAAACGGCAAAACGAAGAGAACATGGTGTAACGACCGGGCATGCGACACACCATAGCAATCAGATTTAAAGTTCTTAAGCTCTCAAAGCTATTAAGCTATTAAGAGCTTAGAAGTAGTAGTAAGCTGCTGCGAATACGTGTGTTTCTTCGTCGTACTGTGCGCTAGTTGAACCCATGCGTGCACCATCAATATCTTGTTTGATATCAATACCCATGTCAGCGTTGTCTGCAATACGGTACATTGCCGCGATGTTGATGTAAGAAGCATCTACGTCCGCTTGGCCATCAAGTTCATTGCTGTTAGAGGCGTAACCAGCTGCAATTGTTAGGTCTTCAGAAACCGCGTAACCACCTGAAACGTAGTAACCCGTGTCTTTCTCAGAATCTGCGTCATCAATCCAAGAGTTCATACCTAGTGTTAGGTCACCAATTTTTACGTTACCAGTTACCGTGTAAACTTCGTAATTAGCTTCGTAATCACGGTTTTCGTAACCTGCGTATAGGTTGAATACTTCTTGCTCTAGACCGATGTAGCCGTTCACACCTTTGTCGAACTTATCATTGTTACGAGAATCTTTCGTTTCGAAGTAAGAGATACCGTAAGCGATACCGCTTGTTGCACCCTCGAACTTAACAACATTGAAGCCGTCAGAAGCATCACCAGCAGAAGCGCCAAACTCGTAAGTGTTATCACCAGCACCGTCAACTTTATCTAGTGCTGTATCATTTTCCCAACCGAATGAAGCGATACCGAAACCAGTGTCAAAACCAAGCCAAGCTTTGTCTACATCAGCAGCAGGGCCAGTATCGATGCCATTTGTCCACTTGTAGTTAACTGAATCATTCGCTGAAACGTTATTGTCTGTTGTGTAGTTCACCATCAAGTCTGTTTCGAAGTAACCAACAATACGGTTGTTACGGTAGTTTACTGCAAGTGTTAGGCCTGTAGCCCAGTCATCGTAGAATGCTTTAGAACCAGTGTCGTAGTAACCGCCAACACCCATAGCACCAGATACTGAGAATTGATCTTTATGCATTGAATCAAATGCGAACATGTCTTCATTTTGGCTGTTTTGGCTGCTTGTATTTACCGCGAAAGCTGAACTTGAAATGCTTGCAATCGCAAGTGCTACTAATGTCTTTTTCATAATAACCACTACCTATATATTGATTCGGCCTTGTTAGTCCGGCCTTTTGGAGTAGCGCTATTGTTCAAAAAAACAGGTTATTGATATACCGTAAATTTACTGAAATTTTATAGCTTCGGTGAATTTCATGAAATAAGAATATATTAATGTGTCGTTTATATTGAGAAACGTAATCCCAGAGTAAAGCCGATATCGGTGCTGTTATCCATATTGCGAATATTCTCTGTCATCAAGGCTTCTAAACTAAACCTATTGAATCGGTACCTATAACCGAGCACCACTTCATTAGACGGCTCTGAGAAATCTGGTTCATCCGTTGCCCACCCTTGATAATTTAACGATTCAATGACCAAGCTATGATGAGCATCGAATCGTAATTCATAGCCTACAGCCCAACTCGAACTGTAGTTTTCTAAGAGCACAGAATAGTCATCACCTTTGCGGTGAACTAAACCAAGAGTAACAAACACGTTGTGACGCACTGATAAATAGCTGTAATTCAGCTGAACACCTTGCTCAAAACTATTTCGCTCAAACTGCCCTTCTCGAACATTATTGTAAAACAGAGAGCCACCAGCAGAAATAAAAGAGGGGCCGTCGGAATACAACAATAATTCATTGTATAACGTGACAGCATTAGTCAGTTGATCGCCTTCAAAATCAGAAATATGAACCCCCGAGTTATTAAAATCCATAGTGAACTGATCTTGAGGAACTTCATCCCGACCATTTTGGCCGATATTAAATAAGTCATGAAAGCCCATCACAAAACTATCAAGTCCATTATCTTTGGCTGTTACCACTCGATAATCCAACTCCACCTTCCATACAGAAGATGCCTGCCATTGAACTGCAATATTCGATTGATTTTGGTAATAATCAAGACCATAAGCGTCGGTGTGTGCCCATATACTGGCTTGGGTATAAGAGGACTTGAACTCAATAGTCCCCACCCTTTTGGGCTGAGCAGAACGAAGTTGTGTTGAAAGCACATTTGAATGAATAGGTGACTGCGCATAGACAAACATTGGGGATGCGTTCGCGCTTGCAGTAGGATGAAAAAAAGTCAGTATCGAGACTGAAATACTCAGTAACGCCCTTAAACTTATCACAGTGTTTACTCGGTTGTATAAATGCCCGATTTTATTAAAAAACACCGTTCAATTAATGCAGTAGATCTACCGCTTATCATCCTAACATTTAGATTAAAGAGTTATAAAAAAACGAAAATTAGAACCTCTCGAAAATGTAAACATCTTATCTTGCACTGTGCTTTACGAACGCATAGTCTTCGGGATATTAACCTGATGAATATATTGATAGAGGAAAGGTATGTCGGCTACTAACCTAAATTTTGAACAATTGTTGATGAAGCAATCAACGACTCTCATCAATAGCGATCCTAAGTATTTTCAAGCTACTTGGTCAGAAGCGAGCTTTGACGTACTCGATTGGTTTGGGATGGATCGTTTAACACTCTACCCTAACTCAATGGTCTTACTGGAAGACGGAAAGACTTGTTCAGTATCGAAAGCGAACATACCCCCGGTCAATAAACAGAATCTCATTGGTGGCAACTATCTTGATTATTTAAAGCTGCTAAAGACCAAAAAAACTTATCTCGCGTTTTCGAAAGACGACCTCGAGAACACTCAGAATTACGTATTAAAGCAGTTATACAAAGAAGGGGGGCGATGGCACTGCATCATTCCTTTGCAACTCTTTAACCAACGCTGGGGAGCACTGTCTTTTACTAACTTTCACGACAACGATACCACTTTCGATCTCGAAGACATCCAGCGCTTAAAATTAGTCTGTGAGCTTTGGCTCTGTTATTGGCAGCACTCAACACTAGCCAGAACATTAAAGCAAAATGAGAATCGGCTAGAAGATGACAGTGACAAATTACTCTTACTCACCAAGAAGCAGACCAAAGTGTTGGCACTTATTGCTCAAGGCTTAAGTGCAAAAGAGTGTGCGGAACAGCTCCATCTAAGCTCTCGAACTATAGAATCGCATAAGTACAGAATGCTTGGGTTGCTCGATTTGAACAACCACAATGACCTCCTTCAGTTCGCGTTGCGTAATGGGTTAGGTATTACAGAAAACCTGCACACAACGCGTTAAAACAATCTATTAACCCTGTAAATCATTCTGTGTTCGGTGACCTTCAGCTATTTATATCTGAAGGGTCTGTATTTATGAAAGCTCTATATTTCTTGGTTTAAGGACACTGGCTACTCGTTACCTTCACTCAGAGCAAATTTAATTTCATCCGACGAAAAGCCTTTTCGACTTAGCATAGCGTAAGCTTTTGAGCGCTCTTTGTGATCGTTGAGGTCATAAGGTTTCTTTTGTAGTTGTTCTAAACACGAAGAGTAAAAATCCAGTTGCTCTTCGTTAATTAACCGATCGACCAATTGTGGCAATTCGCTCGTGTCTATTTGTCGCTGTCTAAGCTCTTGCTGAATAGCAGTCAAGCCTTTGCCTTTACGAGCATACTTAAGCACTTCTTTTTCCAAATCGGCTTTCTCTGCCTTAATTTGAATATTACTCTTCAGTTCATGCGCTTGTGGGTGCTGGTCAATCGCTACCTTAACTTGTTGATAGCTAAAACCACGCTTTTGCAGCGTCGCAACCAATTTTTCACGGCTCATGGTAAAGCTTGAGTAGTAGTGGTTGATTCGGTCTATCAAGATAGTTTGTTCATCAATAGACTTTTCGAAAGACACCTTATGGATAGCATCAGAAATCACTGAGTCCGTCAGGCCTTTCTTTTTCAATTTTTCAACAATATACCGAGAACCAAATTCACCTGAGAACGCTTGTTCTACGAATTGTTCAGCAAACATTTGGTCAGATTTGAGATACCCAAACCCTTTCAAAGTATTCAACGTTTCATCAATCCATTCTTGATTGTCGGTTTTCACTTTGAGCTTCGCTACCAACTCACTTTCTGTCATATCTCTCTGAGTTAAATGCCACATCGCAGAGTTCATGACGCTTTCGATTCGCGTCGCTTTTCTTACCGTTGTATTTCTACCATTCGTTTTTTGCTGTGAATCATCCATTCGATTTCAACTGTCCAAACTAAGCCTACCCCATCATAACGTAATTCTAAGGTGGTTGAGTTACCTAAAAGAGTGAAGCTCAATATAATACCAATCGTAGTAAATAACTGTTCACCCTAGCTGGTTAAAACGCTCGATAACGGCGTTAGAACTTTTGATTGTAGAATAACTACTTATCAAAAATTTCTGCCTTGTTCTCAAGCCTTTTTCCTGCGCTATTTCTGATCACTTACTTACTGTGATTGGTATAAACTGGCAGCCAATAAAAATGGACGCTTATTCAGCGTCCATTTGATATCACATTAAGAAGAGATCGACCTTAAGCCGTACTTAGTTCTCTCCGTATTAGCTATTCTCGTACTAGCCTTTTTCCGGGTTAGTTCTCTTCGTGATTGTAAACATGTACATCTCGTTGAGGGAATGGAATCGTGATGCCCTCTTCATCGAAGCGTTTCTTCACGGTTTCCGTCACATCCCAATACACTTCCCAGTAGTCATCTGTCTTAACCCAAGGTCTTACAACAAAATCAACTGAAGACGTATTCAAGGTGTGAAGCTTGATCATATGCTCTGGTTTTTTCAACACTAGAGGGTGAGCAAGAATGATGTCGTTCAATACCGATTTTGCTTTATCGATATCATCTGAGTAACCGATACCAAAAACCATATCAACACGTCTCACACGCTCTGCTGTGATGTTGTTGATCACGTCACCCCAGATCTTGTTGTTTGGGATCACCAAGCGTTGGTTATCGATGGTTTGAACGGTTGTCGATACTAAGCTCATGTCTTTTACAGTGCCTTGAACACCAGCGACTTTGACCATGTCGCCAACATCGTACGGACGGTAGATCAAGATCATCAAGCCCGATGCAAAGTTAGACAGCGTATCTTGCAATGCAAAACCAATGATGACACCCGCAACACCGAAACCCGTTAATAGTGGTGCTAGCTCAATCCCTATTTGAGACAGGGCGATCAGCAAACCAACAAACACGACCGCTTTAGATGCAATTGATACAAAGAAGTCCTGCATCAATACACTGAAGTCCATTTTAGAGTGCGAAACACTCTTACGAACGGTTTTACGAGCCACATTAGCAATAAGGCGAGTTACATACAAAATACCGAGGAAAAGCGCGAGTTTAACGATAAATGAAGGGGTATTTTCAAAAGCCCATGAACTGAATGAACGAAGCCAACCATCCAACAACTCCAGTGCAACATCAACATCCAATACATCAGCGTTAATGTCGCCGGTGGTCGCTAATAGAATACGCTTGTACGAGGTGACATCCACACCAAATGGCACCATCATGGAGATACTTTTCTCTAAGCTGGCAACCATAACGCTGGTTCGTTCTCTGAAACGTATTAATTCAGTTTTTATCGTCGCCTTTTCTTCTTCACTCACAAAAGACAAACGGCGCTCTAAATCTTGACGCTGCGTGTCTGTGTAGAGAATCGCATTTGTCAGATATTGCGAACGAGAAGCTAGTGCGGTTTTTAACTGACTTTCCGCAGCCGATACATCAACGCCTCGATCTTTTGACCAACTTAAGGTCTTAGAAAGTTGCTGATAGTAGTCATCCATCATTCCGATACGTTTTTGAATCAACAATTCAAGACGCTTTTTTGCATCCCCTTCAGCCGAACGGTTGTCTTTGCTCATAGAGACAATTTTAACTTCGTTCAATGACAGTAAATGCTGTAAAAGCTCTACTTGCTGGGCAAGAACAGCGTCTAAGCCTTGCTTCTTATCAGATGATAATTGGGAGGATATCTCTTTGCGTAGTGCTTGGTTCTTTCTTCGCAATATGTCTTCTAGAAACGGCTTTTCAGCATCGTGCGCTGTTTCTAATGTAGTGAGGTCCAGCATTAGCTGGTCTTGTACTTCTGCTATTTTATCGACGCTTTGCGCAAAACTTCCAAATGCGACAAACGCCAACATTAACAATAGACAACGCCAAACCTTCATCATACTAATTCCTATTATTGTCTAAATTGACCCTATAAATAGTAGTAAAAAGAAGATGGATAACAAGCATTTAAACGTATGTTGTGTTAAAACTTTGCAAATTATCAGCCTGTATCTAATATTTGAGAGTTCCAATCCCCTCTTATGACCTGTAGAGTACGCAACCAACAAAGAACAACAGCCAATATCGTCATTTAGGTGCATGTACTAAATCGCCTTAAATCCTATGTTGGCTCACAGCAAAAGAGCATAAAAATGAACAACGAACTTGATGTTATTGAGTCTCTAGAAGAGCTAGAGCAATTCCTAATTTCAGTAGAAGCAGGGGGCTTAGGTCTTGAAGACGTTGAAGGCGTAGGTATGGCCACCAATAATTCTGATGGTCGTCATTTCGTTGCAGTATTCAACAGCAGTCACAAGGTTTTACTCGCTCGCTGGATCACTAAAGAAATCTTTGAAAATGGTAAAGACCTTGTGCGCAACGGTCCTCGCCGTTCTCACTAAATCTTTCCAATAGCACCAATGGTTAAAGCCCAATATGTCCATCTGCGATCTGTTGGGCTTTTTTGTATCTCCTCATGATGAATAGAGCATTCTATACAGGATAAATTAGCGATAACTTCCAGTTGTTGTGAACTTTATCTAGAACTCAATGTCGTATTCGCGTGAGTTGTTGTTTATGCATCGTGTATCTACGGTATATCGCGTTTATGCATCGTTTCACTTTAACAATTTCATGACTTGTGACTCGAAGAGAACTTATTTAAGCTAGCCACAATTCAACAAGCTCGCTTGAGCGACTAACGACTAACTGATTCGACTACTGACTGATTTGCTGAATACACCATTACTTTTCTTATCTCAACAGAACCGCCGACAAAAGCATTCGCTTTGGGCGCTGTTCCTTACCGGACTGGTTATCGTAATCTGTCTGGCGAGTGCGCTTTCTACAAACAAAGTAACCACTTCAGCTTCCCTAATTGGACAATCAATACTTGTCGGCGCAGAAACTAGCCATCCACAAGCAATCGGCGCATCTTTCGATAAAATGTCTGAGCTCTATGCCAGCGTTTTTAGTTCAGAAGCTTCTAAAACTCTGTCAGCGCCAAACTCTAGCGCGTGCAGCCTAAGCTCCAAAATGCTCACCTTCGCAACACCTAAAACAGGTTGGCTGATTCCTTTTATCCTGTTTATTGCTGTTGCGTACAGCCTATCACCGCACATATCGAGATTGTCTAGAGATAACCATCGCTCTTCTCGACCTACAAAACACCGCTTACATCTAAAGCACTGTATATTTAGAGAGTAAATAACCGGGCTACTACACCCTTTTATTTATTTTTTGGAGATACATTTGTGTACAACACACTACTAACTAAGTTTGTCGATTCGTTGGCATTCTGCATGCGTACATGCGCGAAAACGCTAGTCACTGCCCTTTTGGTTATGACGTCATTTACTGCTTTGGCACAGACGACGGGCTGGCTCAGCGTGCCTGAACATCCACCAGTCAAGATGCGAATGATGTCGACGGGTGAACAGTCGGACGACGGTTCTAAGATTCAAACCGTGCTGGATGTCGTTCTCGACGGCGATTGGAAAACCTATTGGCGTAGCCCCGGCGAAGGTGGTATCCCGCCAAGTTGGGACTGGTCTGGTTCAACAAACATAGAGTCGGTAGAGTGGCATTGGCCGCTCCCTAAGTACTACGAACAACTCGACGTGATGACGTTAGGCTACAAAAAACACGTCAGCTTTCCCGTTACGTTGACACTGAAAGACAACACGAAGCCAGCACTGTTCAAGGCGTCGTTCACCTTTCCGTCGTGCACCAATATCTGTGTGTTAACCGATTACGACATCCAATTGCCGATTGATCCGCAAACATTAGAGCTCGATGAAGAAGCGATGTTCTTGTTCAATCAAGGCATGAGCCAATCTCCACGAGAAGCTAACCGCACTTCAGTGAACGGCCTGTTCTGGGATAAAAGTAAACAACAACTGGTGACTCAGCTAACAAGTAAGGAAGGCTGGGATAAACCGATGGTATTGATTGATGGGCAAGAAGTGCTTGATGACTTCTTCTCTCCACCAACCGTCCACATCACAGACAATACAATGACCGCAGTATTCGATGTGAGTAACTGGATCGGCGAGGTCAACTTAACGGATCGCACAGTGAGTATTACCGTTTCAGATACTAACTTTGCCGAAGAGATGACCGCGCAAGTTGAGTCAGACCCGATAGCTTACCAAACAAGCAACAACAGCTTTCTAGTCATGCTTGGCTTTGCTTTAATTGGTGGTTTGATCCTCAACATCATGCCGTGTGTTCTACCCGTATTAGGAATGAAGTTAAACAGCATCATTCAGAACCAAGGTGCTTCAAATCGCCACATCCGACTCTCATTCCTAGCGTCTGCTGCGGGGGTTATCACTTCGTTTTCGCTACTAGCTCTAGGCATGACCGTTCTGAAAATGGGTGGCAATGCGATTGGTTGGGGAATCCAGTTCCAAAATGTTTGGTTCATCGGGTTCATGCTGGTCATTACCCTACTGTTCTCAGTTAACCTGCTCGGTCTATTCGAATTCAGGCTTCCATCAGGCTTGAACACTTGGATGGCAACCAAAGGCGACGACTCACATTCAGGTCACTTCATCCAAGGCATGTTTGCGACACTATTGGCAACGCCTTGCAGTGCTCCATTCCTAGGAACTGCAGTGGCTTATGCTCTGGGCGCAAGTTACCAAGAGTTGTGGGCTATCTTTATCGCACTCGGCATTGGTATGAGCGCACCTTGGTTGATCTTCGCGTTATTCCCAAGCCTAACTAAATTGCTACCAAAACCGGGCGCGTGGATGTTCAAAGTTAAGTTGGTATTCGGCTTAATGATGTTCATCACCAGTCTGTGGTTAACAAACCTGCTGAGCCCATTCGTTGGCAAGTTCCCAACCATCTTGTTGTCACTGTTTATCGTCGTTTCAGTGTTAATTTGGATTGGCATGAAATTAGGACGCAAGGTACTGATTCCTATCATGGCAACCACAACCTTGGTATTTGGTGCTGCATTGATCGTCGGTAGTGTTACTGCTGATAACTGGGCAACGCCAATTGTCGATAACCTTGATTGGCAGAAACTGGATGCGAAACAAATCCCTCAGTTGGTCGAGCAAGGAAAAACAGTCTTTGTCGACGTGACTGCTGAATGGTGTATCACCTGTAAAGCCAACAAAATTGGCGTCATTCTTCAAGATCCTGTCTACAGCCACCTGCAACAAGAAGACATTGTTTTGATGAAAGGCGATTGGACAACACCAAGTGAAAGTGTCACTCAATACTTACAAAGTAATGGGCGATTTGGTGTGCCATTTAATATCGTTTATGGCCCGAGCTATAAAAATGGTATTCCATTACCCGTAATTCTAGACAGTGACACTGTTATTCAAGCCATCGACGCTGCGAGATAATTGATGAAGACGCCCAACAACGAACAAAAGCCTAGCTCTGCTGAAGATAACGCTGTAAAGGCTGAAACCAAAAAGCCAAGCCGTCTTAAGAAGTGGGGAAAGGAACTCGTTTCAATGATACTGATCGTTGGCGTGGTTTCGTTTGCCATGGATTTTTACCACAGCAGAAGCATGCCTCAAGGAGACGCGATACCAATCGTGGGTCAGTCGATCCAAGGGGAAGATATTGATGTTATCGAGCTAAGCAAAAGCGGTAAGCCCGTTATTGTCTATTTTTGGGCGACTTGGTGTAGCGCGTGCAAATTGGTGAGCCCGACGGTTAATAGCTTCAGCGACTCCCATCAAGTAGTTTCTGTCGCACTTTCATCTGGCCCAGACGAACGTGTTCAGCGCTTCTTAGACGCCAAAGAGTATGACTTCCCTGTTATCAATGATCTCTCTGGATCGATCAGCAGAAGTTGGGGAGTCAATGTCACGCCAAGTATTGTCATCATCAAAGATGGAAAGATCAGCAGCATCGCAACCGGCGTTACTTCCCCTATCGGCCTGTGGTTAAGAACCTACTTTGCATAACTCGCTCACTAAGAAAAACAGAGCAGAGCAAATGAACCGATTAAAGCCAATTTAACAAACAATAATACCGTGAGCGCGACCCAAAACGTGCTCACGATTATCAAGAATTAGAGAAAAACAACATGAAAAAACATCTGATTAGCACACTGATTTTAGGCTCACTAATGAGCACAAGTGCCTTCGCTGAGTTAAGCACAGAACAAACCCAGCAACTTGAAGAAATTAACCAGTTCCTGAAGGAGAACCCTTCTACGATCTCAGGGCTGCATACCAGTTTAGAGCAGTACGTAGCTGGCCAAGCGCAAGCAAAGAAAGCTCAAGCGGAGAGTCACGATTGGTTGTATAACAATGACGCTCACCCAATCACGGGCAACCCGAATGGCAAATCAGTAATCGTTAACTTTACTGACTACAACTGCCCTTACTGTAAGCGCTTGGAAAAAGGCTTGGTTCAATTAGCCTCTGAAAACAGCGACATTAAAGTGATCAACGTGTACTTGTCATTTAAGCAGCAACAAGTAGATGGCCTTGATACCAATGCAGCTCTATACGCGATGAAAGTATGGAAAGATAACCCAGCAGCCTTCCCTGAAGTCAACAGACTGCTGATGGCAAAAAGTGGTATTCACTCGAAAAGCTCACTAGAAGCCGTAGCCAAGAAGACAGGCACAGAAGCGCAATTGGACACAACTTCGGAGCAAAGCGACATACTGATGACCAACCACCAAGCCTTTAGCGCTCTAGGTTTAACCGGCACTCCAACCATGATGATGAACGGAAATGTTTTACCGGGATATGTGCCTTACGACCGACTAAAAGATATCGTGGATGATGCTTTTTAATCGAGCGTAGATAGAGATAAAGACTAGAAAGAGAAGTGAATAAAAGCCGACTCGCGCAACACCCAGTCGGCTTTTTCATTGTTTGAATAAAGTAGATAGTCCATTTACCTTAAATTTAAAGGTGAGTTGAATCCTAAAAACGACCAAAGTTAAAACGCGTACATTCTTTTGTCCGTCGATAGTTCAAAACAGTACTCTGCGTGTTTTCTAAGGCATTCAAACACTTCTCGATCCAACTTATAACTATCAACTTGGTCCGTTAATATCGCTAGAGTTTCTTCCAGTGTCATACCTTTACGATAAGGGCGAGACTGGGTTAATGCTTGGAATACATCGACTACAGCAACAATTCTACTGGGTTGATCTAAATCTTCAGCCGTTTTACCCATCGGATAGCCTGAACCATCTAACCTTTCATGGTGGTCGGAAGCCCACTGACACACCTGAGGCGAACTAAACAACTCCTGCAGCGCGAATCGAGTATCTGTCGCATGGCGTTTAATACAACAGTATTCTTCGTCAGTGAGCAAATCTGGCTTATGAAGAATGTCACCAGGGGTTTGCAGTTTGCCAATATCGTGAACTAAACCAGCCAAATAGAGCTTTCTCTGCGTTGTGTGAGAATAACCAAGTTGTTTAGCTAAATATTCAGAAAGTTGCCCTACCTTCAACGAGTGCTTGAAAGTGAACGAGCTTTTCGTATCAACGACATTAGCAATAAACTCGGCAAAGGCGACTGTCTCATCCAGCGACATTTGCTGAGAGAAAAAGGGTACAGGTTCAAAGTTATCTCTCATATTCTCGATGTAAGGGGTCTCCATCGAGAACCAAAAATCATCCAGATCAACCAACTCACACATGTGCTGTACAAGATTGGTTTCGAACATCTCGTCCGCTTGCTCAGTCAAACGTCCAATAATGCTCGCTTTACCGTCTGGGGTTAGGTTCCCATAACGATCAGAAGCTGTTATGCCATATAGATAGTCAACTCTGTCAGCAAGCATCACAACTGCAGCCAGTTCCTTTTCTAATTCACTGATATTCATAGTCTTTAGATCTAACCAAGGGGTATGATGATAAAGAACTGGCTTAGCAAATATAGAAAGAACAGGGCACTCCTTTAAAATTTGGTAGCCCTTTTGACAATGGTAATAAGTCGAGTCGGGAACAAACCCCGAATTCAGTCGACGTTGCTCGTCTATTTGCGACACTCCGCAGTCGTGAATTAGCCCTAACGAAAATGCGAGCTGTGCCTGCTCCTCTTCCCACCCCACGCTCAGAGCACATCGATACGCGATGTAACCCACCCTCTGTCCATGGTTTTTGCTTTCAAAACCGACGTTATCAAGCGCCTTAGCAATACCAAATAGAGCCTTTCTTAGGTCTACGGTTACCTCTTGGCAATGTTGATTCATTACTTAAGCCTAGTATTTTTATATATTTTATATATTTAGGCTGCTAATACTAATGCATGACTAACGATCATACCCGCAATTATTATAAGGTTTAATGTATTTCGTGATAGATCTAGCGTATCACGAATAATTCGTGCCACAAGTGGTTGCATATTAAAAATTGTGCGACATTATAACCTGCCGACCAAAAGACACTTAAATCATCAGCCAAAAGAAAAGGGAAAACATGTTTAAAACAGTTATCGATGAAGAGTTATCCATCGCTCTGGTTGAAGAGAACTTCGCATCTCATTACGCGGAAATTTCACAAAGCCAAAATGAGTATCTTAGCCAATGGTTAGCATGGCCACCGCACTGCAAAACAGAGCAGGACTTTAGGATCTTCATCCAGCGCTCGCTACATGATTACGCGGAAGGCAAAAGCATGACATGTGCGATTGTGTACAAAGACAATATCGTCGGTAACTGTAGCTTTAACTCCATTGACCACAGCAAACAGAAAGTCACGATAGGCTATTGGTTGTCCGAGACTTACCAAGGTAACGGGATCGTTACACGCGTAGTTGAGAAGCTCATTGATATTGCTTTCAATGAGTTAGATATGGAAAAGGTGGAGATATCAGCTGCAACTGGCAACCAGAGTAGTCGCAAGGTTTGTGAGCGCTTACATTTCACATTAGAAGGTATCATAACTCGTAACGAGAACTTAAATGGCCGTATCATAGATCATGCTATTTATGGCCTTCATCGTTTAAGCGCCAACAGCATCTAAGCTTGATTTTCTACTTGGTAAATTTTGCCAATTGATAGTGAATGATAATTGGTAATTAGTAAGTTAATTAAATTAGTAAGCCACGATATTAAACCGTGGCTTTCATTTTTAAGAGTCTAATTGGTCTCTTACTAAAATCATTTACGTGATCTTTGGGATTAAGATACAGAACTTGGCACCACCGCGATTGCTATCGCAGATCCGAATGTCCCAAGAAAGCTTTTTAGCCGCTGAAATCGCTATCGCTAGACCTAACCCTAACCCACCAGTTGCTGATGCTCTGCTAGAATCTAAGCGAGAAAACGGAAGGAATACTTCTTCACGCCTGTCCTCAGGTATCCCAGAGCCATTGTCTTCAATCAGAACCAGCCAATTTTCTGAGTTCTCGTCCAGAGTTACCCAGACTTTGTCTTGTGTGTAATTCCCAGCGTTCTTAATCACGTTATCAAAAACCAAACGCGCCATCGAGCAATCACACTTAATTTTGCACTCTAGCTTTACTTTGGACTCAAAAATAACATTGTCTAACTCCGAGTAACGGATTCTATCTAAACAATACTCGCGAAGATCAGCTTTCACTTTAACAAGCTCGAAGAAAGAGTTATCCATGACATTCAATTTCGACAGCATGATAATTTCTGACGTGAGGTCGTTGATATCCCCGATGTAGGTATCAATATCATCGAAAAAAACCTGATGATGCTCTGGTGCTTCCCGCCTTAAGAGATCCGTCGCCAATTGAATACGGCTTAGCGGTGTGCGGACTTCATGTGGAATCGCTTGAGCAAATATATGACTTTGTTTTACTTTGCTCTCAATCTCCTCAGCCATGAAGTTAAAACTTTTGGCTAGCTCAGACACTGGGTGTATATCATCTACGTCAGAGCGAGTACTCAGCTTCCCCTTACCAAACTGCTTCTGTTTCTCAACAAGTAACTCTATTCTTTCTTGAAAACGCCTAACAGGTAAGTAAACACTTGCGCCAATAGCGAAGATAACGGCCAACAAAAGCCCAATAAGAAAGTTTCTTTCTGAATCTTCATACCACTCAATTTCAGGTGAGAAGAAATCGCCTACCTCACTGAACGCAAAGCTAAACCTAGAATTTGGTAGCTGAAATACTGCCGAATAGAGATTATTTTCACTTAGGTATACCGGTACACCATTCAAGGTGGTAAATAACTCGCATCGTTGACACGGAGCCTCTCCCGACCAATTCTCCAACAGGCGTAAATTGAAAATATAAAATTGCTGGTAGCCTGTTCTGTCGAGTTCTTTATATAGCGAGTTTTCTCGGTTGTGTTGACGAACATACTGCTCAGAAAAGTAGATGCCATCATTAAGGAATATTTCGATCTGGGTACGCCGCATGTGCCCTTCACCAAGGTTCCAAAACAAAAAGATCGTTGCCGACATCCCTGCCACAATTCCAAGGTACAAACGAGTAAACATAGAAACAGATCGAAGTTTCACCGCGATAGACTTATACAACCAGCATATACCCCTTGTTACGAACCGTACGGATCAACTGCTTATCTTTTGCATGCATACGCAGCTTCCGGCGCAACCCTGAAACACGCATATCAATAGAGCGGTCGTTAAAGGCATAATCAATACCTCTAAATAGCTGGCAACATTGATCTCGAGTAACGACCTGACAAATGTTATTAACAAGAAGATTTAGAATTTCAAACTCGGCAGAGGTGAGCTTTAGGTTCTGTCCGTACAGAGTGGCACTTTGAGCTGTACTGTTGATCACAATTTCACCTGGGGTTTCAGCGGTCGTGTCAGGCTCAGCAACAACAGGGGCTGCGCGACGCAATAGTGCTTCAATTCGTGCCAATAATGCATGACCACGAATAGGTTTTGCAACGTAATCATCCGCGCCAAACTTAAACAAACTAACCTCACTCATTTCATCAGCAGAGGCAGTCAATACTAAGATAATCCCATTATAAAATTCGCGAGCCTGTCGGCAAATCTGTGCGCCGCTCATTCCTGGAAGCATCAAGTCCAACAGAACGAGATCGGGTTCAATACTGCGGATCGCTTCAATGGCCAAATCCCCTTCATGGACAACGCTAACATTGTAGCCTTCAGCTTCGAGGTAAAGCGTAGTTAAACGCGCTATCGCCTGGTCATCTTCGACAATCAGCACTTTGGTTTTCGACATTTCTATCACCAGCATTTATTAAAAGCGAGGGCAGTATATATACTGTTCATATATCATCAATATTGTTATTGAAGTCACTAACTTACCGTACGCAAAACATATTAATCACTTTTGTACATACACGTTTACAAACCATCGTTCAGCAACAAAAACGCTCATTTATTGATTGATTTCCCGTCAAAAACGGAAAATCCAAACGCTTAAATGCTTACGTTTGCTTACCTTCTTACGCACACTTACATTAAAGGAATTTACAAAACTCATTCAAATAAACTTGCTAAACATTAATAACACAATAGTTAGTAACACTTCAAATCAACAAAATGACAGATTTTAAAACCGCGTTCGTATTCTAAAAAATTGAAGAAAACGATTACTTAACCAATCAAATAGCATGTTCCATTATCAAGCTCTCTCCCCCTCTATCAAGTAAAGTCTTCTTCAAGTAACATTTATTCGGCTAATCATTAACTCAAATAATAAACAACGGTGACTTACTGATTAAACAAAAGTCACTTTGTCACAAGGCCACTTAAAGATGAACAAATCGCTTTTAATGTTACTGACCATAACCGCTTTGTTGGCAACACGAGTCACCGCTGCTCCTAATAAACATGAGGTGATGAATCAAATCAAAGCACAAGTAAGCTCTTGGATAGATATTCAAGTCACACCACAAAATAGTATTATCCAAAAGATGGTCTTCAACTGTAATTTCTACCTAACAACCCCAAGCATTAAATCTCCAGATGGCAACGAAAGCAGCTCTGGTTCATATCGCTTTTATTCACATAATGGGGTAGTCGGCGCGATGACTGAACCTTTCACTACTCAACCCCTTCCAGAATTAACAATGTGCCTGAAAGAAGACTTCATCGTCACTAACCAAGATCAAGCCCAATTATTATTTGAAGCAATTGAGACGGTATACACAAATCATTCAATGTTTGACGATCGCTTCCCGAAAGAAATCGTCAAGACATCAACAGGTTGGAACTTCATCAACGGGGAAATTTTTGGGGACAATAAAGGCTATGCGATTGAAAGCACCCCGAAAGGAAAAGTAACCAAAATTATCCGTTCACTGAATCTTTAAACGCTATTTTGTCGCTAATTTATCTTTAGCGCCTGATTTTTCTTGAACACATAGCTCCTTCACGGCTGTTAAAGATCAGAGTTCAATTTGATAGACGCACTGCCAAAGCACGACATCTGTCTGCATAAATCGATTAAAGTATGAGTTCCCCGAATTTATTATGATGACCAGCTACCAACCTTTCGAACATCTAAAGTGTCCTATCTGGATATATGACATTGATAATAAGCGAATAACCTGGGCAAACAGCAGTGCCCTCCCTCTTTGGGAGTCTGAATCTCTATTTGAACTGACCTCACGCGATTTTGGTGTTGAAATGTCAAAAGCGATCGAAGCAACGCTTGAAGAATATCAGAGACAATTTCAGCGAAATCAAAGTGTAAAGACTTGGTGGAACTTCACCCCAAAATACATATCTAAACGCGCACTATGTCTTTTCTCTGGAATCCCATTACCCGATGGCCGAACAGGGATGCTAGCGCAAGTCATCGCAGAAGAAGAGAGCTTAAAACGCGATCTCACATACTCTGATGGTTCCAACCTCTCTCTTTTATTCAACAAAGTGGGAAGCGTAGTGAGTGCAAACTCCGCTTTTTCTAAAAACTACGGCTCGCCGTTTAGTCGCCTATCCGATTTTGTTTCAAGCGAAGAAGTTGCAGACCAATGGTTATTTTCAGCTCGCAAAGGTCGAGACATTTTGGAGGAAGTCAGCTGTAAAATTGAAAATAAAACCCACCACTTTGATGTTCATGGAAAGTGGTTGTTTGACAAAAGTGAACTGCTATTAAACCTAACCTGTACCACCAAACAAAAAGAAAATTTGATTAAAGCTCGATATAACGCAGAGCACGACTGTCTCACTGAGCTCTACAACCGCCGCGGGATCACCAAAAGGCTCGAATCGAGTATTGCCTGTCGCTCGCCCTTTGAATTGATGTTTGTGGACCTTGATGGCTTTAAGTTGGTGAATGACACTTATGGGCATAGTGTTGGTGACCAACTACTCAAAAAAGTTGGCAAGCGTCTTAAACAGATCCTCGACGAAACATGCACAATCGGTCGCTTTGGTGGTGATGAGTTCATCGTGATTGCTCACGCCCGAAAAAATCAAAATATCCCGTTACTCTGCTCTCGCATTATCGATTCTTTGAACAAAAGCTTCCAAATAAAAGGAATTGGCACCTTATCTGTAGGTTGCAGCATAGGTTCTGCTCATTTTCCAGATAATGCCACGGATAAAGAGTCATTGTTAAAGCAGGCCGGAATGGCGATGCATGTTGCCAAAGCCAATGGTCGGAACCGCTTCCAAACTTTTACTCCAAATTTAGCGCAGATTCTGCATCGGCAAGTAGAGATACGCCATAGGTTAACTCTGGCACTAGAAGGTGATGACCTCAATCTTCATTACCAACCGATAATGGACACCAATAGCAATAAAGTTAAAGGGTTTGAAGCCTTACTAAGATGGTCGGATAAAGATCTTGGCAACATCAAGCCTGATGAGTTTATTAGCCTAGCGGAAGAAACTGGACAGATTGTTCCACTCGGAAAGTGGGTCCTTAACTCTGCACTTAAGCAACTGTCGATATGGCACCGAAAATTTGATGATGAATTGGTAATGAGCATCAATATCTCGTGTATTCAGATGCACACTACTTTTGCAGAGCAACTATCGGCAATGCTCAACTTCTACAACATACAACCTAAAAGTATCGCCCTTGAGATCACTGAATCCTCAATGATCTTCAAACACGGTGAAGTCAGACAAGCATTAGACGATATTTCAGCGTTAGGCGTTGAGCTACACCTTGACGACTTCGGCACTGGCTACTCTTCTCTCTCTATGTTGCATGACTTGCCAATTAGTACCGTTAAGCTAGATAAAAGCTTCGTCCATGGCACCTATAAAGGGAGCGAAGCGATTGTCCAAGCCACCTATGCTATCTGTGAAAAATTGGGGCTTATGGTGGTTGCGGAAGGGGTCGAAACTGAAACACAAAAAGCTTTCTTAACCAGTTGCGGATATCAATATTTACAGGGATTTCTGTTCAGCAAACCTATCCCACCCGATGAAGTCGAAATGCGATTTTTGTCTAGTAGATAACTCGACTCTAAGGGGGTTACTTACTAAAGCAATTAAATTCCCCAAGCACAATATAATTATGTAAGTGGTAGATGCGAAAATGCTATCAACATACCGCTTACGTAAATTTTACGTCATACCCAAGTCTAGATAATTTACACTTTGGTTAGTTGTAATTAAATTACCATTTAAATTACTCCCCAATGTCACCCTAATATAATCATCAATATCCAACCAACCAAAGTAGACATACTTATACTATGCTCTGGAAAATAATACTAGATATTACCCTTTCTTATAGAGCGGGTAATCTTTAATTTATTTCCTTTATTTACATAAACTTAAATGACATGAAAATCAAATCAAGCCATCCTTATAGAAACAGGCCAACAACAGAAGTAAACACAAGTGAAATACAAATTAACATAGAAAAGAAAACTATATTTTCAAAATTAACAATAAAGAAACCATGTCGAGATAATCATAAAAACCCGGAGAGATCTGACATATAAATAATTTAATCATATAAAACCAAAAGCCAAATTAGCTTTCCAAAGAGGGAATCACAAAAATTACAGAACAAGACAAAAAGTCAAAATCCAGCCCCTAGGAATGGATAAATGCCAAAATAAATGGATAAATCCACTTTACCCCTTGTAAATCATCAACTTTTATTTATAAATTCAAGTTTTGGGTGAACATCTCTATAACCTGTTATTGACCCCAAATTCTGCGATTAGTATCAACATCTTGAGAGAAATAGTGACATTTTAGTTATGTTATTTAGAAAGGACTCTTAGGTTGAATGAAAATCTCAGCATCACATATCAATCACGTAAATATAATAACTATCGCTTAGGAGTTAAGCTATGCATTGTTCTTTCAATATAAACAATAACTATGAGAGCTTGCAATTAATTTATAATGAAGAAAAAATATACATAAAAAGGAACAGTAATAAGATATCAGAGGAAAGTCTTAATAGTAAAGAAAGTTTTGTTTTTAAATATCTTATTGAGCATTCATCGATATCAAACCCTCAATCTGCTAGAGATGTTGAAAAGTCATTTAAATTACACTTCGATGAAGAGTTCAGTTTATACGCTTTAAAGAATATTATTGCTTCGATAAGAAAAAAGTATAGAAATCTGTGTAAGAAAGCCAAAATTAACAATAATAGTGAACTTATCTCGAACCTTTATAAGGTTGGTTATTTTATCGATCTAGATAAAAGTACAACCAACCGTATAACACCAAAATACAACATCAACCAATTCAAGCTCAGCCATATCGAGATGTTGAAGCTGATGCTCAACACTTACCAAAAAGAGTTGATCAGAGGCTTTATAGCCGTTTGTACCGTTTCTTCATTTTTTTTGTTCGTTGTCTACTTCTTCCAAATCCTTTATACAACGAAAATTGCAGATGAATACAGTAAAAACGCAAAGCAAATAGTAGAGGAAGTAATGAACTATGGCTGTGATAGCGAAGTTGCAGTGTACGCATTGAGGCACTCACTTAACCTTGATTCTGTTTTGATGACAACGCCTTATGGTTCATGCTACATATCCAAAACACAATCAAAAATGGTTGAACTAGACCAAATTGAAAACTTTGACGATAGCCTAGATTTTGCTTATTCACGCTTCTCAGACCCCAAAGAGGACATCGAACTCATTGCGCGTATTTCTAAATGGTCTATTGAAGCTAGATATAAGAACTCATTACTCCCTCTTTTGGTTGATTCAGTTTCCATACAAAAAAATGGTCACTACATATTAAACCTAGGCGAAAACAGTCAGCCTATTTATCAAGCCCCACTTCCAACCGGTGCAACCATCACTTTCTACAGTGATGATATTGTGCTTCTGTGGGTCATTTTTTCTCTGGTGATCGCCACGCTACTTTATCGCTCATATATTCTTGGCTTTGGCATTTACCTGCTTCGTTGGCGACACATATCCTTCGAGGAAGAGCCCATAATCAACACTGACGACAATAGCGTTTTATATTACGAGTTATTGTCTAGAGTGCGTAACGTAGGCGTTCTGAGTTTCATCAACACCATGAGACGTACTAATTTGTTGACCTTTCATACTATTTTAATCATTGAAACAGTAAAAAAAGCGAAGTTGGACAACAGCCATGATATCTACGGTGTCAATGTGTGCCCGAGTGCGTTGGTGGGATCTAACTTTACAAAGCTCAAAGAGCATTTAGTCACGATGGAAGCGAATGAGTTTGTCGTAGAAATAACAGAGTATTCAAACATTGGCTATGGCTATGAGGTCATCGACAACATCAAAATGATCAAAGATCTTGGAATCACCATCGCGCTAGACGACTTTGGTACAGGTAACAACAACATTGAAATAATTAGTGCTATCTCTCCGACCTACCTAAAACTGGATCGTTGTTTTGTTAAAGACATTGAGTCAGGAGATTATCATCAAGGAGTATTGCTTAATATATCGGAGATTGGACGCTTATCAAACATCACGATGATTTATGAAGGTGTCGAGACGCGCAGGCAGCAATATATCTTATGTCAGTTAGGCTACAACCTACATCAAGGTTATCTGTACAGTAGACCTAGTCACTCGGAGGAGTAATTATCTACCACCTCATTTAAATATTGATGACCTCCCTTTTCTTGTTTAATTGCCATTGATCATACAACGACTTGAGAGCCCACAAGGAAGTAGGCTTCAAGCGTTCTCATAACCCAATACATTTCTCTCAAACATAAAAATATACTCTTCATTTTTATAAAAACCTTGCCAATCTGAATAAAAAGTTTAGTGTTATACACATGTATATCACCATGCAGTTTTAATTATGACCGAATGGAAAGACGACCAACCGATCTTTAGGCAGCTAGCGGCAAAGATCAGTGACCAAATTCTTCAAGGTGTTTGGTTAGAGCAACAAGCACTGCCCTCTGTGCGTGCGGTTGCCGCCGATCTCAAGATCAACCACCTTACTGTCATGAAAAGCTACCAGTTACTGGTGGATGAAGGCTTGGTAGAGAAAAAACGCGGCCAAGGTATGTATGTCGCAGAAGGGGCACTTCAAAAATTGAAAGAGTCCGCACATCAATCATTCATCAACACACAGATCCCAGCCATCGCTGAGACGCTAGGCATCATTGATATGAGTGTCGAAGAACTCGTGAAACAGCTAGAACAACATATAAAGGACAAGTCATGAGTACTTTACTTTCAGTGAAAAACGTAACCAAAACCTATTCAAATCAAGTGGGTGTCGAGAACATCAGCTTTGAGTTAAAACCGGGGCAAGTGCTTGGTCTGCTAGGCCACAATGGCGCAGGGAAATCGACTCTGATCAAATCACTGCTTGGCGGACACAGCTATCAAGGTGAGATAGAAGTTAACGGCTATCACCCTATCCACCAGCATGCAGAACTCATGTTGCACCTGTCGTACATTTCAGATGTTAATGTGCTACCCGAGTGGATGACCGTTAAACAACTGCTTCGATACACCCAAGGCGTGCACCCAAGCTTCAACAAGCAAAAAGCAGAACAGACGTTAAGTAGCACCAACATTAAGCTGTCTTCAACGATCAAACAGCTTTCTAAAGGGATGAAGGTACAACTTCACCTTGCAATCATTATCGCGACCGACACTCAAGTGTTGATCTTAGATGAGCCAACGCTAGGTCTAGATCTGCTCTACCGCGATACTTTTTATCGCCACCTCCTAGAGTGGTTCCATGACGGCGAACGCGCGATGATCATTGCCAGCCATGAGGTTTCAGAGATTGAACACCTATTAACGGATGTGTTGATTCTGAAACAAGGCCATTGTGTGCTGCAAAAGAGCATGGAAGACATCGAGAACGACTATTTCATTATCGATGTCGCAAACAACCACTCAAGCGAAATCCAGAAACTTAATCCACTGACCTCACAACCTGGGCTAGGAACCACTAAATGGTTATTGGAAGGCCAATACAAAGCGCAAGTTGAATCATTGGGTAACATCTACAACGTTGGTCTCGCAGACCTATTCCTTGCAACACAGACGGAGAAGGCATAATGCACCCAACTTTTTATATGCTAGAAAAAGAACTGATCGAGCACAAAATTAACACTCGATTACCTCTATTTATCGCGTTATGTGGTTTCTTGCTGTTCGTTAGTTTGTTTTTCAATGGCGTAGCGCAGCATGAGTTCTTCTTCCAAATGGAAGTGAATGGCGACGTGAGCGACATCCACAGAGAGTTTGCACAAGACCTCAACTCAGTGATCTACTTTGGTGCTGGCCTTATTTCACTCATACTTTCAACGCTTTACATCCCTAAAACACTGCGTAAAGAGCGCCAAGAAGGCAGTTCGATGTTTTGGAGAAGTATGCCAGTATCCAATGCCATGACTCACGGCGTTAAGCTAGGCTTCGGTCTAGTGGTTATTCCGGCTATCTGCGCGCTATTAGTTCTATTCGCTGACTTCCTATTCTGGATATTGAACGTCTCAAGCGAACAACAATTGGCATTGATAGTAGAGCAGCAATCACTGTTTTATGTGCTGAGCAATTGGTTGGTATTCTTTGGGCGAATGATGTTAGTTGCACTGGTTTTATTGCCACTAGCAACCGTTACCCTGGCAATTTCGCAGTTAGTGAATTCTCCACTGCTTGTCATTTTTATCTCAAGCTATGCGATTAAGTTACTCTCGGTCGCCGTATTTGGATTCTATGGCATCAATGACTTCTTCTCTCTCATCGCATCACTACCAATAAAGGTACTAACGGCGAGCAACCCATTCAGTGCGATTGCAGAAGCGCCGGTTTTGTCTTTGGGTATTTATGTACTGATTGGTGTTGGCGGGTGTCTACTGAGCTTGAAGCTAAATAGAACGGACGATGTGAGTTTGAAGACGCTGTTCCATCGATAGAGTCACTTATTCTGAACTCTCAACGGGTAACCAAATCAGATATCAAAATCTAAATCAAAGCTTCTGAGAAATCGGGAGCTTTTTTATTGGCCGCTGTTTTATTGTTAGGTGCTTTGAATTCTAACAACGGTTTTCGTGATAGAGGCAAAGGTACGGATTGGTGGTTGGTTTTGGTTTTGCTTCAGAGTGCTGAGCGGGTAAAGATAAACTAGGAGGTATTAATGAGCTGACATTGAATTGCATTACTGTTAATGCCTGCCAGCTCTTTGGGGGGTAATTTCTTTAGTCGCCGACCAGATGAAGGTCCTTGAGAGTGCTATTGAAATCGGTTTGTTGCGTTTTACATTTGATTAAGCTGTTCAGCTTTTTTAAAGCTTTACGATTTAAAGCTTATTTCTTTGAAGCTTCTTTCGCTGTGTCTTTCCAGTATTGGATGCGAACGCGATGAAGCTGTGCTCTTCTCATTTTTTTCATAAGGGATATTTCCTTTTCTTTATCTGCTCTTCATGAGCTATTTTTATTGCCTACCATTCGAATCTAACGGTGTTTGATGGCCAGATCAATGATACAAGTCACAAAATATATAGAGTTTCGAGTACCATTTACATCAAAGTATGACCTAGTTATCAACTATGGCTCAATTCAATCTATTAAGCCGTTGTTCGAAATTTAGATTAGTTATCTCAGATGACAAATTCATTTCAGTATCAATACAGTTCAGTGATACGTATTTAATAGACCGGACTAACACAGATTTAGTTCCCAATAATTTGTCTTTCCTACTCCTACCATTAACTGGCCTTTCTCGCGTAATACTTGTCTCCCTCCCAATTAAAGTTACGTTGTAACTTGCGTGCTTTTTGTATTGACTATTTTTTATTCACACAGGCCTATACGACACAAACTCAAAATGGGATTATGTTTGTAACGGAAGAGCTTTTAATAGAAAAAGACAGTAATGGATAAAATCAAATGGACGTGATCATGAGTAAAGTCATTCTACAAGGGCATATTCTTGTGCCAGACAACGACCTAGAAGCCGTCACACAAGCGCTGGTTGTTCATAAGGAACTCACACTCTCAGAACCCGGTTGTATCGTGTTTCGAGTCAGTCAAAGCTCACTTCAACCTAATCGTTTTGAAGTGTATGAAGAATTCACTAGCCGTGAGGCGTTTGAAGCGCACCAACAGCGAGTAAAAACGTCTGAATGGGGTGAAACCTCCAAGAACGTGACACGTCATTACCAAGTCACCGACGTTCCGACATCATAATGATACGTCCGCTAGCCAACCACATCGTCACGTTGATCAAACAAGATCCCTTACGAATGCAGGTTTTAGACTGTGTCGATCAGCTGGATTTACCGCAGTGCTATGTCGCTGCGGGCTTTGTGAGAAACCTAGTTTGGGACGACCTACATGGTTATGCTTCCCCGACTCCACTTAATGATATTGATGTGATCTACTTTGATCCTATTGATACCTTCTACGAATCGGGTCTTAGATACGAGGCTCTACTTCAACAACGGTTGCCTGAATTAAATTGGCAAGTTCGCAATCAAGCCAACATGCATACTCGAAACGAGGATGAGCCCTATCAAAGCTCATTGGATGCGATGCGTTACTGGCCAGAGAAAGAAACCGCAGTCGCCGTCAAGCAAAGCCCGACAGGGGAAATCGAGTGCATTTCGGCTTTTGGTTTAGAGAGTTTGTTTGATTTAAAGATCACACCGAATCCCAATCGCAGCAGAGACGTGTTTGATCAACGAGTTCAGTCTAAAAACTGGTTAACTCATTGGCCGAAGTTAACTATTGGTTGTTTGAGTCTCAAAGGGTCCTTTGTCGCTCGTACTAATTAGTCGCAAGTTTTATACATTAATATGTTTAATATAAACTATGGTTAATATTAACTCACATCCATATAAGGTAGCTATTATGTCGATTTTACGTGCGTTACTGATACTTATAAGCTTAGTTATCATTGGGTGTGCTGATACACATAAACTTCAGGTTACGGATGTAAACTCGACAGCTAAATTTGAAACAAGTGATTCAGTTTTAATCGGCCGCTCAAAGAATGGGGAGTATGGGAAGCACTATTATTCAGGCTCAGGACTAATGGTGAGTAAAGCTCTTCAATCAGAGTTATTCACAAAACTAAACAACGTCGCAATCGCTAACCAAGCAGCTGACTACAATTTTGTCCTTGAATATGCGAAAAGCAATGAGTTCGACTACTTAATTTTTCCTACCATATTACACTGGGAAGATCGCGCGACTGAATGGTCAGCAAAGCCAGATAAAGTAAGCGTAAAAATTACAGTTGTTGATGTTAAAACAAAAGTAATTATTAAGTCTGGCATAATCGAAGGAAAAAGCGGGCTAGCTACCTTTGGCGGTGACCACCCACAAGATTTATTGTCAGAGCCGGTCAGCGAATTTATGGCTAGCCTATTAAATTAATTATCGTGGTGATTCAATAATTGAGCTCTATTGCGTAGACAACATCAACTCTACCTTATGACACCGTAGTTAGCATGGTTAACCTATGTCGAATCAAACTTTGCCTCTGTAAAACCATTGACTAAAAGCCCAATCAGATCGAACATGCCCCCACTTGCTTAGCTTATCAATTTATTAGCTTAGTAAGTTAGTAACTAACCAACTCATCAACCGCGCGTGGCGACTAGCAGCTACGCTCTCTCGTCATACTGAGTAACGACCATGAACCAACAATACATGCTGCAAGCTCTTGAAGCTTCGCGCCAAGCCCTACCCGATTGCCAACCAAACCCGCCTGTGGGTTGTGTTTTGGTGAAAAACGATAAGGTGGTGTCTGTTGGATATACGCAAAAGGTCGGTGGAAACCACGCCGAGGTTGAAGCACTGAATGGCTATGACTGCGAAACGGATGGAGAAATGGAAGGCGTTACCGCTTACGTAACTTTAGAGCCATGTTCATTTGTTGGCAGAACACCCGCTTGCGCCAGTACATTGGTTAAAGCAGGTGTAAAACACGTAGTAGTGGCGATGCTAGACCCAGACCCTCGCAATAATGGTCGTGGTGTGGCGATACTCGAGTCGCACGGCGTGAAAGTCGATGTAGGGTTATGCCAAGAACAGGTAAACGCCTTTTTAACCCCGTATCTTGGTAAGTCCTAGATCTTAAACAGCCAGTGCTAATTCAATTTCACTCGGTAAAGCGGATTGCCTGGCTTATCGACAAAATACGACCAAATATGATCGTAGACGGCATGTTGGTTGGGGAACGGCGCAAGTGCTTTCGCTTCCTCTAAATCGCACCAGCGGTACTCTGTATGTTCGTCATTCAGTTCAATCGCTTGGTTGGGTGGGCATAGCACCGCAAACAGAGGGATTAGCTGAATCACATTAACGTGAGCCTCGTAAAACTGCTCCAGAAACTGCGCGTTATACAAAGCTTCCACTTTAATTTGGGTCTCTTCTTCAAACTCGCGCACGATAGCCTGCCAGCCTGTTTCACCCGCTTCAATCGAGCCTGCGACGTGACACCAAAACTCGCCCTTTACACGCTTCATTAATAGCATTTTCATTTGTCCGTCGATCTCTGAAAGAGCGACACCGGAGACAATCGAAGTATTGAGTGGAATCATAACGTTACCTTAGTTTTCATAAGAGGGCGGCAAGGCTACCACCCTTCGTTTGTGAAGTTACCTTCTATGATTAAAAACGAGAAGTTACTCATCAATTAATGAAGTTCAAGCCATAACTCATGGGTTCCGTGTTAACCGTCTCGCTTAGCTATCCAGTAATAGAACCATTTCTTATTTGAGGCGCTTTTCGATAAAGAGTAGAATCGCCGCCTTGTACTGTGTTTAAAACCTTTAAACATACACAGTAGACTCACAACCATTTATCACCACGATATAAGTATTAATACGACTATGCACTCATCAAAACCAACGCACGACTCAGAAAACAGCCATACTCCTGAGCATTGCTTCACTCGTTTTCAACAGCCGATCGAGTCATATTCGTTGCCTGAGCGTTTCACATTCCCGTTCTATTATGAACCGCATCCACTGTGTGAAATCGCCTCTCATCAGCTTCAACAATATCTAGAAACGCAAACCGATTGGCAACATGACTTCGGCTTAGATTCTGACGCAGGTCGCGGCAAAATGTTTGGTGTGTTACTGGTGAAAAGCCCTGAAGGTGAGCTTGGTTACTTCTCTGCTTTCTCTGGAAAAATCGCCGACCAAAACCTACTGCATCACTTTGTTCCGCCCGTATTCGACATGTTGAGTAGCGACAGCTTTTTCCATCAAGACACGGCCGACATGATGGCTGTGAATGCGAAATTTAAAGCGCTGCAAGCAAACGCTGATTACCTTGAACTGTGCGAGCAACTGGCACAACAAAAAGCACAAGCTGAACAAGAGATTGAAGCTCAGCGTTTATTAATTATAGAAGGCCGAAAAACACGTAAAGAACAACGCGAACAATGTAAAGAAAACCTTGATGAGCAAGCCTTCGAACAGCTAAATAACGAGCTAAACAAAGCCAGTGTTGCCGACAAGAACCAACAGAAGTATCTAAAACTCAACTGGGAACAGACTCTGCAAGTGTTGCAGGCTAAAGTTGATGTGTTCACGACTCAACTGGCTGAGCTAAAAGAGCAAAGAGCACACCTTTCTCATCAGCTTCAGCACAAACTGTTTTCACAATACGCTTTCCAGAATGCGGAAGGTAACATTGAGGATCTCAACCAGATCTTTGAAGACACCCCAAACAAGATACCACCAGCGGGTTCTGGCGAATGTGCCGCTCCCAAGCTGCTGCAATACGCGTATTTGAACGGTTACACACCGCTGGCATTGGCTGAATTTTGGTGGGGTCGTTCACCGAAATCGGAAATCCGTAAGCACAAGAAATACTACGCGTCTTGCCAAAGTAAGTGTGTACCGATTTTAGGCCATATGATGAAAGGCTTGGAAGTCGATCCCAACCCATTGCTAGAGAACCCAGCAGAAGGCAAAGACCTCGATATCCTGTTCCAAGACGATCACATCGTTGTGGTACACAAACCAGCAGGTTTTCTATCCGTACCGGGTAAAACCATAAAAGATTCGGCCTACACTCGTGTTCAAGAAATGCATCCCGATGTTGAAGGGCCATTTGTTATCCACCGCTTGGATATGGCGACCTCTGGCATTCTAATATTTGCGCTTACACGACGTGCGAACAAAAGCCTACAGAAGCAGTTCATTACTCGTGAAGTTGAGAAGCGTTACGTGGCAATGATAGAAGGCGTTTTAGAGCAAGATGAAGGTTATGTTCGCTTACCACTACGTGGAGATTTATACGATCGTCCTCGTCAGATTGTCTGCTTCGAACACGGCAAGCCTGCTGAAACGAAATGGGAAGTGATTGAGCGAAGCCAAGACACAACAAAGGTTTATCTGCACCCGAAAACGGGCCGCACACACCAATTACGTGTTCACTGTTCACATGAAGAAGGGCTTAACATGCCTATCGTTGGTGACGGCTTATATGGCAACAAAGCCGACCGACTGCACCTACACGCAGAAAGGCTAGCACTACACCACCCAGTCACCAAAGAGTGGATGGAGTTCCAGTTCGACGCCGAATTCTAAGCGTTAAGACTACTTTCTGCGTTAAGCCTATTTTCTGCGTTGAGCCTAGGAGATAAACCAGAGTCACAAACCATTTGTGACTCTGACTCCCTCTTTCTCCTACCCCTTTCGGATAATTCACCACGCTTATTGCACTACATCAAGGTCCACTTTGTTGTGAGGAGTAGCATGCGCCTCTTCTTCTTTCCTTGAGGCCTTTGATATGTCATCAGCTGCTTTGAATATACAACCCAACACAACGACTTCTTCCGTGATCGCTTCGCAAGCACTAAGCTTGAAACCACTCACAAACAAAAAGCCAGACTTAAACTCGGCAATGCTCAATCTAATTAAAGAAGTTAAAAACGAACTCCCTCTTTACGAGTCGGAGACGTTTATCTGTGGACCGAAAGGAAACTGCTCTGGTTGCTCTAAGAAATTATTGGAGATGGTCGACAGTGAATTGATGTACTGGGAACACAGTATTTCAATCGGCCAAGGCCCTAACTTCGAAGAATTACGCCGTTTTGGTAAGCTATGCAGTAGTGTTAGACGCGGCCTAGAACGCAACGGCTTGGTAGAAAAGCGCCCAAAGAAAAGATAACCAGCTAACTCACAGCTACTACAAGCTTTCGATGAGCATTACAAACTATCTATCCGCACTACAATCTATCGATCATCATTGCAATCTAACCTAGTCACTAACAGGTTGAACTCGTTCACTATAAGAGTGATAATATTTTGTAATACAATAAGTACCAAGACAAACCATTAGAGATTTTCCGCCAAGTTCTTGAGCGAATCCATCCTTCATGTCTAGCGTGTCTTAAACCTTCTGAAAGCCAACATCACATCCATTAAAAGCCCTTTATTGGATAGCGGGGAAATACCTTGAAGAAACCACAACCAATACTGGGTAAGACCGGTATGCTATTTTTCCTCGTCATCATCAGTGCGTTTCCTCCATTGACCATCGACCTGTATTTGCCAGCCCTTCCGCAAATGGTTGAGGTGTTCAATACCGACCAATCGATGGTCAACCTAACCCTGAGCAGCTACTTCGTGACCTATGCGGTTGGCCTGTTGTTCTGGGGACCGCTCAGCGAAAAGTTTGGACGTAAGCCGATTCTACTCATTGGCATCGCAAGCTATATGGTGGCGAGCGTATTATGTGCCATGACCAACAGCATTGAGCAGTTGATTGGTGCCCGTATATTCCAAGCCTTTGCGGGCAGTGCCATCACCGTTATCGCAACCGCCATCGTGAAAGACCTTTATGACGGCCGAGAACGTGAAAAGATCATGGCGACTATCATGTCACTGGTGATCATCGCGCCAATGGTTGCGCCTGTATTTGGTGCCTTCTTACTGAAAATTGCGTCTTGGCGAATGATGTTCGTCACCCTCGCCATTTTTGGTGCATTTGCGTCAGTTTTAGCTTGCTGCTATCGAGAAACACTCGAAACCAAATACCAAGGTTCTATGTTCCGCTCATGGGGAAGGATGGGCGTGGTCATGAAAAACCGCTCGTTCCTCAAGCTGCTGGTCATTTTCTCTATCATACCGATGGCATTGATGGGCTTTCTTGCGGCGGGTTCTTATATCTACATCGATCACTTTGGATTGACCGAACAACAGTTTAGTTACGCGTTCGCATTCAATGCATTGTGCGCCTCATTTGGCCCAACAATTTATATGAAGTTGTCCTACAGAATATCAGTTCAAAAGGTCATCTCTGGATGTTTTGCTTTATTGGCGATAGCAGGAATCTTTACCCTAACCATCGGCGACTTGTCCCCTTGGTTCTTTATGTTTATCGCAGCACCAGCGACGCTGATGGTTATCATCATGCGAGTACCGGGCACCAACTTAATGCTGAACCAGCAAGATCATGACACGGGCTCTGCCGTCGCATTGATTCAGTTCTTTAGCATGATTTGTGGTTCACTTGGTATGGTGTTGGTTTCAATCCGCCCAGAGTCGCTGATTGAAAACCTCGGCTTTATCCAATTATCCATCGGTACGCTAGGCGGCCTGATGTGGCTAATGGTCAGAAACAAAGAGTATGTGACTAAGAAACTGAATTAGGCCCCTTCAAGATGATCACTGACTGTACGAGTCGATAAACATGAGGAATGGTGAGTATTAAAAAATCATTCCTCAGAGAGAAATCTAGAACGAAATCTTGATGGTGTTAAGCCGATGATTTTCATGAAGACTTTTCGGAAGCTGTTTACGTCCTCATAACCAACCAAATAGCTGATCTGCTCTACCGGTTTATGAGAGCTTTCCAATAACTCGCATGCGCTTTGAATACGTACGTGTTGGATATAATTGATAGGCGTAAAACTGGTCGCTTTAGTAAATTGTCGGATAAAGGTTCTTCGTGTCATGAAGGCTTCTTCTGCCAATTGATCGAGCGACAAAGGGAGATGATGATGCTTCTGAATAAAACGCTGCACCGACACAATCTTGTCATTGCCGTGAGCATAGTTCGGCACAAAACTCTGATAGTAGCGCTGCTCTCTCAAGCCCGTATCAAGCACCAAATATTTACCTAGATTACGAGTGTTGGTCGGTGTCGTGTATTTGGTCAGGATAAACAAAGCGAGATCCATCCACGACATCAAACCACCAGCGGTCATCACATCCGCATCATCAATCAAGATTTTGTCGATATCGACTGCGATCTGTGGGTAAAGCTCCGTAAACTTCTGCTGCGCTTGCCAGTGCGTGGTCACGGTTCGCCCTTCTAACAAACCTGTTTTCGCCAAAATGAACACGCCGGCACAAGCTGAGCAAAGTATCGCCCCCCTTTGGTGAGACTCAATCAGGTACTCAAGCAAGGTGTCACTCGGCTCTAGATAGTAACAACCATCTAAATTCGGTGGGAGTATGATGATATCGGCGTTCGACACGCTAACACTGTCATGCGCTTGGATCTGAACGTTGAATTGAGTCTTCTCAGGCGAAGGTTCAAGAGAATTTGCCATCTGCAGAAACTCTTTCACGCCAAACACGGCACTTTGCAGAGAGCCTGGGTAGTCGATGATTTCGACCACAACTGATTTTGTCACTATTGCCATAGAGTCTGTCATTTTTGACGTGCGATAAAAACTACAGAGTATTCATAATACCCCTACACCGCAACACACTAAATACAAAGGTATAGAATATGAAGAACACTGCACTACTACTTATCGACTTTCAAAATGACTATTTCCCTTCATACGAGGGCGCAAAATGGGCGCTGTCTGAAACAGAGCAAGCAGCAGAAAAAGGTGCACAGTTATTATCCGCTTTCAGAGACAAGCAACTTCCTGTGGTTCATGTACGTCATGAGTTTCCGACGGTTGATGCTCCGTTCTTCTTACCAGAATCAGACGGTGCTCAAATCCACAGCAGCGTGACTCCGCTAGAGGGTGAACCTGTTATCATAAAGCATCAAATCAATAGCTTTAGAGATACTGAACTGAACAAGGTGCTAAAAGATCAAGGCATTGAGAAACTGATCATCGTTGGCGCAATGAGCCACATGTGTATTGATGCAGTGACTCGTGCGGCTACCGATTTTGGCTACGAATGCCACGTAGCGCATGACGCTTGCACAACCTTAGACATGGAGTTCAATGGCGTTAAGGTTCCAGCAGCTCATGTCCATGCCGCTTTCATGGCAGCGCTTAGCTTTGGTTACTGCAATGTCGCAACGGCCAGCGAGCTTGAAAGCCAACTTTAGTCAGACTCAAAACCGTCCACATGGGCGGTTTTGTCTATATTCAAATCAGAATTAGCTTCCAAACAATTCTTTCAGGCGCAAAAAAGGCCCCTTTCGGAGCCTTCTTATTAGAGTCTGAGATCACTCAACTTGAACAATTGCTACTAAGCTTGAGCCACTTGACGCGCTGGGTGTTTGATAAACACAGCAACCACAGCCACGATTGCAAGAGCAAAACAGTAGTACGAGTTAGCTACAATATCCAAAGGCGATAGGTTAAATACCGAACCTAATAGCAATACCTGCGCACCGTAAGGCAACACGCCTTGAATCACACACGAGAAGATATCCAATAAGCTCGCTGAGCGACGAGGAGATACATCGTTCTCTTCAGCTAATTGGCGAGCAACACTACCAGACACAATGATTGCTACCGTGTTGTTTGCCGTACATAGGTTCACCATTGATACCAAGCCTGCAATGCCTAGCTCACTTGCGCGGCCATTTGCTTGCTTAGAGTGTGAAGAACCAAACGCACGAATCACACCACTTACTAAGTTAGTCAGGAACGCTAATCCACCTTGACGACGCATGAGCTCACTCAAACCGCCAATTAGCATCGACAATAAGAAAATCTCCTGCATGTTGCCGAAGCCTGCGTAGATGTCTTGAGCGTAATCAGTCATACCGTAGTTCTCAACAGAACCTAGGCTCACTCCACCCGCTAGCAAGATACCAATCGTCAACACAACGAATACATTCATGCCCGATACCGCAAGGATTAGGATAGTGATGTACGGAAGTACTTTCAGCCACTCGATTGGACCCGTTTCAGGCACCTGAGTCGCTGTGCTGTTGAAAGCAAAGATAACAATCGCGATAAGTGCAGCAGGCAGTGCAATACGGATGTTCTCTTTAAACTTGTCTCTCATCTCACAGCCTTGCGAGCGTGTCGCGGCAATCGTGGTATCAGAGATGATAGACAGGTTGTCACCAAACATAGCGCCACTTAGCACCACGCCAGCGGTTAGAGGAATGCTCATGCCAGCTGAGTCAGCAATGCCTAGCGCAACAGGGGCTACCGCAGCGATAGTACCCATAGATGTGCCCATTGCGGTCGCAATGAAAGCTGAAATTAGGAAGATACCCGGTAGGATCATGCTTGTCGGAATCGCCGATAGACCTAGGTTTACCGTCGCGTCCACGCCACCAGACGCTTTAGCCACAGCCGCAAAAGCACCCGCCAATAGGTAGATCATACACATTGCGATAATGTCTTTGTGACCTACTCCACCTAAGAATTGTTCGATAGCGCGGTTCAATTTATCTTTGCTTAGCAACAACGCTAACATCACAGCAGGCAAAGCTGCAATTGGAGCTGGAAGCTGATAGAAAGCAAAATCGACGCCTTGCAGCGACAAGTACGTACCTACGCCAATAAACAACGATAGGAACACGATAAGAGGGATAAGCGCAACTGCCGAAGGGGCAATTACCGCATTAGAATTTTTTGAATTGGACATGGAACATCAACGCAATAGAACAGGAAGATGAGCAGACTAATGTCACACTTAGAGGTTGTCAACGTCTAGACGTCTAAACGCCCAATTTAATGCAAAGTAATAAGCACGCCATTGAACATCACATAATAGAAAAGGCTATTTACTAACCAAGTAAGCAGCCTTTGGATAACAGATCATGTAAGCAGAAAGCTTTATAACTTTTGTTTAAATATCACTTCATATTCGCCTAACTCGTCATAACGTACTGTCGTTAGTTGATCGAATTCGACTTCAACAACACCACAATATGACCCGGTAATAATGGCCTCACCCGCTTCGAAGCTAACACCGCGTTGAGTCATAGTGTTAATCAGCCAATAGATAGGAGTTTGTGGTAGTGAGTTTGGGTGCTTACCAGAGAAGGCTTGCACTTTCTCATCTTGAGTAATAGTAATCTCAAAGTTCGCTGCTGCAAAAGCGCTCTCTTTACTAAGCTCAGGACCAAGAAACAAACCTTGATTAGCTAAGCCATCGGCCAACACCTCATAGAACTCTACGCCACTATCATCAGCAAAGCGGGATTGAATAAGCTCTAAAGCCATGCGACACGAACCGATAGCCTCATTAACTTGCTCTTCAGTGTAACCATTGGAATTTGCTGGTAAAGGCTTGGCCAAGACAAAAGCAATTTCAGGTTCAATACGAACTACTCCGTTATCCGAAAAAGCCTCGCATTCAGAACCAAACTGAACGCTATCTTCGAAAATAGGCGCAACGATCAACTTCTCTTCGCTCAATGGCAACAGGCATTTCCAACCACCGACTTTACTGCGGTGAAGGTCAACCATTGATGCTTGAATGTGTAAAGAATCTTCAAGGTTGTTCGGGCGAAATTGCTCACTCATTCGCGCTGCTTTCATACCAGCAACTCGGTAGCTTAGTAACTCTTTTGCCGCTTGTTTAAACTTACTTTGCATGTCTTATCACCCTGAAATTATAGGGCTTTATAATACTGAAATTTATAGCTTGTGGGTAGGCATCCAATTACAGTTTCCACCATGCCTGAACAGGTACGGGCTCTGAGATCACCAAACGTTCACCCATCACAGGGCTTACCATTTGTACATCTCGCTCTTTGCTTATCGCCAGTGCTTGTTCCATTGGGTCTTGCCAATCGTGCATAGAAAGGTCGAAGGTACTGTTGTGGATTGGCATCATCACCTTACCTTGCAGATCAATGTGTGCCTGAACACTCTGTTCTGGGAACATATGAATATCCGCCCAAAGTGAATTGTATGCGCCCGTTTCGACCATGGTTAAATCAAACGGCCCGTAGCGCTCACCAATCTCTTTAAAGCCGCTGAAGTAACCGGAGTCACCGCTAAAGAAGACTTTCTTGTCTGAAGCGTTAATAACCCAGCTACCCCACAGTGTTTGGTCACGATCAAGCAAGCCACGTCCAGAGAAGTGCTGTGTCGGCGTCAAAGTAAACTCAATGTCTGAGGCCGTTGCCGATTCCCACCAGTTCAACTCGATGATCTTTGCTTTATCCACGCCCCACTTTTCAAGTAGCGCTCCGACTCTAAGTGGCACCAAGAATGTCCCTACTTTGTCGGCTAATACTTTAACCGCACCTTTATCTAAATGGTCGTAGTGATCATGGCTGATCACCACCACATCAATATCAGGCAGTTCTTGCAGTGAGATTGGTGTCGGATGAAAACGTTTTGGCCCCATCCATTGCACGGGTGATGCACGATCACTGAACACAGGGTCAGTCATCACTAGCTTCCCATCCAGTTTCATCATCACACTGGAGTGACCTAAGCGGTAAGCAACGTCGTCTTGTTCTTCGATCAATTGCTCAGCTGTCATTGGAATCAAAGGCAATGCAGCGCGCGGCACGGGCTCATTCCTTTCCACTGTCACGTATGCTTTCAAGATTGAAAAAATATCAGACATACCCGATTTGTATTCCAGCTCACTGTTAACAAACTTCTTCGGAAGCTTATCTAGATTGTCATTTGATTGTGAACCTGTGCTTACGATAGCGACCACGGCAAGTACTCCTAAAATCGGTAATAGATATTTTTTCATTGGTATCTCTTTAATCATTGGGTCTATCCCAACGCAAAAACTACACCGACTAGTTTACATACCAAAATTAAAAAGTAAACCAATGAGTGTAATTTTTAATTTACCTAGACGTGAGCATGCCAAAGTCGATTTTGGAGAAACCGACTTTGAAAACGAGCTAACTTAGTTATTTAGTAAGAAAGGCTAATCAGCAGACCATACATTTTTGAAGTCAGGCCATCCCCAGTTGGTGATAGCGACGTTTTTCAAAATGCCTTGGAAACGCACGGTTTGTAGGTGATGGAACATAGGCACTAACCAATAATCAGAAATCAACGTCGATGCAACGGGCTCCAACTCAGCCAAGTAATTCGGCAGTTCAACCGATGCTTTGTGCTGATCTAAGCGCTGTTTGAGCCAATCACTGTTCATCTCTCCCAAAGCAGAGTGCAAAACAGGATCATTCATCATCCACGAAAACAGCGAAGACGGGGCATTATCATCGAGATTCAGGTTACACAGCACCAGATCCTCCTTTAACTCTCCACTCTGAGAGAGCTGCGCCAATTCTCGGAAGCTGTAGGTATTCACCTCCACTTCCACGCCATATCGCTTGAGTATGTCTGACACACAGATAGCACATCGATAGAGCGCATAGTAATTGTAAACGGCGATGCTCATCTTTTTCGGCAGTTGCGTCTCTTTCGCAGGCATTCGATACAAATCCTGCCAACTTGGCAGTATGTTTTGAGCTAAAGAGACACTAAACAAACCCTTATTACGTTCCAACTGAGACAAAATCGCTTGTGGGTTGGTCAGTTCTGAAAGGTATTTTCGCTGCTCATTATTTAGTGGACTAGCCGCTGAGTTCTGATTGAATAGGATAAACAGACACCCATCCTCGACTCGGCTACGAAGGCCATCAGTTTCAGCCGACACCAGCTTCGCGTCGCTTTTTCCGAGTTGATGAAAACAAGACGAATCTTCATAAGGTGACACCTGCATTTGGCTGTCATCAAAGCGAGCACTGCCCGTCATCGACTCTTCGAATTGCCAAATCGTCACTTCATCCGTCAGGGAACGACACCCGTAATAGTGTTCGAACGCGGCAAGTTTGATACGTTCGTTATTAACCTCAACCACTTTAAATGGGCCGGTTCCAATCACGGCATGAGACACCGAATTTAAGGGCGATGGCTCACGAGTCACTTGCGCAGCAGGTTGAATCGAATACTTAACGCCAGCCAATAAGCCCGCGAAGCCGGTGTCGGCTTTGGTCAATTGAAAGCTGATCCTTAACGGCTGTTCACTGTAAACCGAAGCTACATGGGCTAACTCTGTCTGATAGAAAGGTAGCGGTTGTAAGGCGGTAAACAACGACACGAGCTGCTTGGCGTCAACGGGTTGGCCATCGTGAAAGGTTAAGCCGGGGCGCAAATAGAAGGTCCAAACTAATTTTTCAGCATCATATTCCCAATGGTGCGCCAGTTCAGGCTTCAACTTGCCCTTGCCATTACAAGTGACGAGGCAACTGAACACTTGCCTGATCAAAAAGCGTTCGCTACTGCGGTGAATATGATGCGGGAACAAGTCTTCAAACTTACGTTTATAGGTTAATTGAACGTGCAGCAGCCCTTCACGCATCGTCGCGCCAGAGGTTTCTTGGAGGAGAGAGCCAAATACAGCGCGGTCATTGTCTAAAATTGAGAGTGCTTTTTCGTATTTGCCCTGCTCTATCAGTTTACTGGCAACATGTTGAGTCAATTCTTGATTGCTAAAACGTACAGTCAGATTAGAACGTTGATTCCTGCCGACTTTTGGCTCCCACACCAACCATTCAGCCTGATGCATCTTGCCTAACAAGGTTCGTGCATGGCGCAAGCTGGTGAACAGCTTGTCTGCCACCTCAGTTAAGGTAACCGAATGTGAGAGGTTAGGTTCGAACGAATCCAGCCTTGTGTAGTAACGCATCATGTTTAGATCAGACAAATAATGAACCTTTTTAGAAACAACCCTTCCTGATTAAGCTCATTATAAAACACATCAGCCCAAAAGTAGCGCTAAAAGACAAAAACAGGAACAACCTAGTAAAAACCCATCTGTTTATTACTTCCTATTAAGTGACCATAATTAATGGGTCAACAAGGAACTTTGAGTTCCCACCAAAGCCTAATACAAGAGAAGTAATCATCATGAGAAAATACTATCTTAATAAGCTTAAAAGCACCGGTAGCAAGCTCGAAAGAGAAGCACTACGAACACTTATAGAGCTATGTAACTGGCGTTATTAGTACACTTTTAAGCACCGAGTTAACGCGAGTTGAGTACAACCTAATATGCTCCTACCCCCAATATGAGTTAGGTCTCAACTCGCTTTTCCATTCAAAACGCCCTCTAAACCCTGCTGTACCAATCACTCACACATACGATAAATTTCTGTTGTCGACTCGACAAATTTAATTCGTTTTCTTAGTTAAACGAAAAGCCTTAAGGTTCGCCCCGAAGCAAGCAAGGAGCCTCAGAAAAACTGAAAGCTCAGCTAACAACTAATTTATTTGCAGTTACCAATCAGGTATTAACTAAGGAAACGCCATGCGTATCGCAATTCTTTCTCGCAACGAAAATCTATACTCTACTTCTCGCTTAAAAGCGGCAGGAGAAGCTCGTGGTCACCAGGTCGATGTTATCGACACGCTGCACTGTGATATAGATATCGCGAGTAACAATCCGAAGATTCGCTACATGGGTGAAGAGCTACCTCAATACGATGCTGTTATTCCACGTATTGGCGCTTCCATTACCTTTTACGGCACTGCGGTTGTTCGCCAATTCGAAATGATGGGCACTTTTTGTATCAATGAGTCAGTAGCAATCAGTCGTTCTCGCGACAAACTGCGCTCACTACAATTGTTGTCTCGTAAAGGTATTGGCTTACCAAAAACAGGTTTCGCTAGCCGCCCAGACAAAATTCAAGACTTGATCAAAAACGTAGGTGGTGCGCCACTGGTTATCAAGCTTCTTGAAGGTACTCAAGGTATCGGCGTTGTTCTAGCAGAAACAAACAAAGCAGCTGAAAGCGTTATCGAAGCATTCATGGGCCTAAAAGCGAACATCTTGGTTCAAGAGTTCATTGAAGAAGCTAACGGCGCAGACATTCGTTGTTTTGTTGTGGGTAACAAGGTTATTGCAGCAATGAAACGCCAAGCTGGTGAGGGTGAATTCCGCTCTAACCTGCACCGTGGCGGTACAGCTCAACTGGTTAAACTAACCAAAGAAGAGCGCGCTACAGCGATCAATGCGGCTAAAATCATGGGTTTAAACCTATGTGGCGTCGATATTCTACAATCTAAGAATGGCCCTGTTGTAATGGAAGTGAACTCTTCTCCAGGCCTAGAAGGTATCGAGAAATCAACAGGCAAAGATGTGGCAGACATGATTTTCGAGTTCATTGAAAAAAATGCAAAACCAAACGCTAACCGTACTCGTGGCAAAGGCTGATTAAACGCCGTTTACTCATGATTGGAAAAAACATGAACAATAAAATGATCATAGGGAATACAGAAGCACTTTGCTTACCAGAGTTAGGGATAACTGGACTACATACACGTGTTGATACAGGGGCTCAAACCTCTTCTCTACACGTAGACAATCTACTATGTGTAAAAACAGATGGTGAAAACTTCGTTGAGTTCGATCTTCACCCAGACGTTTACCACCTAGAAGAGACAGTACGCTGCAAGGCGAAACTGAAAACGAGTAAAAGAATCAAATCATCGAACGGCGAAGTTGAACACCGTTGTGTGATTGAAACCATGCTAAAAATTGGTGGTCAGGAGTGGCCTATCGATATCACACTAAGCAACCGTCAAGATATGACTTATATGATGCTGCTTGGTCGTCAAGGCATGAGTGACAAAGTGATTGTTGACCCAGCGGGTGAATTTCTAATTTCTCACTAATTGAACTGCTCCACAGCTCAAATAGTGAGTCAACAACGCGCAATAATAAAGGCCAGTCTTTAAGACTGGCCTTTATTATTTATGGCGATTTTTTTTATCTTTAAACCCAAATCGCCAAACAGATTTAACCAAACCTTTGAGTTTGATTTTGGTCACTCGCCAATGTGTCACTGGCCTTCTTGGCGCACTCATCAACAGGTGTTCAAACGCTTGCTCACTCAAATTCACTTGTCCCCCATGCGCCACCAGCAAGGTGTCGAGCTGCATGTCATAGATACGAGATACCGACGCTCGATACTTATTGGGATGAAAGATAGGAAACGGAGGAATCAGTTTCTTCTTAACCTCGACCATCAAGTCCGCCACATAAGCAACGCTGTGTGATGGGCAATAGACAGAGAGATCTCTGTCGGTATGGCCCGGCGTTTCCAGAACCAACCAATCATCAAAGCCAGGAATGCTATCACCATCCGACAGCTTGTAGTCCGGCTTCAACTTTCTTGAATACCATAGGTTTGCTTTGGGCTTGCCCAATCGGTTCGCCATCCACCGTGCTAATGCCAAATCGGTCAAATGCATCAATATGCCATCGATGCCGTGGTACCAATCCTTATCTCGATTTGCTGCAACCAAATTACAATTCGTGAGCTTTCTGAGTTTGTGCGCTGCCCCTGCGTGGTCTGGATGCATGTGCGTAACAACCACTGTGTGTAGGTCGCTAAATTCACGGCCAAGATCATCTTCAATGAAAACTTTAAGATGCGGGATGTCGGCTCGGCACGCACCATCAAGTAACAACAACCTGTCAGGGTACTCTACGAGATACATGTCTTGGATATAGCCTTTAATGGTATGGAGTTGCAAAACCGTATTCCTATTCGTTATTCCTGCCGTTCAGAACAAATTAACAGTTCAGCAACAAGTGGTCTAACCAGAATATAGCAAAGATCAACGAAGTGTGGTTTTGTGAGTTCAAAATTACTAACACTGATAACAAAAAAATGAACCTGTTACTCGAAAAAGGTAATCACAACATTACAACCCCTTCATCATTATGATTTTTAAGAACTAAATTCAATTTAACTGATTATCAATACGCATTGATATGAATAGGTTAAAGCTAATTATCAAATTTCTTTTGAAAGTGTAACAAATACAAGGCTGTTGATGATTGTTAACCCATTGGTAACATTTGCGTAAATTATCAAGGGAAAGAAAATGAAAAAATCAATAATCTACACCGTACTAGCGAGCGCAATTTTGTCTACTTATGCACATGCAGAGGCAAAGTTCACTCCAAAACAAGCTACCGTGGTCGCGACCATGACTGAACGCCCAGGTAACCCTTCGGTTACACCAGATGGGCGTTTATTGTTAAGCGTTCATCCGCTCGATCATCCAACGACTAAAGTCATCGAGTTAAGCGTGGCTGGAAATCAAACGCCATACCCGACGATGAAATATGCACAAGGTGAAAACTCTCAATTTAAGGCTGTCATTGCCATTCGTACCGATGATAACGGAGTCGCGTGGATTCTCGATCTGGCAACTCATACCATAACGGGCTGGGATACTCGCAATGAAGCATTAGTAAAAACGATAAAAATACCCGCCTCTGTTCTAAAACCGACAAGCTTCCTACAAGACTTTGCTCTAGACCAAAAAAGACAACGTATTATCATTGCTGATATGACCCAGAACGATCTAAAAAGTGAAGCCATTCCAGCCTTTGTAACGGTTGACCTAAAGACGGGAGAAGCGGTTCGAGTGGCAGAAAACCACCCATCTATGAAGGCCGACAGTAAAACTGGGTTTGCGTTAAACCCAATCACGATCGATCCATCTTACGAATGGGTCTATTTCGGAGCTGTCAACGGACGCACTATTTATCGAGTGAAAGCGAGTGAGTTCGATAACGATGGAAAGACTGTCGCAGACAATATTAAAAGATACGCAGACAAACCTTATTCAGATGGTATTACTGTAGACAGTGCTCAGAACGTTTATGTTACGGATATTGAGAACAATGCAATTGGTGTGTCCACACCAAAAGGGTACCGAATTATTGCGACGCTGTCAGAGAACCAAACTTGGCCTGATGGCATGTCATTTGGTCCTGATGGCTATGTTTATGTAACTGTCAATCAGCTGAACCGAACCGCAGCTTTAAATAACGGCAAAGATACTGGCATCAGACCATTCGAAGTCGTAAAAATCAAAGCACTGGCGACAGGAACGACCGGCCGATAATCAAACGGAAGTGAGCCTTTTATACTGGCTCACTTTCCTTTCTGAAGAGCCCCTTCCCTATTTCTACGAGTAAACGAAAGACATTTATCGTAACGACAAAACATGTGATTTGGTGACCTCAGTTATTCGGACTATATATGCGCCTCTAATTTATTGTCTGAGTGCTATACATGAACCAATTGATCGATGCTCTTTCTACCCAAGGTTACTTTGTTTGGGATGACTTCTTAACTCACGAAGAAGTGGTGGCATTGAGGGATTGCATTCCAGAGAACTGGAAAAAGGCTAGGATCGGCCGTAACGATGACGTAGCACGAGAAGCAACGATTCGTAGTGACAAAATTCAGTGGGTACGCCGTGATATGGGCGAACCAGCCTCTCTGTTCCTAGACAAAATGGAACAAATTCGTTTAGAGGCAAACCAAGCGTTCTTTTTAGGTCTGTTCGAATACGAAGCGCACTTTGCAAAATATGAAAAAGGTGACTTTTACCAGAAGCACTTAGACTGCTTCAAAGGCAACGAAAACCGCCGCCTGACCACAGTATTCTACATGAATGACGAATGGTCTGAGGAAGACGCAGGGGAGCTCGTGGTTTACGATTTAAAAGACAACCACATCGCGACCATTCCACCAAAGGGTGGTCGACTGTTGGTATTCTTGTCTGAACAATTCCCACACGAGGTTCTGCCGACAAACACAGAGCGATTCAGTATCGCGGGTTGGTTTCGCATTAACGGTGTGAAAGACAACCAATTGGACATCGCGCACTAAATCTGTATCCACATCGAACCTTCTTCTAAGCCTCTCCATCGAGAGGCTTTTTTATTGAACAACAGTTGTCCAATAAAACGCCTTAAAAACCGAACATGTTCAACATCAAAACCATCAATAACTTTTCTCTTAAATAAAATCGAAATGAATCTTTCACATCAGTGAAACGCTTTAGCCACGTAAGTGAAATATACCCTGTTCAAGATAGCTTCAAACGATACCCCTACCGTCTCGTTAATACTCAAATTCAATACCTCTATATCGATTTCATCCAAAAGGAAAAGAAGATGAATAAGCTAATTTTGGCAGGCGTTCTTTCTGCGACAGCAGCAATGCCGGCGTTCGCAACGACTCAAGTCACTTGGTGGCACGCAATGGGCGGCCAACTTGGAGAAACCGTCAATAAGATTGCGACTGACTTTAATGCGTCACAAGATGATTACAAGATCACGCCAATCTATAAAGGTTCATACACAGAGACCTTAACAGCGGGTATCGCAGCATATCGAGCAGGCGAAGCTCCTAACATTCTACAAGTCTTCGATGCCGGTGCTGCAACCATCATGAACGCGAAAGGTGTCGCGAAACCGGTACAGGATATTCTGGTTGAATCGGGCTACAACTTTAATTCAAACGACTACCTAGCTGGCGTTCGTAACTTCTATGCCGACAACCAAGGCAAGATGGTTGGTATGCCTTTCAACAGTTCGACGCCGGTTCTTTACTACAACAAAGACCTTCTCGCAGAAGTGGGAGCCGAAGCGCCTAAGACTTATGAAGAACTCGAAGTGGTTGCTAAGAAACTGAAGGCCGAAGGGCACATCGCGTTTTCTCAATCTCTGACGCCGTGGATCATGTTTGAAAACTTTAAGTCTCGCCACAATCTACCTGTCGCAGACCAAAACAATGGTTACGACGGCTTATCCACTAAGATCATGTTCAATACCAAAGACATGATGATGCATGTTAGCAAGATGAAAGAGTGGTCAGATCTAGGTTACTACAAATATTACGGCAGCGACTGGGACGCGAACCAAACACCTTTCGAGCGCCAAGAAGTGGCGATGTGGATGGGTTCTTCAGGCTCGTTCGGTGGCTTGCGTAACCGCGTACCTTTCGAGTTAGGCACAACTTACCTTCCATACTGGAAATCGGTCAACCCTGATGCTGGCTTAACCTTCATTGGTGGTGCAGCTCTGTTTGCACTCAATGGCCATGACCAGAAACAGGACAAAGGTGTTGCAGCGTTCTTTGATTACCTGACCAAACCTGAAACTCAGGTTTACTGGCACAAAACAACAGGCTATGTACCTGTAACAACTGCTGCCTATGAACTAGCGAAAAAGTCCGGCTACTACACAGAGCAGCCAGACGCAGAAGTGGGCGTTAAGCAACTAAGCCTCAAATCGGGCGAGTGGACTAAAGGCTACCGCCTAGGTTATTACCCGCAGATCCGTGAAGTGATGCACCGTGAGTTCGATAACATCTTCGCTGATCGCTCTAGCGTCGAGAGCAGCCTAGACAAGGTCGAAGATGAGAGCAGCAAACTACTAAAGCGCTTCGCTCGAACGATGAACTAGATCGATTAATGAAACGAAACTGTTCACAAGCTTAAGGCTTAGCGAATCAGAGCCGTTCATCACTCCTCACTACTTGTCACTGCGTCGCTAAAAAAACGCTATGGCAAGGCGTGAGGAGACTCTTCCCTAGCGCCATTTCTTGCTCCAACAACGATAACTCAACGGGATGCATGCCTGATACAGCGCTAGTGGTAACAGCCGCTCATAGTGGCCACTGTAATTATTTTTAGGGATTACCCTGTGGAACGACGTCAACAATTCTTTCACTCTCCGCTGCCTTACCTATTTTTGGCACCTCAGATACTCATCATTGCGGTTTTCTTTATCTACCCAGCAGCAAAGGCGGTTTACCTTTCATTTATGCTGGAAGACCCTTGGGGCACCTCATCTATATTCGTCTGGTTTGAGAATTACCAAATGCTATTCGAATCGAGCGAGTACCTGAACTCGATTGGCTTTACTTTGATGTTCGCAATTGTGGTCTCTTTCTTATCACTTGCCTTGGCTCTGCTGCTTGCCGTGAAAGCCGACAACATCATTCACGGACAAGGCGCTTACAAGGTCACTCTCACTTGGGTTTATGCGGTTGCCCCTGCGATTGCAGGTGTTATCGGTGCTTTCTTGTTTAACCCGCACATTGGCGTGTTCACAGAAATCTTTGCTGTTGTGGGTTGGGATTTTAGCTTCCAAACCGATCCCGTGGATGCCACGTTTGCTCTGATTTTGGTTTCCGTGTGGAAACAGGTTTCGGTGAATTTCATCTACTTCCTAGCGGGACTCCAATCGATCTCTTACGCCGTAAAAGAAGCGGCGATGCTGGATTGTGTCAGCGACTCAAAACGTTTCTGGACCATTACCTTCCCACTGCTCGCCCCGACTGGCTTCTTTCTACTGGTCATCAACCTCACCTACTCATTCTTTGAAACCTTTGGCGTGATAGACACCATGACCAATGGTGGCCCAGGTGGCGGTACAACTTCATTAGTGTACAAGGTGTATCGAGATGGTTTTGTTGGCGCAGATTTAGGCGGCAGTTCCGCCCAGTCTGTTGTGTTGTTACTACTGGTACTCACTCTCACATTTATCCAGTTTCGCGTTGTAGAAAAGCGCGTCCATTACTAGCCCCTCCCCGCTAGGATTTAACGCGACAGGAGTTATTTATGAAAAGTAATAAGGTCTCAGACCACCTAATTTTAATTGCAGGGATGCTGTTTATGTTGGTCCCTATCTGGCTAATCTTCGCTAGTTCTACGCATAACCCAAACACCATTGTCAGCGAAGGTCTGCAATGGCTACCGGGCGATAACTTTACGGCCATTTATAGCGAAGCTTGGAACAAAAGCATGGGCTTTAGTGGCGAAGTCACCGCCAGTAAAATGATCACCAACTCGATGATCATGGGGCTAGGTTTTGCGATCGGTAAGATCATCATTTCGATGATGGCCGCGTTTGCTTTGGTCTACTTTAGACTCCCTTACGCCACGGCGTGGTTTTGGCTGATCTTCGTGACGCTGCTACTGCCATTAGAGGTTCGTATTATCCCTTCCTATGAAGTTGTCGCTGGGCTTGGTCTTCTTAATAGCTATACAGGGTTGATTCTGCCTTTGATCGCATCAGCCACCGCGACCTTCTTTTTCAGGCAATTTTTCAAAACCATCCCCGATGAATTGTTAGAAGCAGCTCAACTAGATAATGCAGGCCCATTTCGATTCTTTGTCGATATCTTGCTGCCTCTTTCTAAAACCATGATCGCCGCTATTTTCATCATCATGTTTGTGGTGGGTTGGAACCAATACTTATGGCCGATCATGATGACTACCGATGAAGGTTACAACACCATCGTGATGGGCATCAAACAAGTACTCAATAATATCAATGAAACCAGTTTACCGCGCTATGACTATGCTTTCGCCATGGTGATTTTAGCCATGTTGCCACCCGTACTAGTGGTGGTTGTATTTCAGCGTTGGTTTGTAAAAGGGCTAGTAGAAAGTGAAAAATAATAACGACACAACTCAAATGAACAATAATCGCATTCAATCACTCGATGAGTACAAGACGTCTCACCAACCTTCTCACCAAGCTATCCACAAAAATACAGAGGACACCCCGATGCCAAAGCTAAAACAAACGTTAGCGCACAACCAAGCCACTCACGATCGTACGCGTAAAGCTCCCATCATGCTGGGTATCAAAAACTTGGTAAAGACGTATGAAAACGGCCATCAAGCCGTCAAAGGAGTCTCGCTTGATATCGATGAGGGTGAGTTCCTTGTTTTGGTGGGTCCTTCTGGTTGTGGCAAGTCTTCTATCCTACGTTCCATTGCGGGCTTGGAAAGCATTTCTGGTGGCGAGATTCACTTAAGTGGTCGCCGTGTTGATAACGAAAAGCCAGCTCAGCGTGATATCGCAATGGTCTTCCAAAATTATGCGCTCTACCCCCACATGTCGGTTTACAAAAACCTAGCTTATGGCTTAAAGAACCGAGGTGTTAGTCAGCACCTTATTGAAGAGAAAATTGAGAAAGTCGCCAAAACGCTGAAAATCGAAGAATACCTAGACCGCAAGCCAGCCAAGCTTTCGGGTGGTCAACGTCAACGTGTTGCTATGGGACGAGCGATCGTTCGCGATCCACAACTTTTTCTGTTTGACGAACCTTTGTCTAACCTAGATGCCTCACTGCGTGCTCACATGAGATTAGAGATCAAAAAACTGCAACGCGAACTTGGCGTGACCAGTGTTTACGTGACTCATGACCAAGTCGAAGCCATGACACTGGCTGATAGAATCGTGGTGCTCAACAAAGGCCAGATAGAGCAAGTCGGGACGCCACGAGAGGTCTACCACCAGCCAGCCAGTACTTTTGTGGCGAGCTTCATTGGCAGCCCTGCAATGAATTTTTTACCAGCAACACTCGATGACGGATACCTTGAGATTGGTGATCAGCAAATGTACTTACCCGAGTACGCCCACGTAAAAAATACAGCTATCACACTTGGTATTCGTCCAGAGCACTCTGAAATTGGTTCAGAATTGATGATGAATACCTTGCCTCTTGAACTGCGTATCAGTGTGGTTGAGCCTTTGGGTCCAAATCAATTGGTTCATGGTCTGGTGAACGAGCAGCCCTTCATTGCAGTAACACCCGAAACGACACTGTGCCAAGCCGTCCCCCTAGGGCTAAGAATCGATAAATCCAACCTGCATATTTTTGACAATCATGGCAAACGCATTCACCCAAATAATTTCACATCACAGGAGCCACACGAAGATACGACAAGCTTAACGACGGCTCTCGCTTAATCGAGTACACTGATATTTAATGCGTTTTTACGGTGCGTCTTTAAGAAGGATTAATTATGTCGTCTATCATCGTAGGTCATAGAGGTGTAGCAGGTACTCACCCAGAAAATACCAAAGCAAGCATTGAACAAGCGGCGAAGCTCGGCTTGAAATGGATTGAAGTTGATATTCAGCCCACTCAGGATGACCAACTGGTCGTTTGTCACGATCACACGCTTGAGCGCTGCAGCGATGGCAAGGGTCGAGTTGATGAACACACCCTTGCTGAACTGCGTCAGCTCGATTTTGGCAGTTGGAAGTCTGAGCAGTTCGTTGGAGAAAAAATACTGACGTTGAAAGAGTTGCTCGCGCTTGTTGAGCAGTATGATCTTAGCGTCAACCTAGAGGTCAAAGTCGATAGCCGACATCAAGCACCTCATGTCGTTGATTTGCTGCACACCGAGTTGATTCATTCAAATCTTGACACCGACAGAGTTTTGCTTTCAAGCTTCAGCCATCAAGTCGTTGCTGAAATGGCTCGTCATTTGCCTAGATACCGTGTCGGTGTGATCACAGAGCAACTGACTCAAGATGATCTTATGCTGATTGATGAGGTTAAAGCGTTCAGTTGTCACATGAACTACGAGCATCTGAAGCAGAGCGATCTTGATACACTTGGTGAAGCAAACATTCAAACATGGTGCTACACTGTCAATGATCCGTCTCGCTTCAAATTTCGCTCAAAAGTAGATGCTGTATTTACTGATTTTCCGAATCAGTTCAATCCTATAAATTGAGCTCGTAAATACCGAAAAAATAGCCCCGATAAACTTTAAATAAACTCCCGGGATGCCTTAAAATTAATTCTCGGGAAACCATAAAATTAAGTAGCAAACACAAGTGAGTAGGAGTACATTCCGCTACTCACTTGGTTTCATCGCTCGCTCTATTTAGACAGCTTCATTGGTTACTTAATTTATGGATCTCATTTTTAGTCCAACCTTCCCAATTTTGGGTGCTATCTTCATTTTTGCCGCTATTGTTCGTGGCTTCTCAGGTTTCGGTTTTACCTTAGTGGCACTGCCATTGAGTGCGTTATTCGTGCCTGTTATCGAACTGGTTCCCGTTTTCATGCTGATCGACCTGTTAGGCAATATCCAATTGCTGCCGAAGGTTAAACATCATGTGAATTGGCGCTGGGTTTCAAAGGTATTTGTCCCTTGTTTGGCCTTCACTCCGGTCGGCCTACTTCTGCTAAAATCCGTTAGCCAAGACACGATCATCTTGATCATCAGCGCCTTCATTTTTGCATCTGCACTTATGATCTACAAAGGGTTCCAGTACAAAAGAGAGCCTAGATTTGCTCCCTATATTCTAGGTAGCCTTGCTGGGGTAATGAACGGCGCAGCTTCAATGTCAGGGCCTCCGATTGGTACACACGCGTTGGCAAGCCCAGTTGCTCCGCATATAGCCAGAGCTGGCCTGATTGCGTTCTTTGTGTTGGCAGATTCCAGTGCGTTTGTATCGGCATCTATCGCAGGATTAGTCGACCGCGAGGTGGTCTGGCTTACTTTTGCACTGTTACCAAGCAGCATGTTTGGCGGTTATGTGGGTTCTAAATTATTCGAGAGATTTGGTGGAGCGAAATTTAAGCCAGTCACCATTGCGTTGCTGATCGTAATTGCGATATTCAGTGCAGGTCGAGTCATACTGTAACTGACTTTAGCGGTTAATTTCGGAAGTTGGTTTCACGAATTGACTGCGCTAATTGCCTGCGCGAATAGATTCCGAAAGTGACTAAGAAAATGGGGTACCAATGACTACCATTCGATATGGATAGGGGTACCCATTTTTACAAGTTGGAGAAACTCATCCATATCTTGATTGGTTAATGCGATACAGCCATCCGTCCAATCAAAGCTTTGAATAAAGCTCGGTGAACGGCGCTCACCATTTTTAATTCCGTGGATCTTGATGTTCCCTCCAGGGTCGACATCATTTTCTTCAGCCCACTGCATATCCGAAGGTTGCGGGTAGCTGATATGCACCGAGCGGTGAAAATCCGATTCTTCCATCACATAATCGAGCTGGTATTCCCCTTCAGGTGTTCGGTTGTCTCCTTCAAAACGTTTATGCCCTTTCGGTTGTTTCCCTAACGCAATACGAAACTCTTGAATAACCTCGTCACCCTTAAGTAGGTACATTCTACGTTTCGATTTATCAACTTTGACTAAGGTGACCACTTGCGACAGAGAGTCTGCCTCAGAAGAGGGACCGGTTAGAGTGTAAGACTGTTGAGAAGAGCTTTGAGGGGGACGTTTAGATGAACCTTGAGACAGCTGGGCAACTTGTTCGCCAGAGTTACTGCTAAGAACATCATCCACAATAATCACATGTTTGGAATTTGAGATCACTGAAGAGGTTGAGTTAGAGGAAGACGTTGAGACACGCTGAGAGTGAGCCGGTTTCGACTCGAATACAATGGTTTCGATTGCCGTCGCGTCAGAAATTATCTTTTCAACCACAACCTTTTCAGCTTGCACACTCGAAGCTACAAACAGTAAACACAGTAATAAAGGCAAAAATAGACGCACCTTTAGTTCTCCTCAAAGCGCATGGACATGGTTCGTGATTGAGTTTCCATGCCTAACGACTCATAGAAACCCTTAGCTTGCTGATTAAACTCCATCACTTCTAACCTAAGCTCAATAGCACCGCTCGCTTGCGCCCACTGATTAAACGACTTCATCAACGCTTTGCCGACGCCTTGGCTCTGAACCTGATCGTTTACCACAATCGTATTCACTCGCGCTATTTTGTGAGACTGAATGAAGCTTACCCCTTTATTCTGCGTTACCTTCCCCACCAAGAAACCAACAACCTGTTGAGCATCAACCGCAACTAAGAAAGTGCCAACCGGATCAAGCATCAATCCCAACCAATATTCTTCACTATCAGCCAAGCCATGAGAAGCGGGAGCAAATACTATAGGGGCACCAAGATGATGTTGACGATTTATTTGCATAGAGAGCTCTAAGATCGAGCTAATATCAGTTACCTTAGCGTTCCGGATTTGCATATCACTACCTTTTTAAATTCAATAACACCTTAGCAAAAATAGCTTAGCTGTGCACCGTCCTACTCTTTTAACAAAACTTTCGAGCTAGAGCTTGATACCACTAATTACATGACACGATAACGAAGAACAGCTCCCAATTGGGAGCTGTTCTTATATCTAAATCTCGGTTCGTTCTAAACGAATGACGTAAAATCAATCAGATAAGAAACGATTAAAAACCGTTAAACATTTTGGGTCTGCTTTTTTTGATTATTACGGTATAGGTCAAATTGAACAAACCATTCATAGCGACATCTCTAAACTTACTTAAGAATTTTAGAGTTTTAATACGGAGTGATTTTTTTGTTCTAGAAGACCGATTCCCAATGACTGAGCCACCTTCTCCCCCGGTTAATCCTGCAGGAGATATTCCGTAAGTTGGTTGCTTATGAAGCCATACATTTCTAATAAATACATCTACTGGGTAGAGGAATCGTTCACTTTTTTCTATAAAAATTTTCGCCACATGCGGTGTGATCATATAGGCAGTGGTGCATAGTGGTGTTTTAATATGTCGCACTAGACTTTGTTCGTCATCGAGATTTTCAACGACATAATTATACTCTCTCTTAGTCGAATAATTTTCCAATCTCATAAAACCACACTCTTCAATATGCTTACTGGCAAATTGAACCGTTTTTTCAAATACATCGACATCAACAACAACATCGTCTTCGAAGACAATAACTGGTTGATTTAACTGAATGCATCTTTCCCACGCTAAATAGTGACTACCATAACACCCGATCTCACCAGGAACAGCGATCCTTCCATTTAGTGCATAAAAGGCGGTTTCATCATAGAAATCCATCAAAGGATGAGGTTTAGAGGACATAGCATCAACAGCACTCAACTTTTCAATATCTAGAGACTTAATATTTAAAAGTTGCTTTTGGCTGGATAAAAATCGTTCAGATTTACGTTCTAGCGCAATAATAAGAGATTTCACAGTAAAAAAACACCTATTGCTAATAATTTAACCCATAAGAAATTAATATAAATATCAACAAAAGTAACCCCCCTATTTCTCATAATTAGAACCAATCTAAAACAAATGTTGTTCATTATTCCAATTATGTTCAATTTCGTGACTCTGTAACGTAAATTGCTCCCAATCGATAACATTTATTGTCTTAAAATGTTATCAATTACTAAACAAAGTGATATTAAAACACCATAGGTTAATTGCGCGATTGCATATAAATACAATTGCACACCAATTCAGCTTGTATAATATTTCTTAAGAATTGACGAGAGGATATAATCAATAGATCTTCATTCTTTGGGTATTGAGTCTTTTATATTAAACACTTCCAATAAACCACCAATTGAGAGAATACAATCGGTCACTGATACTAAACCTGCACCTCCCACCTCCGAACCAGCACAACAAAAGACTCTATTATGATGCTCTAGAAAGCTCAGGTATAGACGAGTTAATATTAATATCAGACTAAAGATCTTGGAGAATTGTTCCGCAAATCTCAGAAACAATGCTAGCCATTGAGTGCTACTATCTTCATAGAATTAATATACTAACTAACGGATACCTTATGATTAAGTTCGCTGTAATTGGAACCAATTGGATTACAAAGAAATTTGTTCAAGCTGCTCATGAATCACAATCGATGCAACTTGCTGCGGTTTATTCACGAAATCTGGCCAGCGCGGCACAGTTCGCCCAAGAATTTAACGTTGAAACGACGTATGACTCACTCGACGCATTGGCAAATGACAACACAGTTGAAGCCGTGTACATCGCTTCACCAAACTCACTGCACTGCGAGCAATCTATCTTGATGATGGAACACGGCAAGCATGTCATCTGTGAGAAGCCTGTCGCATCGAATATTGAAGAAGCAACACACATGTTTGAGGTCGCTCAGAAGAACGGGGTGGTGCTGTTTGAGGCGTATAAATCTCAGTATCTACCGAACTTTGAGCAAGTTCAACTCGGCTTAAAAAAGATAGGCAAAGTGCATAAAGCGCACATCAACTACTGTCAGTATTCATCGCGTTACCAGAAATACCTAAACGGCGAGAACCCAAACACCTTCAACCCAGCTTTCTCTAACGGTTCATTAGTCGATATTGGCTTCTACTGCGTAGCCGCGACTTCTGCTCTGTTTGGTGAACCTGAGAATGCGCTGGCTTCGGCAAAGCTACTTGACTCAGGTGTGGATGCGCATGGCTGTGCGATCTTCCAGTATCCAGAATTTGATGTAACCCTTGCGCACTCTAAAGTCAGCGACTCTTACGTACCAAGCGAGATCCAAGGCGAACAGGGAGCGATCATCATCGATCACATTGCAGAATGCACCGACGTTAAGATTCGCTATCGTGATGGCACGGTAGAAAACCTTACTCAAGCACAAAGCGAAAACTCCATGAGTTACGAGGTCCAAGCCTTTGCAAACTGCATTGCTGGTGACAAAAGCACCCAAGCTCAAGCCCAACTGCGTGCTTTAACCGTTGCCAAGTTAATTACAGATATGCGTCAGCAAGTTGGTGTCATTTATCCCGCCGACAAATAACACCCCAAGCATGTTAACCAACTGATTTTTAAGAAATGCCGATTTATGCATAACTAAATTTAATCTTTACGACAAATAACCGGATTAGTTGATTGGGATACCATCTGTTTAAATCCGCGTTCGATATCTGTCGTATTTATTTATTTTATTGAAGGTGTGTAAAGTGTTTTCAGTTGATGATCGCGTTGTTGCAACAAAAGGTGTTGAGCTAGGTGAAATGGTAGTAATTGGCCTAAGTGCTGGTGGTGGCTACGTTCATGTTACAACAGTAGAAGGCGCAATAATGACGCTTACTTACCCTGCAAAAGACCTTAAAAAAGCATAGTTTAACCGCTCCGCTCTTTTAGTAGTCACTCTGCTAAAGGTAACAAAATTGAGGCTTTGGCTGACTTCATTCTTCTACATTAGAGTGAGCAGCCAGAGCCTTTTTTGTGCCTGTAATTTACCCACCAGTTTCCCCTCTAATTTACTCATTACAATAACGTCCAATCCAACGGACAATAGAATTCAGTAAAGAGTATCTACACTAAATACTTATTGTCTGTTAGTGCATGCTGTTTATTAGTGCTAAGCGTTTACTGGAACTTGGCATTTATTGATGCTTAGTATTCGTAAGAGTTTCTGGTACATTAGCATTATCTTATACTTGTAATGACCATAAATGAGGGAAGCTATGAAGCTTTACATTTACGACCACTGCCCTTTCTGTGCAAGAGTTGCCTACATTGCTCAATCTCTTGGCTTGAATATCGAACTTGTTTCTGTGGATTATGATGATGCCCAAACCCTTATCGATCTGATCGGTAAAAAAATGGTGCCCGTCTTACAGAAAGACGATGGTTCTATCATGGCCGAAAGCCTAGACATCATTGCTTATTTCATGGATTTGAAATCAAATAATGAGCAACGTGAACCTTCAGAGCAGGCTACTCTTTTCCAAAGCCGAACTTTCCCTCTCACTCAACAGATCGGACGCCCACGTTGGTGGAACCTCGACTTGGCTGAATATCGTTCGGCTGGAGCAAAAAAAGCTTGGCGTGTTAGTAAAGAGACCGAAGGCTTTAATTTTGAAGAGCTCTTAGAAAAGACCCCACAATACGTTCAACTGATTAACCCATTGCTGAAAGATGCAGAGCTTCTATTGGAACTAGAGAATGGTGAATCATCGCTACCTTTGGTTGATCAAGCTCTTTATTTCTCAATGCTTCGCGGTTTCTGTGTCGAACCAAGTATCGAATGGCCACCAGCACTTGAACATTGGCTCGAAAAACAGAGCAAAACGCTTAGCATCATGCTGCTTCGCTAATTTGTTGAGTCGTTAATAGTTAATAGCTAACAACCAGCTAAAAGAAAAATCGAAGCTCCCCGAACCATTGTCCGTACGAGCTTCGATTTTTATGACTCAATTGTCTTTTTCTACAACAAGCGCCTTCTCAAACCTGTACGTTCCAAGATTCGTGTCGAAATCTCTTCAACAGACAGTGACGAGGTGTTGATGTATGGAATGGCTTCACGTCTGAACAACCCTTCAACCGTTTGTAGCTCATACAAACATTGTGAATCACTTGCGTACTCGCTACCTGCCAATCGATTCTCACGGATCTCGGTCAGCCTTTCCGCATCGATCGTCAAACCAAACAACTTATGGCGATATATCTCAAACTCCGGTAACAACCTTAAGCGAGCAATATCATCATGGATAAACGGATAGTTTGCGACGCGTAAACCAAACTGCATTGCCATGTACAAGCTCGTTGGCGTTTTACCGCTGCGAGAGACACCCAACAAGATAATGTCTGCCTCTTCCAAGCCTTTTAAAGTAATGCCGTCGTCGTGCGCTAACGTGTATTCGATAGCAGCAATACGGTCGAAGTATTTGTCCGAGTCTTTATTAACGCTACGAGAACGCTGCAGCTTCGGCTTAGGCGCCATTTTCGTATCATCTTGCACTTTCTGCACGATACTTTCTAACACGTCATAACAATGCGCAGGCGCATCTAACAGCTTGAGTTTTATCTCCGGAATCACAATCGAGAAAAAGACCAAAGGTTCATGGCCTGTTGCTCGATATGAAATCTCGATCTCTTTCAATAAATCAGAAAGTTTGTCTTCACTTTCGACAAACGGGAAGGTTTTTTCATTAGCTTCGAATGGGAATTGACCTAGAACAACATGCCCTAAAGTCTCACATGTTATGGCCGTTCCATCAGAAACATAGAATACATCACGACTTTGGATATCAATTTGCATTTTTTATTTAATGTTTAAAATTATTTTGAGTAGGATGGGAACCATAATATATATAACGAAACCCTGCTGACTATTACGTCCCCCACAGCTTTAGAAAATAATTTACATTTTTTTAAACTGATACGTAATCGTTTGCCTTTAAATCCCTACAATGCTTGCTATGTTTCTGGAGAAATAAATGCAAAATAACACCCTATGGTTCAATGGCCTTTCCATGGAAGATGTCGACAAAGTCGGCGGTAAGAATGCTTCACTTGGCGAGATGGTTTCTAACCTAGCCAACGCTGGCGTATCAGTACCTAATGGTTTTGCTACCACATCTTATGCGTTTAACAACTTTCTTGACTACAAAGGTCTTGATGAGCGCATTCACCAACTCCTTGATGAACTTGATGTTGAAGACGTTGACGCACTGCGTAAGACAGGTGCAACGATTCGACAATGGGTTCTAGACGCACCCTTCCCAGAATCACTAGAGCAAGATATCCGTGATAACTACCGTGAACTGATTGAAGGCAACGAAGAATTGTCTGTTGCGGTTCGCTCATCGGCAACAGCTGAAGACCTTCCAGATGCTTCTTTTGCTGGCCAACAAGAAACCTTCCTTAACGTGAAAGGTATCGATGCAGTTATCGAAGCAACGAAACACGTGTTCGCTTCTCTGTTTAACGATCGCGCTATCTCTTACCGAGTACACCAAGGCTTTGATCACCGTGGCATTTCATTGTCTGCGGGTATCCAGCGTATGGTTCGCTCAGACAAAGCTTCTTCAGGTGTGATGTTCACGCTTGATACTGAGTCAGGCTTCGACCAAGTGGTATTCATCACCTCTTCTTGGGGCCTAGGTGAAATGGTCGTACAAGGCGCGGTGAACCCAGATGAGTTCTACGTTCATAAGCCAATGCTAGAAGCGGGTCACTACCCAGTTGTTAAAAAGACGTTTGGTTCTAAGTTGATCAAGATGATCTACTCAACCAACCAAGAGATCGGCAAGCAAGTTGATATCATCGATACAGATACTAAAGAACGTAACGAGTTCTCATTGAACGATGAAGAGATCAAAGAACTTGCAAAACAAGCAATGATCATCGAGAAGCACTACCAACGTCCGATGGACATTGAGTGGGCAAAAGATGGCATCGACGGCAAGCTTTACATCGTTCAAGCGCGTCCTGAAACCGTATGTTCTCAGAGCGACCAAAACGTTATCGAGCGTTACGAGCTAAACAACAAGGCGGATGTCTTGGTTGAAGGCCGCGCTATCGGTCAGCGTATCGGTTCAGGCCCTGTTCGCTTGGTTGACTCTCTAGACCAAATGTCACTGGTTCAAGAAGGCGACGTACTGGTCACTGACATGACAGACCCGGACTGGGAGCCTGTGATGAAGAAAGCCTCTGCGATTGTCACTAACCGTGGCGGCCGTACTTGTCACGCAGCAATCATTGCTCGTGAGCTAGGCATTCCTGCCATAGTTGGTTGTGGTACCGCGACAAGCAGCCTGAATGATGGCGACACCGTAACAGTGTCATGTTCAGAAGGCGAAACAGGCTACGTTTACAACGGCGAACTCGACTTCGAGATCAAACGTTCTGAGGTTGATGAGCTACCAATGCTGCCAACCAAAGTAATGATGAACGTGGGTAACCCAGATCGTGCCTTCGACTTCGCCCAAATCCCGAACGAAGGTGTTGGCCTTGCTCGCCTTGAATTCATCATCAACAAGATGATTGGTATTCACCCTAAAGCTCTGTTGAACTTCGATGAGCAAACGGATGAGATCAAAGCAGAAATCAACCAGCGTATTCGTGGCTACAAAGATCCTATCGATTTCTACGTAAGCAAGCTAACAGAAGGCATTGCTACAATCGCTTCTGCATTCTGGCCTAAGCGTGTGATCGTACGTATGTCTGACTTCAAGTCGAACGAATACAGCAACCTAGTCGGTGGTAAAACGTTTGAACCGCATGAAGAGAACCCAATGCTGGGCTTCCGTGGCGCATCTCGTTACATCTCACCAGTATTCGAAGACTGTTTCGAGCTAGAGACTCAAGCAATCAAACGCGTTCGCAACGAAATGGGTCTTAAGAACGTTGAAATCATGATCCCATTCGTTCGTACTCCAAGCGAAGCAGCATCGGTTATCGACATTCTGGCTAAGTTCGATCTTCGTCGTGGCGACCAAGGTCTGAAGGTCATCATGATGTGTGAGCTACCATCGAATGCGATTTTGGCTGAGGAATTCTTGAAGTACTTCGATGGCTTCTCTATCGGTTCAAACGACATGACACAGCTGACACTTGGCCTAGACCGAGATTCAGGTGACGTTGCTCACTTATTCGATGAGCGTAACCCAGCGGTGAAAGCGATGCTGAAAATGGCAATCGATGCAGCAGCTAAAGCGGGTAAATACGTAGGAATTTGTGGCCAAGGCCCATCAGACCATGACGACCTAGCGGAGTGGTTAATGGAACAAGGCATCAGCTCTGTTTCACTAAACCCAGATACGGTTATCGACACGTGGTTGAAGCTTGGTAACGTTGCAAACAAGTAACGCTTAGAGTCAACAACTAGATATAGAGTCAACAAAGCCAGTCATCGCGACTGGCTTTTTTGTTCACCGAGAGCCAACAAAGATAACCTGCCTATCATAACAAGCATTGGTATCGCGCTGACCTTACGTTATCCTTTACACAATTCTTCATTGAGAGGTTTGTCATCACAACAAGCCTAACTTCAAGACCGATAAGAGTGTTATGAATTCTACTACCGCAACTCCCTCGCCTTCTCTTGGCCGACAACTCTATACAATGACATGGCCAATGCTATTTGGGGTACTTTCCCTAATGAGCTTCCAGCTTGTCGACAGTGCTTTTATTGGCCAACTGGGCGTACTGCCGCTCGCTGTTCAAGGTTTCACGCTTCCAATACAGATGATCATCATCGGTATTCAGGTCGGGTTAGGTATCGCGACAACCGCGGTAATCGCGAGAGCCATTGGCGCGAATGAAACGCGCTACGCTAAGCAGCTTGGTGGATTAGTGATTGCGATGGGCAGCGTGAGTGTCGCGTTTTTCTCCGTCATCATCTATCTGCTGCGAGGGCCAATTTTACAATTGTTGGATGCGCCACCGACGGTATTACCGATCATTGATTCTTATTGGATCTATTGGCTAGCCAGCTCTTGGACAGGTGCACTGCTCTACTTTTCCTACAGTGTGTGTCGTGCCAATGGTAATACCATGCTGCCCGGTTCAATGATGATCGCGACCAGTATCATCAACTTAATATTGGACCCGATTTTCATCTTTACGCTCGACATGGGCATCAATGGAGCCGCCATTGCGACCATCTTGGCGTTCGGTGCGGGTATATTTATCGTTGCACCAAAGGTCACCAAGAAGCATTGGATGACCTTCGACTGGCACGACCTCGACATCAGCAAGAGTGTTCGCTCCATTGGTAACATCATGGGGCCTGCGATGATCAGTCAGCTGCTGCCTCCTGTTTCATCCATGTTCGCCACTAAGCTGCTTGCTGGCTATGGCACAGCTGCCGTTGCAGCTTGGGCATTGGGTTCACGTTTTGAATTCTTCTCGATTGTCGCTGTGCTAGCACTAACGATGTCGATGCCTCCGATGATTGGCCGCATGTTGGGAGAGAACAATCTCGAAAACATACGTAAGCTCGTTAAGATTGCGGTGATGTTTGTATTGGGTTTCCAGTTGGTGATCGCACTAGTGACTTGGTTATTCTCTGGCGGACTAGCAAACCTAATGACCAGTGAAAGCGAAGTCTCGACGATTTTAAACTATCACCTACTGATCGTACCTATTAGCTTAGGGCCATTAGGAATCTGTATGCTGATGGTTTCCGTCTCTAACGCATTAGGCAAGTCCTATACCGCCTTGACGATTTCAGCGCTGCGCCTGTTCGCCTTCTTCTTACCTAGCTTGTGGGTTGGCTCTCAGCTTGCGGGTATTGAAGGCCTATTCTGGGGCGCAATGACAGGTAATGTGCTTGCCGGCACCTGTGCATGGTTTATGTATCAGCGCGCGCTAAAACAAGTCGAGCTTAAACTGCCAAGCGAATAATCAAACAGAACACTCCAAAATAAAGCAGCAACTTCAGCTGCTTTTTTAGGATCTAAATCCTAGCTTGCATCCTATTAAAAAGCTGTTTTTTGTGAATTTAACTCTCTAATACAACCTCATTTTCAATTAACCACCTATCTTTACTCACCACCACATTCGCAAGGTAAATGCTTGATTGCCATGCATTTACAATACCAATTAATTCAATTTTTTGCCTTTCCTTATAACTTGTCCTAGATCATCAAAGGGTTCAAAAATGCAACCTTTGGTTTTAAATATGTAAACCTTGATGCGGTTTAAGAAATTAAACCTCATTTGGCTACCTTTGGTGATCTTGTTCAAATTCCGCTCGTGATATAGGTCTAAAACTTACGATTTGTTGATGTTTTGAACGTTCACTTCAGGTTTACAGAAGTTTACCGCATCTTGTGGGAGTACCACCAAAGGAGTAGATTCCAGTCATTGAGTTCAAAAATGTAAACCGAAATCATGAATGTAAAACAAGTTCGATTCACCGATGAAGACAGAGAATGCTTAAGTAATTACTTCCGCTTAGCAGACACTATCGCCGATTTGATTGGTCCTTACTGCGAAGTGGTTATCCATTCATTTGAAAGCTTAGAAAACTCAGTCGTGAAGATCGTCAATGGTCATCATACGGGTCGTGAAATTGGGTCACCAATCACCGATTTAGGTTTACGCATGTGGAGCACATTCGAGAAAACTGGCGAAGTTTCTCCGAAAAGCTATTTCACCAACTCAGCAGATGGTTCCCTACTTAAATCGACCACCTGTGTACTGGCTGGTCCACAACAAAAGCCGATTGGTATGCTGTGTATCAACATGAACTTATCTTTCCCATTTCCAGAAATCGTCAAGACGCTGATGCCGCAGTGCAATGTGCCACAAACCATTGTCAGTGAGACCTTCAGTAACAATGCAAATGATGTGATTCAGCAAGCATTGAGTTCAGCCATTAACGAGGTTGACCAAGACGAGTCGGTTTCCTGCAAAGGTCGTAATAAAGCCATCATCCGTTGCTTATTTGATAACGGCGTATTTGAGCTAAAAGAGACGACTACACAAGTATCAGAGCAACTTGGGATCAGCCGACAGGCGGTTTACAAGTTTATCCGTGAATTTAAATCAGAATAAAACCAATAATTAGGAGTTACATCGTGAAACAGATCATTGCCACTGAACAAGCACCTGCAGCTATCGGCCCTTACTCACAAGGTACGTCTTACGGCGACATGGTTTATACATCAGGTCAATTACCTCTCGTTCCAGAAACCATGCAGTTTGTTGAGGGCGGCATCAAAGAGCAGGCTCGTCAGTCTCTGGAAAACTTAAAAGCTGTATTAGAAGCGAGTAATGCGGGACTGGACACAGTGCTTAAGACAACCTGCTTCCTATCAGACATGGAGAACTTCGTTGCCTTTAACGAAGTGTATACAGAGGTGTTTGGTACAGAGAACGCACCTGCTCGCTCTTGTGTTGAAGCAGCACGACTACCAAAAGACGCACTGGTTGAAATTGAAGCCATCGCATACAAAAAATAACCGACTTAGGTATTAATGGGTATCATAGGAGATTCTCATGAGCGTTTCATTTATTGGATTAAGCATACTGTTCTTTGGGTTCTACGCACTGCTGTCGAACTTCAAAAAGCAAAAGAAAAGTTTTAACTTCCGCGTACTGAGTGCGCTTGCTGCTGGCTTACTGTTCGGTGGCGCAATTCAACTTGTTTTCGGTGTCGGCAACGTTGCGACATCTGGCTTTGCTGAACTGATTTCGGTGTTCGGTAAAGGCTACATCAAACTTCTACAAATGATCGTTATCCCACTTGTGTTTGTGGCGATGATCTCTTCGATCATGAACGTTGAAGGCGGCGGTGCGCTATCTCGAATCGCACCAAAAATCATCGGTATTCTACTTTTCACTTGTGCTATCTCAGCGGCCGTTGGTATCGCAAGTATTTACCTATTTGGTATCGATGCGAACGCGCTAGTAAGCACAATCGGCACAAACAGTGCGATTGAAGCTCGCGGTGATTCACTGGTCGCAACACAAGATGCGATGGCGAGCAGCGGTCTGTCTGGTATGGCTCTGTCTATCATTCCAACCAACATCTTCGACATGCTAACGGGCTCTCAACGTACTTCTACGCTATCAACTGTACTGTTCGGTATGTTCCTTGGTTACTGCATCCTTCAAGTGAAAAACCGTAAGCCTGAGAAAGTGCAAAACTTCGTTGATTTCATCAACTCTGCAAAAGAAGTAGTGCTTTCAATGGTTCGTGAAATCCTGAAGCTAACGCCTTACGGTGTATTCGCTCTGATGACCACGTTCATGATGACAAACGACCTGTTCGCACTTGCAGAGATGGGCCGCTTCCTTCTAGCAAGCTACGTAGCAATTGGCGTTATGTTCGGCATCCACTTCGTGATGGTGTCAATGTTCGGCCTTTCTCCTGCCAAGTTCATGAAGAAAATCTGGCCAGTACTCGTGTTCGGTTTCGGGTCTCGTTCAAGCATGGCAGCTATCCCACTAAACGTTGAAACACAAACTCAGCGCCTAGGTGTAGACGAAGAAACAGCAAACATGTCAGCGACATTCGGTACTAGTATCGGTCAAAACGGTTGTGCCGGTATCTACCCAGCAATGCTAGCAATCATGGCGGCACAGGTCATGGGCATGCCTGTAGACTTGAGCTTTATCCTACAACTGATAGCTGTTATCGCGATTGCTTCATTCGGTATCGCAGGTGTTGGTGGCGGTGCAACGTTCGCAGCAGTAGCGGTACTCACCATCATGGGTCTAGACATCACAGTAGTCGCGATTTTAGTGTCTATTGAAGCACTAATTGACATGGCTCGTACAGCGCTGAACATCTCAGGCTCTATGTTGTCAGGCGTTCTTACAGCGAAGAAGAATGGCTCATTGGATACTGAACAATACGACGCTGACGTTACAGCGACAGTATCAAAAGAAGCAGCAGTATAATTCTCAAACTTAATTAAGAGCACTCCACGTGAGTGCTCTTCTGTTTTTCCTGAGTTCAGGTTATTTAGGTAGTAAATATGAAAGTTGTTGTTATAGGCGGTAGCGCCGCGGGTATGAGTTTCGCAGCAAAATACAAACGTAATCAACCATCAGACGAAGTCATCGTTTTAGATAAGCGTAGCTACATCTCTTTCGGAGCCTGTGGCTTACCTTACTTTGCAGGCGGCATGTTTGATGACACCGAGCGAATGATCTCCCGTACACCAGATCAAGCCATAAAATCAGGCTTAGATGTACGTGTAGAAACAGAAATGGTGTCATTCGACCGCACTGAAAAGCAAATTACGGTACGTCACCAAAATGAAGAAAGCGTCATCGATTACGATATGTTGGTCATTGCAACAGGTGCGCGACCAATCGTTCCACCATTAGGTGAATTCAATCCAGAACACGTATACACACTAACAAGCATGGAAGACGGCTTGGCGGTTAAAGAAGCGCTAAAGGATGTTAACAAGCAACGTGTGTGTGTTATTGGGGCTGGTTTTATCGGCCTGGAAGTATTCGATGCAGCGCACGGCTTAGACAAACACGTGACGATCATCGAACGTGAACAACACATCATGAGCCGTCAGTTCAGCCCAGAAATCATTGAAGTAGTCGAAGGTGCGATTCGTGAATCAGGTGCAGACCTTAAAACAGGGTGCAGCGTGTCTGCAATTCGCGATGCGGAACAAGGTGGTTACATAGTAGAAACCGATAATGGCAACGTAGAAGCCGATGTCGTGATCCTGTCACTCGGTTTCAAACCAAACACGGAAGCATTCGAACTGCCAAAAGCTGCAAACGGCGCTCTGTTGGTAAATGAATATGGTGCTACTGTAGATGCTTACATCCACGCAGTCGGTGACTGTGCCGTTGTCCATCATATGGCACTAGGCAAACCTGTTTATGTTGCTCTAGCAACCACAGCCAATAAGCAAGCGCGTATGATGGCAGACAAGCTAGCAGGTAAAGATACCTACATGTCGGGCTTCTTGGGGTCGTCTTGTTTGAAAGTACTCGATTACGAGCTGGCGTGTACTGGCGTAAATGAACTTCTAGCGAAAGAACATAACTTGGATGTGAAAGTATCGACCATTTCAGATAAGAACCAAACCGATTACTACCCTGGCCAGGAAGACATCAAGGTGAAGTTGGTTTATCACCCAGAAACTAAGGTCCTTTTAGGTGGTGAAATCGTAGGTAAGAAAGGAGCCGTTGGCCGCATCAATGCACTGGCCGTAGCGATCACAGCCAAGATGACTACTCAACAACTAGGCTACATGGATTTCTGTTATGCCCCACCTTTTTCACGTACTTGGGATGCTTTAAACGTGGCGGGTAACGTCGCTAAATAAGCGAGCTGATTGTACAAATTCCAAAGAGTATTCATTGAGACATCAAAGCAGAGCGATTACGCTCTGCTTTTTTAATGCCTTAACTCTACGAACCTTATAACTAGATAATATAACGACTTATCTAGTGTTTTTGAGCTCTCTTTTAGCAAATTCAAGATGTAAAAAAGCCCGCTGATTTCTCAGCGGG
>NZ_JBFRTD010000040.1:0-21553 GCF_041473955.1 Vibrio sp. 10N.222.54.E6 | reverse complement strand
TTATCTAAGTTGACATTTTACGCGGCATACGGAACAGGGTAAGAAGTTCGGGGGATGACTCGTATATAAGGTTGAAGATGGAGCTCTAACTGTCTTGGTACTTGCTATTAGGAAGCGTAAAAAAAAGAAGCCTATTTAATCGATAGAAAGCAACTAACCTCTCTCCTGATAGGCGTTTTTTGATATTAAATACAAATACGTAACTCTCTTAATTTTATTTTTCCAGTGGTGCTCAAACCCCGTTTAAAGTTGTATTTCTTGGCTATGGCGAGCAGCGCGGTGTTCACCTTCACCGTATGCATCACGCTCTATCATGATGGCTTTCGCATTATAGAACAACACTTCTTTTGGGACGCCCCCGAAGTATTCAAACGCTTCTTCAAGGCCTTCTATCCTGTTTTCTTGACGATCTCGCTCACTAAAGTGAACGAAGGCCGCTCGGCTATAATCAAGCATAGCAACGAAGGCTTTTACACGTACGCCGCCACGTTTTATCAAGATCTCAACAGTCTCTTTTGTCTGTTAAAACGGATAGACACAGCAATTCAAGTTGACGACCAAACCAGCAACGCGATCCATAAGAATGTGTGGCCTCAGAGCTACGAAAACTTGCGTTATAATAACACTAATATTAGAGGCTACATTGGGTCTAAACTTCAAGAATATCACCAGATCATCGCTGAATTGGCATCGATGGAGGGCGACAATATGGCAGCAAGACTTCCCCCGCTCTACAAACCGGACCGTTCCGGATCCAAACGCGCCCAGAGCGTATGAAAGAAATACTCGAAGCGTTAAAAAAATCAGAAGAAACGGACTGAGAAACAACAAGAAAGCGCCTAACACCTGCGTTAGAAACTTGTCTTAAACGCTTTCTCTGCTTAACTTGCCTTTATATGCTTGTTGAATTATTTTGTTTGGTAGCAGTTAGCAAAAATGGAACTGTACTTCATTAATTAAAAGGTGAACTGTTTATAGTAAAGAGAGCGTTATTATTTCAGGTTTGTTCGCAGATAATGAACACATGAGTCATTATCTGCGAGTAAAACAATGAATCCATTAGACTACACATTCTATACTTTAAACGCGAAACACTACTTACTGGAACCAGAACAAAAGATAGCGGTGAGACAAAACCAAAGCCGTCCGAGCTTTTCTGGGATAGTTTTCTTAGTGGGATTCCTAGTCGGTCAGGTTATCCACCTTTATTAATCACCTCCCGTGGAATTATAAGAAGACAACTTTAAGTTAAGTTGCCATATTCAGAGGTATTCGTTGTATCTAATGAACATAATTTTGAGGTTGACATGGTAGCTTCTCAGTTGTTATCTACGAGTCATCTGCAGCGTTTAAAGCAACTCGAGAAACATTTTTCTCGCAATGAAGCTTATGATGTTGATATTGTCTCACTTGCTGAAATTCTGGCCTGTTCAGAAAGGTACGTGAGTAAGCTAATGGCTTCTTTTGAAAGCTTTGGGCTTATCCATTGGGCTTCGGGTCAGGGCCGTGGTCATCGCTCAAAATTGACGCTATTAAAAAGTTTTGAGACCTCACTGCTGACTCAGTTAGAGCGCATGGCTCGCTCTGGCAGAATAGATCAGGCATTTCGACTAGCTACTCAATTTGGCGAAGTTCGTCTATTTCAAGCTCACTTACCTCTCTGGTTAGGGGACGCACAGCAGGAATTAAAAAAACAGAATACTTTGATGTATTTAGTCCCTTATATGCTGCCTGAATGGCACCCTCATTTGGCACAGTCCGCTCGTTCTATTTTATTGGTCGAAAGCGTCTTCGATACCTTAGTTCGATATAACCCTATTCAGAATGACATCGTGCCTCATATCGCTCACCAGTTTCATTACAGTGACAAGCAAATCCGTCTCCGCATCCGTAATGACATAATGATGCACAATAGAGAAGCGCTGACACCGGAACTTGTAAAAAAAAATATAGAAATGCGCCTTAGTACGCCACATCCATATCAAATTCTATTTCGTCATGTAGAGGGTATTGACATAGATAAGCAGTGGGTCATTTTCTCTATGCGTCAATCTGACCCAGTTTTCCTGCATTTGTTAGCTGACTCACACAGTGCAATTTTTGATTATCAGGCTTCAAAACCAATTGGGTGTGGGGTATATCGAGTCGAAAGTTTGGAAAAACAATATTGGAGTTTAGTTCGCAATAACCACTATTTTGGTTTTGGTGGCCATATTGAACGAGTAGAATTTTGGTGTAGTGATGCCCAACCTCAAGCGCCTATGCACGTGGCAGAACTGCTCTATTGCGAATCCCAACCTACTCAGCCACAAAAAATCGATCGCAGCGGATGTACTGTTTTACAGTTTCATCATCATGTCGGTGCATTATCCGCTCAAGAAAGAGCCTGGATTGTTCATCATAGTCGACGTTTTACGCTTGGTAGCCAAAAAAGAGCGGCGAATAGCGTGATGGATTGCCATCAAGATAAGGGATTTCACTTGTTCAAGCACGACATGAAACTGCCGACTCGTCCGGTGGTAATTGAAGTGATAGACAGTCATATGAGCGAGTTACAGCCTTTGCTCGATGAGTTATCTCAAAAAGGGGTTGTTTGGCAGGTATGTATTCAAGGACAGTCTCAAGACATTGCTATTGATATCTCCTATGACTGTTACGTTTTTGGTGACGACCTGACATTTCAATATTACGAATGGCTCCTTTGCAGTAATGTGTTTAGTCTCTGCTTGCCTGAACGTGGAAAACAAAGCCTATTGACATTTATTGATATGTTTATGCAGGAAAGTAACAACAGTCAAGAGTTTTTGCACAAACTGTATCGAGCGGAGGATTGGCTTATCCAGAACTATTATTATTGCCCTCTATGGCGCAATCATTTCACCGTGACTCGAGCGGACAACTTGTATGGCACAGAAACGAACAATATGGGCGTAATGTCTCTGGTCAATATGTGGTTGGAGTAATCGCTGGTATGGTAGTGTATCTGTAGCGATATGATTTGCAGTGTTTAACGGATAATTAAGGATAAAAATGGACTTTCACCTTTGGCTCGGCTTTGTCGCGGCATCGCTCATTCTTACCGCGACACCAGGGCCTAGCATATTTTTAGGTATTGCACATGCTCTCAGATATGGGCACAAACGCGTGCTATATACCGCCCTTGGGGACATCTCAGCTAACTTTATTCAAATGGTGTTAGTCGCCTTGGGTTTAGGTGTCATCCTTGCCAATTCGGTAGTGGCATTTACTGTCATCAAAGTCTTTGGTGTGATCACCTTGGTTTACATGGGGCTAAAAATACTCCTCGCTAAACCAGCACAAGTTGAGCACTTAAACCTCAACAACTCAGATTTACAGGCCTCAAACAAAAAGTTGTTTTACTCTGGCTTTTTAGTCGCGGCTGGCAATCCCAAAGCCATCCTATTCTTCTCGGCTTTTTTCCCGCAATTCATCAACCCCGACTTACCCGTATTCCCTCAACTCTTAGTGATGTGCCCAACCATGGCGTTGCTTGATTTCAGTTTAGTGATGTTTTATGCGTTTTCGGCCAGACGGATTGTTGATGCGAGCCGACTATCTCTTACCGCTGTGACCAGAGGAAGTGGTGCTTTACTGCTGGGAGCCGCAGGTATTCTAGCAGTTAAAGAACCCACTTAATCTCGACTGAGAACCGCGACCAAGATTGAACATACTGTGCCCAGCACAACCAATACACCTATTTAGCAACTCTCGGAGTAAGACACCTATGATCACTTTTTACGAACTGTGTGGGGACGATGGCTTAAAATTCAGTCCTTATTGTTGGCGTACGAAAATGTGCTTGATACACAAAAATATAGCGTTTGATACCACTGAGCTTTCTTTTGTCGACATTCAGGCTCAGTTTAAGGCGCAGTTTTCTACACTCCCCGCCATCAAAGATGGTGAAACGGTGCTCTCTGATTCGTTTAACATCGCTGATTATCTTGAGGCCCACTACCCTGAATCACCTTCATTATTTGGCGGTGAAAAAGGGCGTTTAATGGCACTTTTTTTCCATGAGTGGACAGCATCATTACATTCGGACATCGCCAAAATTGCCATCTTCGACATTTACTGCAAGCTTAAAGATCGCGATAAAGATTACTTTCGTTCCTCTAGAGAGAAACACTTTCAGGACAGCTTAGAAAATGTACAAAGCAACAACCAAGAGTTAGCAAAGGCCGACTTACTCAAAAAAATGAGAGTACTGGAATCTTATTTAGCTAAGACACGATACTTATCGGGCGATGCGCCCATGTATTCAGACTATATCGTCTATGGGACGTTGAAGTGGCTGCTGTCTACGAGTAACGCTTTCACAGGGGAAATGCTGACTAGCCATGTTTTGAATTGGTATGACAGCCTAGATAGGATTGGCACTGGAATTTAAACATGCTTTAAGACAACGATGGAAATGTGAACGCAACGCATAGTTTGCGTTTAAATTTATCGGATGTTACATATTGATTTGTTACAGTTTATTTCCGTATGTTGCTGTCAATATGCAATGTACAGAATAAATTTTCATTTCAAAAAAGTGCCACAGGATATCGTATTATGATAACTAAAGTTGTTCCTCTGATGTTGTTAGTTTCGTGTTCAAGCTTTGCATCAAGTGAGATTGTTGATAATTTTTCTCATATAGGATTTGGTTATAAAGGAGCTAGTTTTAAGTCGGGAGCGTTAAAACCTTACCTTAACGATAAGTATGACAATACAGAGAATAAGACGATGGGAGGGTTATACTTAGATGTCAGTGCTCAAGTTTTTGACTACGTATTCGTTGAAGGAAGAGCAGACTTTCTCACTCGATTTAGTTCGGAGGTAGATAGTTGGCAAGCTGGCGGAGGACTCATTGGGCGTTTGGGAGGGGCAATGGCAAGCTCTTTATCCTGTGGAGCAGTAAACTATCGTGCTGATAGTGATTACAGTTCACCATATTCCGAGCGTGGAACATACTGTCAAGCGATGGTTAGAAAACAAATAGCTAATCATTGGTTGATGGGAGTTTCCTATCAGCATGATTTCTTAGATCTAGCAAGAGATGAGTTTAAGTGGAATAACGTCTTTCAATTCGGCTCAGTGTTTGGCTTAGTTGCAAATTTAGAATATGCAGAGCGTGATGAGGCGGAAGTGAGCTATGAGCTTGGGTTGCAGTTCTCATTTTAACTTGCGAGGGTATATATTTTTAGAAGCTTCATTTTATTATTAATATATTATTTTGTTTTTCATAAGAGGCTAGACTTAGCCACCACTTGAAAGTCATCTCTGTATAAAATGGTGCCGACGTCTGAATGATGTAATGTCGCCACCTTTGTATCATATTCTTCTAATATATATTTTAGCTCATACATGAGTGATATATGTTTGACGCTTGAGTCTAAAAACCAAGAGATAGCATTGTCTGGCCATGACTTTGAGTGGAACGGTGGACATGGTAGTGATTCATTAAGTTGAGTGAAGATTTCTTTAATATGCACCTGATGGTACTCGTAAAGGATCAATCCGTCGACAAGCATCATTTGTGCTTGGGTAATGATACCATGAGTATGCTGGAGTCGCTTTTCCTCCTCCATACTGGCAATAAATCTTATAAACATTGGATTCCTTTATTACTATTTATTCATCTAGTTTAAGATTTTATCATTGATAATTTATCGTTGGACGATTTGAGAGTTAGCACAGAGTGTAAATAAATTTCATTCTATTAGTCAATTATAGAGGAGATGCACATGGAAACCATTATCCACGAAGCCATAAATCTTAGAGAGGCCGGAAATTATCATGCGTCTCGGCTTTTGCTGCGTACGCTATTGGATGACAGTCAATATGCAGCCAAAGCAAATTTATACATGGCTTGGTCTTATGATAATGAAGGCAAAGAGAAGCAAGCGCTTATACATTATCATCTTGCATTGGAAGGGGATCTTTCCATAACTGAACGTTTTGATGCTCTGTTTGGGTTGGCGAGTACTTATCGCAGTTTGGGTAAATACACTGAAGCGTTAGAGTATTTTGAGCGAACCATGGCTGAATACCCTGATTCACTGGAAGTACAGCCGTTCTATGCCATGTGTTTGTACAACTTAGAACGACACAAAGAAGCAACGGCGTTACTAATTAAGTTATTGTTATCAACCACTGAGAGTAAGAAAATCAAAAGTTACCAGCGAGCCATTCTGCTTTATGCAAAAGACCTTGATAGAACTTGGAAAAAACGAATGCAATGCATTACAAATCAATAGGTTAATTAAAATAAAATGTATATAAAAACAGTGGTAATTGACGTTTTATCTCCATAAATAACGCTGTTTTACAATGAATGCCGCCATTTTTGCCGCCATTTTTGCCGCCACTTTTACATAACCCTGTTCATCAACGAATTATGATTTCGGCTTAACGCCATTACATCATCTACCAACTTCTCGAGTTGCTTTTGCTGCATTTGCATTCGGCCTTGGAAGCTTTGGTATTCACTTTCATCCACTAATGCTAGCCCGTGTTCTCTCGCTTGCTGCTTGAGTAACTGCAGTTCTGGGATTTGACTACGCAATTCATTTTCTAAGTCTTGTTTAAGTACTCTTTTTGCCAATGCGTGTTCAAAACCATGCTCTTGTGACCAAGTATTGGTATTGAATACGGCATTGTAGTGCACATGAACATTTTGGCTTGTTACGTTTTTCGCCTTCGCCAATTCAAAGATTAAGTCGTTTAAGGATAGGTCTTGCGGAACAGTTGGAGTAGGAAGTGCTAGAGCTGTGGGCATACTGTCGAACGCACGAATGGCATTTAGGTGGAACTTTGGGCTAATCCACATTGCGTATGAGTAGACCAATTCTTTGCATACCCAAGTCCCCGCATCACTACCGTCACGTTTGGTATTTATAGCAAAGCAGGAATTACTGCTTTGCTCAATTTCATTAACCAGTTCTTGAGTTTGCTGATTCTTGATAAAAATACTTGGACGATGTCGATTGTGTCCACCACTCGCTTTATGCAGATCGTTTAGCGAATACAAATTATCGAGTGTGCGAATGTCTTTAGAAAAGATTGTTAAATTTGGCATGGTTGCCTCCTTGGGGATGATCTTTAAATCACCACACAAAGGGACTAATCTTCGGGTGGTGAGCTGAACAAGGTTAGTCCTACCGCTCCCAAGGTTACGGCCAGCCGAAGCTGCCTCGCCCAGCCCACCATAATGCTGATAGTACGTTTTATAAGTAAAGCGACTATGTTCAGGTGTGCTGAAGCTGCACATAAAAAACCAGCAAAAGCTAGCGTCTATGCGCCTTGGGTGTATATTGCGGGGGACTAATCCCGACACTGGATTTTGCCAGTGCCGTTACAGATTAACGATGTGGAAGATCGGTGTCAAACGTTTAATAACGTTGCATATTGTATAGAGCGCGGTTCTTACAATCAGCTTGCCTCACCCATGAACGTAGACAGAATCGAGACAAAAACAACTCCAGAGCACACACGCAGTTCCAGAGTCACACTAAATTATTAACTAATTTAGATTCGTTTTATTTGTAACTATTGTAATTTTAGCCACCCATACAAATACGAATGATAATAATTATCATGAATTGTTTAAAGAAAATAATAGTTTCCTCATTTTTCCTCTCACCAATACATTGTTATTCTACAGAAATTATAGGGGAAGCTTTTCAATCGAATGACTCTTACGAAAATAAGATTAGAGATAACAAATCGTTAGAGTTAGAAGCCCCTGACTGTACTGGCAACTCCTCTTGGATTGATTACCCTTCCTTACCTCAAGAGCCTACAGAAACGAGTAAATCCGATATTAATTGCAGTTTTATGCAGTTTGCATGGCAATCTTTTGCTTATTATACCAGTGACAAGACACCGGGTTTATTCTTGAATATGATGCCGAAAGACAGAATATTTAAAGAGATACCCGATAGTTGGGACAATAAAGGTGATCAAGGATTAGTACAAAGTGAGATCCTTCAAGCCGGCTCTAATTTCCCATTGAACGATCAAGAAGGCAATCCGGTCTTCTATCAACAAAGTGTCAATAAAAAATTCTACAATGACATCGTCAAACACGGATTAAACAATAGCCAATGTGTCGCCGATATTGACAGTGGGAAAACACCGTTTGAAATATCCCCAGGCTCCACTGAAGTAAAAACCTCATGGAAATTAATATCTAATAACGACAACCCTGAAAAATTTTTCACTATTCATAGAGATGTTGAGATCGACGGGGCAGTAAGGAGTAATGTTCTAATGGGCTTGGTCGGGATTCATGTAGTGCGAAAAACAAGGAATCATCCTGAATTCATTTGGACCACATTTGAACACAAGGAAAACGCTCCTGATTGTGCTGATGTTCCTAACCTATCAAATTTTGAAAAATCAGGTAAATGGACATTTTTCAACCCAATGTCCTTTCAGAAAGTGAATACTTACTTCCCTGGTAAACCTACTCAAGTCTGTAGAGAAACACCCTATGGGGTTGGTGTTTTAACGAAAACTGAAGTAGCTAAAGATATAAAAGCGCTTAACGAGGCAATGTCAGATTATTACCAATCACGTAAATCTGTTTGGTCTAACTACTTCCTTGTGGGCACATCTTGGACAGTCTCAAACGAGAGTGATTTAAATAAAGGAGAGGTGCCTCCCTCTTGGAAAAATGAAATAGGGGGTTCGAAGTTATTATCAAACAGTACAATAGAGACCTATGTCCAAAACCCTCAATGGTTTGCTTTAGTGCATCCTAAAGAAGATAGGGGCTGTTTTGCTTGTCATAAATATGACCCTTTAACAAAGAAAGCCTTACATTTAAGCCATATGTTTAATGCGGCCCAAGATTACGGTCAGTGTTTTCTTTAAGGCTTGATTTAGAACCTAAAAATTGAAACTTCCTAACAAAGAGTGATCGGCTTTCCACTTTTATGATTTTACCCTTTCAGATTAAAAGGTTTTATAGAAATTAACGTTAATTAAACCGCATAATAACATTTCACAGCTCAACACAATTCGTTGGATTTATAATTATAAAGAGTTAAGTATGCGCTCCAGACACCCTTGGTTAGACCGCTTATTCAGTCCCCACCCTCAATGGGTCTATAAGACTGGTGTTATGTTATTGGCCCTGTTGTTTAGCTTATTGGCTTCATTAGCAACCAGTCTTTATCAAGTTCATAATGAAATTAAGCATGACGTCGACTACCTCGATCAAATCGTTTCTGTTGCGATTAAATATGGGCTTGAAAAACCCACTCTTTCTGAAGCCAGCGTCGCTAGCGGTGAATGCTCCACTGACACAATAGAGCAGTTAGAGAAGCTTTATGTGTCGCATCTACTTATGTCGATACCCATCGTTAATCTTGATAAGCAGAAACCTTATACCTATTGCTCTCCTTTCGGCGTTGAGCAATTTGAACAACGTAATTTTAAGAACTTACTCAGTACACAATTAAAAGGGGAAATGTGGCGTTTAGCGATTTATTCTCTCTCCACAACCCCAAAACATCCCCCCTATTTATACGGTTCGAATGGACAATATGGCTTCCTCTTTCCATTACGCACGGAATACCTTTTTCTTGAAAATGATTTAGACCATCAACGCTCTATTCGTTTATCTTTACCAAAAGAAAATTACACTATCCTTGAAATAGGCAGTTTGCCCAATGCTGATCGCCTGTACTCGAACTCAGTTGCTTCAAACTATCTTCCTCTTACCTTTGAATCCTCCGTCTCTGCCTCACGAGTGCTTTCGAAGTTTAAGCAAAACTTGTGGCCGGTCACCACTTTACTCTTTATGATTTCACTCACCATTCTTTGGTTATGTGTTTCCTATTGGCATGCAAAAAAAGAAATTGCTCTTCAAAAAGCGGTTCGAGACGCCCAGTTTTTCCCCTATTATCAACCCATTGTAGACGCACAAACAGGTAAAATGCTCGGTGTCGAAGCTTTACTCCGATGGCTTCCCTCTGATGGCCGCGTCATAGAACCAAGCAAGTTCATCCATTATCTAGAGCAAAGTGGGGATATCATTCCAACAACAGAAAATCTCATTACAACCATTTACCGCGACTTATCGTCTTTGATGAGTCAAAACGCTGAGTTTTATTGCAGTGTCAACATCACTCCTCTGCACCTACAAAATGACGATTTTTACCACTATTTAAAGCGGTTTCAGCATGACTACTCAAAACTGACGCTTGAATTGACAGAACGCCAACCGATTGAAAATTTGGCGTTTGCCAGTCAGCGCCTCGCCTTACTCAAAACATTAGGACTTAAAATAAGCCTTGATGATGCAGGTACCGGTTATGGCGGAAACTCCTATTTGCATTATTTCGATATTGACACTATCAAAATAGACAAAATGTTTACACGCTCCATTGATGAAGGAAAATCCGCTGTTCTAGATGGGTATATTAAAATGGCTAAGCAGTTAGAAATGAATCTAGTAGCGGAAGGGGTTGAAAATAAGCTTGAAGCTAACGGGCTTTTATTAAGAGGCGTCTTTCAACATCAAGGTTACTATTACGCTAAACCTATGTCGATTGAAGATCTCCATCGCTGGGCTTTAGATTATGGTTATACTCACGAGCGGGTTAGTGAGGCGCTCAGCTAAAAACATCACGGAGCTTACCTTAGTCAACAACGAAAAGATGCTCTTGCTAATACTCGTGGTTTAGCCTAACTGAGTCCATAAAACGAACACGTCGGGAGTAAAGAAGATAACCACACTCTTTGCTCATTTGTGGCATCACTTACTTAAAGTGGTCCACCAAGTTCCCCTTGTGGGATAACGAACCGTTCCCGCCTTACACATCAGAACATGTACGTCAGAAAACCCTTTTGGCCCGTTCTTTCACGATAGGTCGAAAACCAAGTCCCTTGTGCGTTGCTGATGCTTTCAAACATTGTCATCCCCATTGATGTTGATTCATACTGACTACGTTGATATCGCAGTCTTTGAGATCAAAGTCGAAAAACACATTCGTCGGCTTTTTATTCCATCTGCATACCAACACCCGCATCACCGTAAGAGTGGCTGCCTTCACTATTGCAAAAAGCGCCGCAGATGGGCGCAGGCCTGCGTAATATGCCTAAAAAGTTCAGGAGCCTTACCTGGGGCGACGTCCAAGGCTGTTTTTCTACTCAATTAAGCACGCTGGTTGAGTGGTTCAACAGAGTTACTTGGGAATACCAGACACCACATCCTTTGGGTGTGCGCATTCTACTACAAGAATGCACAAGCCAGTTTGTAGCACGGCTCTTGAGAGAGAGCCCATTGTTTTGTTCTTTTAAAAGAGCAAAACAATGTCCTTAAAAGGAGTTTGAATAATGCAAATTGTATACGGATATTGTCGTGAAGATGAGGCGGGGAATTTATTGGACCGCTTTGTTAAACAAGGGGATTTTGTCAGCTTCAAAGAACTGGGCTCAGTCGGGCGTGAATACATGGCATTTGCTGCTTTGTTGCCTTTTACTGACCGCCTCCCCTTTCCTTTCTATTGGAAGGGTGTTCATTTCGTTTCGGTTCAAAAACACACCCAATCAGTCCGTCAACTCACGCCACCACCATCAAAAAATGCTCGCAAAAAACATTATCGTAAACTCAAGAACACGATAATGACCCCTCAAAATTGGAAACAACACGTCAGTCGCAATCGCGGTTTGAAGTATGTAAACGCTTCCTTGTTGCCTTTAATGTAATCAAGAAGCGCATGGGACTCAACGGCAACATCTTAACTCATGCGGTTTAAAGCCTGCCCAAAAGTCTGACGAACGAACAACGTCCATTTTTCAACCCACCAGATGCACGACACCCCTTTTGATAATGGCGGTGCGATGTCGTGCCTCTTTTATCTACATTTAAAGGTAACCAAATGAAAAATAAAACATCACGCTTTCACTGCCCTCTTACGTATTGGCGTTACGTCTGCACGCTTATGGCCGTCTACTTTGCTTGTGCGTCACCCGCTTACGCCAATGACCTCTTTGCCAGTGGTAAAGATACCGTAACCAACACGGTCGGAACGGGGTCTTCTGGCGAGTTCTACATTTTAGTGGCAGGCCTAATTGGCGGCATCATCGTGGGCATCATGCAAAAGAACTGGGTGGGTGGCATCATCGGCTTTTTCGTTGGCGTGGTGTTCTGGGAAGTTGGTAAAGGGTTTGTAGGCTTATAAACCACATAAGGAGAGCGCGAAACTATTCGCCCTATTTCACCATGGATCATCAAGACAAACAAACCCTCTTCGCTTTTCCAAACTACTTACAAACCGACGTCAAAATAGTCGGATTTCCAATCGATGAAATACTCCCTTCTATCTTGTTGTTTTTGATGTTGTTCAACATCAATCGGTTGGTCGCGGTCGCCGTGTGTATCGGATTTTTCCTCACCATTCGCAGCTTAAAAGTCCGACACGGCCCCAAATTCATCATTCACTTCATCCACTGGTATGGGGATGACACAGCGAATAAAACCATTTTTAAACGCACGCCCCCCGCCACAAAAAAATATTGGATTTACTGATGCTCAATGAACATAACGGCGAGGCGCTTAAAGCGGCTCGCTTTATCAATTACGTCCTCACCGCGGTGGTGTTGATCACCGCCTTAGGAACCGCTGGGTTGAGTTTTGCTTTATTAAGCCAAAACCAAGCGGAAAAGCGCACCTTCGTGCCACCTCATATCGACCGAGCGTTTACGATCTCAAGCGATGCGGTTGATGAAGCGTATCTTTCTATGATGGCCGATTGGTGGATACACCTAAAATTTAATGTCACGCCCTCTAACGTTAAACGTCAATTCAACTTACTCATTACCTACGTGCCGCCTAAATACTGGAGCGGCTTACAAGACAAGTTGATGCGAGAAGCCGAATTTATCATCGAGAACGACGTCACCAGTTTTTTTGAAGTTGACACGCTGTCTATCAACCTGAATGAAATGAAAATACGGGTCAAAGGCACGCTCAACAAAACCATCGCGGGGCGCACACTTGACCCTGAGCCCGTGACTTATCTACTCCAAGCCGATTACTCAAGTGGCTTGATTGAACTTCACACCATCGCCCAAGAGATACCGTTATGAAAATACGCTTGATTTATGCTTTTTTTGGTTTGTTGTTACCCATCATGAGCCACGCCCATACGATTGACGCAAAGACCTACTATTTTGAGCAAAATGATACCATTGTGTTGCCCTTATCCTCGGTCAACACCAACCGTTTAGTAGTGAAAGACGACAAGATATTAAACCTTCATTGCCCTAGAGGGTTTTGTCTCGCTAAAGCCAATCAACGAGACCAATCGGGCTCTATTACCGTCAAACTCAACATCGCCTTGCCTTTTACCGCGCACGTCACCACAGAGAAAGGTCAAAATTTCTCGCTTTTTATCAACCCTAAAGCCGTCCCTGCGGTGGTGAATGAGTTTATTCCGCTTCGCTCTACTGCAGAGAAAAGTGTCTTTGAAAAAGATCTCGAATACCCTTTGGCCTTGGGGCAACTCACCAAACAAATGATACATTGGCAGCGTTCAAAGACGCCTATCCCAGGGTTTCGTGTCCATCCGATTGACCCCGAAACCCTCCCCAAAGACACGTCGCCACTGGCCATTATTCCGCAGACCCTTTTTGTAGGCCGCCCCTTCTCAGGGCTTATTTATCAAGTTAAAAACCAATCCAATGACACCGTCACTCTGACCGAAGCGCAATTTTACAGTTACGCCAGTCGGAGCGCCTCACTTGACCGTTATACCTTACCCCCAGGTGAATCTACACATCTGTACATCATCACAGGAGGTCGCGAATGAAACGATTGAAACAGTGGCTTTTTAGAGAGTCAGACTTAGAGGATGGAGTGCTCGCCAATGACCAAAGTAAGCAGCGTAACCAAATACTCAGCCTGTTAGCCGTTGCGCTCTTAGTCGCAGTTTTTTTTGCGTTTAAAGCCTTTAAACAACCTCGAACCTCGCTAGATACTGCGAAAGAAGTCGTTGAGCCAGCCCCCAATTTTGGGGAAATCATTACTGATGATTTTACCGACAAAGACAACCGCTCAGCCTTGACCTTACAAGGTCAAGACATTGAAGACGTCAAAGAGAAGATGGAAAACCTCAATCGAGACGTCGATCGTTTGATGACGAGCAACGAAAATACGATTTCGCAAATGAAGAAAGAGAACGAGATCTTACGCGAGGAATTACGCCAACATCAAGAAGCGCAACGCACCATCGCCTTGCCATCAACCCAATCGCTACCCTCAAAGGAAGCCGGTCACCTCACCGTCATGGGAGAGCCTGCGCCGTTTGGCTCGCGCCCACTTCCTCCCAAACCTTTGCCCTCTTACGCCACTAATGATCTGCAAAAAGAGAGCTTTCAATACAGCAAAGCCGATAAGGCCTCGTTTGATGACCAAGGGCAAGCGTTTGACTCGTTTGATTTTTTTTGGACAGCCTCCTCAGAGTCAGCGTACCAACGAACCGTCGACAATTACGTCCCGTCGGGCACCTTTGTGACCGCCAAAATCACCGGTGGCGCCGATGCCAATGCCGGGGCGTTCGGCCAAAGTGATACCGCCCCCATCGTGTTTCAAACCGTGCATGAAGGCGTGTTGCCCAATGGAGAAAAGAGCCACCTCAAAGACTGCACCATCATTGGGAGCGTGTACGGTGACCTTTCTTCCAATCGCGGCGTGGCGCGCACTCATACCCTCAGCTGCATTCGGGACGGTCGAATTTTAGATATCCCCGTTCAAGGCACCGTCTTTAACTTTGGGCGCAATGGCATCCGTGGCACCTCGATTTTACGTAACGGCAAAATCGTCCAAATGGCGGGGATCTCAGGCATCTTAACCGGACTGGGTGAGACCGGGGCGGGCTTGGCCAGCACCACCTCAACCTCAGCGCTTGGCTCAACGTCGAGCCTCAACAGCAAGGATGTGGGATTAAGTTTATTGGGCAATGCCACCTCGGACGTGGGGAGTAAGCTTTCGGATTACTACATTGCCTTAGCCGAGTTATATCACCCCTTCATCGAAATCAATCCAGGGGGCATCGTGAATATCGTCTTTACGAAAGGGTTCCCTCTGGATGATGAGGAAGCGATCAAACGCTATGTTGATCATCAGACAAAAGAGCAAGAGCAAGCAAAACCAGACACCCTTTTAGAAACCATCACACTCAACCCTCTCGCGGCAGAAGTTAACCAACAATTAAATTAAGGTCGGCTTTTATGACTATCAAACTTTTCACAGCGCTGCTTATTAGCCTACTAGCAGGTTGCTCTGCGGGCTTTCAAGATGAATTTAGTTGCCAAAAAATCGGCGGTATACCCGGCTGCGCCAGCATGGATGACATTCGCAACATCTCGACACACCCAACAACACAACAAGTCGCCGAGGCTAACGTCCTGGCTTCCCACCCTTTTGCCTTACTGCCAAGACGCACCCGTGAAGGCCATCCTATTCGAACCCAAGACACGGTTAGGAAGGTGGTGATTTTTCCCTTTACTTCGGATGACACCACCACTTACCTCGACACAATGGATATTTACATTGTGTTAGACGAGTCTACCTGGACAGGTCGCCCTGTTCAGGCTATCAAGAAGGATTAACGCCATGGGCGTCTCAAAAGATTTAAAGGGTTTTTATCAAGAAGCCAAACGTGAATATAACCACCTTCATTCTGAACTGCCTTACCGCACTTTTGATGCGCAGCACAGCCTCTTTCATAACAAAAAGGGCGTAGGATTTGGATTCAAATTGAGCGTCTTAACGGGGGCGAATGACGACATGGTGGAGGCATTTAACCGTCTCATCATGGATTTACCGCCTGGCCATAAATGGGATTACCATTTTTCCATGATGGGCCACAACCACGTGAGTCATTTGATTGAGCAAAATACCGCCTTGAAATCCGCTCGTGCGGGTATTTGCAGTGAATTAGCAAAACAAGAAGCCGATTACGCCAACTTTGCGGCTCACCACGGCTTTTTTCATCGTCAGAAGCATTACTTTGACATCAAAGATTACAGCGCGTGGTTGTTTGTCTCCAGTACGGACGATGTTGATAGTGTGTTGGATTGCAAAGAGGCGCTCACCACGACTTTATCCCAAATTGGACTGGAGCTCACGCCGCTTACCCCCGAAGGCTTAATCAACTACGTCGAAGGCATTCTCAATTTTGACCCCACACAAACCGCCCCTCGCGGATCTGACTACGCACCAGAAGCGTTGATCTACAAACAAGTCCTCTCTCCTGATACCGAGTTTTTAACTCGCCGACATTACACCGACGTTCGCTTTAGTAACCGCCAACATCAAACGCAAACGGTGACCTCGCGGATCATTTCATTGGGTTTACGCAGTACACCTCGAACTTTCCGCCTTTACGCCTTGCCCGATTGTTTTGCGTCCTTAAAGAGCGTGGCCAAAAATGTGCAATGTCCACACCTCATGACCCTCAATTTTCGCCATCAAGAATCGGGCAGTTTTGCGACCAAAAATGGCGGACGCATTGGAGAGCTGGAAAAAACACTCAAGTCCCCGATGGCATTTTTCTTCCCTCAAGCGAAGAAAGAGCAGAGCGAACGCGAGCAAATTCGAGATGAAATGTCGGATGGCATCAACAGCATGGCATACATGCACCTGACGCTGACGTTATTTACCAACAAAAAATCCGAGCGACTGCATCGCACTACGGCCATTAACGCCTTTCGCTCTGGCGGGATTGATTTACAAACCGTCTCGATGCTGCAAAGCCAAGCGCTCATGACGACCTTACCGTTCATGATGACCGATGGGTTTTGGGCCGATTGCGACCGTGCTGGACGCATTCAAACCGTAAAAACCGGCAATGTGGCCAACCTCTTGCCTCTTGTGATGGACGTAAAGAATTTCAGTGGCGGCATGATGCTTCCCACCATGCGCCAACAAGCCTTTTGGTTTAATCCGTTTAATTGTGGCTCAGATAACTACAACATCGCCCTGACCGGAGGCTCCGGGGCAGGAAAATCCTTCTTTGTGCAAAAGCTCGCCGAAACCCTCTTTGCCATGAACGGTAAAATCTGGGCGTTAGATAAAGGAAAGAGCTTTAAAAAGCTCACCTTGATGCTTGGCGGCCGCTACATGACGGCTGAGAAGATTTACCTCAATCCATTCACTCACCTGGAACGCATTGCCATGGGGGATGACTATACCGATGAAAAAGGCGAACAGGTCAACCCTCTCAAGGAAACGCTGCACACCATCACCGGACTCTTTGCGACCATGGCCTGCCCCACACACGAAATGGGAGATTTTGAAAAATCGGTCCTCGGTGATTGCATCATTGCGGCTTGGCAGGCACACAAAAGCGAGACGTTGGTTGACCATGTGCAAGAAGCGCTGTTTGCGGCGGCCGAAAAACAAGGCGGTGATCGCCGCCTTTCTGATATCGCCATGCAACTGAATAAATACCGCTCAGAGGGGATCTACGGTGACACCTTCAATAAACCGTCCATGCTGGATCCCAATGTCCACTTTACCACCATTGAACTCGACGGATTTCCCTCGGACATCATGCGACCGGTGATTTTTGCGCTGATGTCGAGCATCACTCAGCAGATGTACCTTTCAGGCTCCCGTTCAACGCCGAAGATGTGCATCATTGAAGAGGCGTGGTCTCTGATGGCTGGCTCTAATGCACAGGCACAAGAATTCATCAATACCGGTTATCGCACCGCCCGAAAATTTGGGGGTTCGTTTTGCACCGTGACGCAAGGGATTGAGGATTTTTACAGCACACCTGAAGCGCTCGCTGCGTTCAATAACTCCGACATTCACATCACTCTGCGTCAAGGCAGTGGATTGGCGAAATTCATCAAAGACAATCCTTCACACTTTTCACCCTATGAGCAATTTGTCATCAAGAGTTTTGAAAAGTCCTCCATCGCCGGTTACAGCTCTGTCATGCTAAAAACCGGTGATGTAACGACCTTTCATCGCTTGTTTGCCGATCCTTTTACTCGTGCGTGCCTTTCGACAGAGCCGCATGAGTTTGAGTACTGTGAAACCTTGATGAACCAAGGCGTCCCACTCATGGATGCGGTCAATCAAACCGCAGAGCATTTTTACGGACCAGAAATTGAGATCTTCAACACCCTCATCTATGGTAAGGAGGCCAAATGAAATCCATCCGTCACACACGTCTTGTCGGTGCCCTGTTTGCCATAGTGTTGATGATGTTCACGCTGATGGCCGTCAAGCTCAACACCGCCCCTCAAATCGTGGTCTTCGATATCGAACAAACGTTAGCGCAATATCAAGACCAACTCATTGAAGCCAACCTCAGCGATCAGGAGCACAGCGCGCAATTGGCGACCTTTGATACGGAACTCAGGCGGCTCTTGAAAGAATACGCGCAAGCGCACCATCTCGTGATTATCGTGCCAGGCGCGCTCATCAGCGGCGCACCGGATAGAACCACCGAGATCCAACATTACGTTATTGAGGCGCTTAAAAAGGAGTCATGATCTTATGATTGTTCACGGGCATTCATTCATCAAACCAACAGCACTCTCAAAGGTGCTCGGTCTCACTTTACTTGCCATCGCCCCCACCGCTCTTAGTCAACAATTTGGGCGTCAAGGCGAACTTTTCCCTATTGCAGAGGTAGACATGTTGCAATGGATTAACAGCAGATTGACACACTTAGAAGCCACGGGAGAAACCGCAAAGATGCAACAGCAGTTTGTGGAGAACGTAGAAAATAACGTGCGAAGACCCCCTCCCGTTAAAGGGTTGACCGCCACCACCGCGCCCAACACCTTTTACATCGACCCATCATTAAAGCTGGCCACCGATATCAAAGATGCACAAGGTAACCTCCTTTATGCTAAAGGCCTCGTCATCAACCCTTTTGATACCGACACTTGGCCAGTCGACATTCCCAAACAATCATTAGATTACTCGTATGTGATTGTCTTTCTTGATGGTGACGACCCAAGCCAGCGCGCTTGGGCTAAACAATACCGCGCAGATAAGCCGATAAAATGGACCCTCACCAACGGCAGTCCAGAAAACGTCGCCACGGAGTTTGACGCCCGAATTTATTTTGACCAACAAGGTCACTACAGCCGTCAATTTCAACTCTCACACATTCCCGCTCTGATTGAACAAGACGGAGCGCGGTGGAAGATCACAGAGATCGATGTGACGCCGTTCACCACCATAAACAAGAGTGCGACGAACACAAAATAAGGAGAAAGACCTTGAGATCCCATGGGTTATTACTGCTTGGTTTGTTCCTATTTCCTTGGCAAACCCAAGCTCAATCCGCCGCTTGTACGGGGCATTTCTTAAATCCATTGTCTGATATTTGTTGGGACTGCCTATTTCCTATGACACTGGGCAGTGTGCCTCTCATTAGCTCGACATACCCTGACACCGCCAACCCAAGCATGCCGATCTCCTATTGTCCTAAACCCCCGCCCATTTTTATGCAAATTGGCTTAAACATTGGGTATTGGGAGCCGTATTCCTTGGTGGACGTGACGCGAGTCCCTTATTGCATGGTCAACATGGGGATGCAGTTGAGTAATGACAATAGCCAACAAATAGGAGGCTCGCAGCACGACTCAAGCAGCAAAACCAGCGGCAATGCTTTTTATCACGTGCATTGGTACAAATATCCGGTGATTTACTGGCTACAACTGATGCAGTCGGCCGCCTGCATGGCCACGGATAATTTCGATGTGGCCTACCTCACCGAGCTTGACCCGTTTTGGGATGATGATGAGATGTCGTTCATTCTTAACCCCGAAGCCATTTTGTTTGGCCACCCCATCACGCAGCTCTCTTGCATCACCGAAGCCATGGCGACCACCACCGGGCGCGTTTTGCCTTTTGATGCGCTTTTTTGGTGTTTAGGCTCACAAGGCAGCGTCTACCCATTAACCGGTAATAGCGCTTACTCTCATACCGGCCCTCAAGTTGGCACACTGATGTTAGAGCGTTTTAATTTTAAAATGCACAGGCAAGGCATTGTGTGGGAAACCCGGGGCGAAGATGGCGCAATCTGTTACCAATGGCCAGAGCCTATCTTGCCGAAAAGTCGCTATCGCTATCAATTGTCGGCACCGATTGGTGATGCCGCTCATTGTTATCCCTATGGCACCACCTCGTCACTTTGGGAGCAAGGTAAAGACAACCCAACCACCGGCGGTAACTTTGGTTTTGTGAACTGGCGAAAACGTAATTGCGTATTTTTATAAGGAAATGAGACGATGTCATTTAGCCCAAGAGCCTCATGGCTGTTACTTATTCTGCTGGTTAGCCCTCTCTCACTAGCCGAGAAGGGTTACTCTCAAGAAGAGCTCAAAGCGCTTGCCAAGCAAGAGCAGACCATTGCAGCGCCAACCAATCACAGTGAACTGACCACCTTTCTTGAACGAGGTCAGCAACATAAGCAAGAAGCGTTGTCGATGAATCAACACCTCGATAACGTGTTGCAAGACTCGCCACTGGCGAGTGTTCTTGGGGTGCCTCAGGAAAATCCAAACAAAAAGGCGCAAGGTGTGATGGTGTTTGTGTCGCTTTCCATGCCAGATAACGCGCTTAGACAGCTACTCAAACAAAGTCAGCAATATCAGGTTCCTCTCGTGATACGTGGGGTACTGCCAGAAGGCATGGTACCGACAGCCTCTCGAATACTGAGTTTGTTAGAAGCGGACGACGAAGAAATGGCCATTGATAGCGGTTTTGCCATCAGTCCACAGTGGTTTCGTCAATTTAACATCACCCACGTCCCCGTGTTTGTGGCCATTGGAGAAGCGTGCAATGAAGCGTCTTGCCCGCAAAGTGATTACGACATGGTTCACGGCAACCTCTCCCTTCCTAACGCATTAACGATTTTAAGCCAAGGCGATGTAGGACACATCGCCAAACAAGTGCTCAATAGGAGTTCCCCTTGAATTCGCCCTTTTCACTACTTTTTGTTTTTCTCTCTTTCAGCGCTGCTCTCTTACTCTCCCTTCATACCCTTGCCGCCCCTCAAGAAAACACATTCTACGACAACGTGGAGTGGGCGAAAAACACCCCGAACGAGGCTTACAATGACTCAGAAATGACGCTTAACCTGTCAGACTTCTGCAGCGACAATAATCCAGGGTGTGAAAGCAAAATCCGACAGCCTGATGAAGCCGGGATGACTGATGCACAAATCACAAACCAATCCACGTCGGAGTTTGGCAACAACGAACACGCTCAAGCGATACAAGAGGGGTTTGACAATAATAGTGTCACCATTGACCCAAACGATGATACGTATCGATTCGCCACCCTTGGCATTGAGAACGCCTATGAAATCAGTCATGGTCAGTCTAATCAGTACGTGGATTGTGACAACGCCACGCAATGCGTCATTGATAACATCGCAAAGCAATGCTACCGACCAACTCACAACCCGGTCCCGTGTGACAAAGTCCCCGTCGCCTCCGTGAGCCTTAGTGAAGTGATCTACCGCTGCCCATCCGGCTGGACAAAGCAAGGGGATAA
>NZ_JBFRTD010000039.1:0-35690 GCF_041473955.1 Vibrio sp. 10N.222.54.E6 | reverse complement strand
AATACAATAATCGTATTAGACCAATACACGGACCACACACAAACCAGTTAAACCTATATTGTCGGCTAGCATTTTAAGTTATTAATGTAAGGAATGTTTATTTTTAGCCAAAGCCTTTACCCTATAGTAAAAGGAAAAACCTGCCCCCTATTCATTATAATCGATATTTGTTATTGTTGAGATTCAATCTTCTCAATAAATACCTTATTAAAATCATCAGAAGCAAGTGCTAAATCATCAAGAACAATAACATTTGATTCCAAATTTTTCTTAACAATCCACTTTCCCTTATCAGACTTATAGTAATCAATAAGTTGCCTAAGTTCTTCATCACTATAAACTAACAAACCTTTCATATATGCATTCATATATCTCTTTTTACCATACTGAAAAACTGGAGCATAATTTAATTCAACATACTCCTCTGTAAAATCGGGATATAGTTTGAAGAGCTGTTTTTTATATTCTACAAAGTAGTGCTCCACTGTTTGTTCAAATCCCAGAATTTCAGAAATCTCATTTTCCATCTTGCTTCTCTCCGTGGCTTGGAGAGGTAATGAGACACATAGCAACCAAAAACATAAAAGACTAACTTTCATTTACACCCCTTAATATGTGTGAAAAAATTAAATTACCACTATCTAAAGTAAATGGCTTAATACCGAGCAGATCCCCATAGTTACTGTTACAACCCTACGCTCCGTCAACCAAGGTTCTTTTAGTCCTGATGTCAAATGTAATTCACTATTACGTCTTCATTGGCACTGATACAACTGACAATATGACCTCGTAATCAAACAATATTCTCTTTCCAGTATGCTTTACCTAGCCAACCGAACGTTTTTCGCATATGGGCAGCGATTGGCTGTTTTTAGCTTACCTATAGCGTCTTAAATGATCTACTGAGGTATAATAAGTATTGCCCTTGGATAGGAGCACATACTAGGATTCAGGCTTTCCCAACGGTGGCTAGTTACCTAAATTACGTGGTACTACCGTGTGATATATGGTGTGGGATGAGGTTTAACTTTGCATTTATCCATCACACCTCTAGCAAAAGCACCTATCCACGGACAAGCTCGCATTTTTATGCATCGAGCAATAATTGTAACTATTGAGTATATACTGTTTATTTTCCAACCCTTTCCGTCAAACAAAAATAATTTATCATTTACAAATCCCAGCCTGCACTAACTTGGACGTTATATTAATTGCCGTACAGCTTGTTTTAACGTACGGGTTAGGAATTGCTCCACCAACATCCGATATTCTATCAATATCTTTCGCTACTTTGCACGCTTCCTCATCTGCCTTAACCTCAGCGTCTCGGAGTGCTTTATTTAGTTCGGGAGGATTAAAAGCTTGAGGTGGTAGCACTGGAACTGGAGAGATCGGTACCCCGAGCCTTCCATCCAGATCTACATACCCTAACGGGTCACCATTTACATACGCATAGAGGTTAATCCCGCCTTGCTCTTGCAGTGGGTCGCGGTTTAGCCAGCGGCCCAAGCTTGGTATATAGAAGCGATAACCAAAGTAAACTATACCACTGGTAAAATCGCTGCGTTTGGTCGACATACCAAACGGCTGTAGAGTGAAACCATCACCACTTACTTGCCCGTATGGCGAATAACCTCGTTGGCTGAGTCTTTCGCCTGCTTGGTCAAACACACCATAGACATGACCGAGATGGTTAGTCATGTAATAGATATTTTGCTGGCTCTGCTGACGCATTAATAACCCAGCGACACCGCCTTTTCTATCTGGTCGCCATATATTGTTTGCTAATACGTTGTTCTCGCTGTCACGCTCTTGAAGCTCAATCAGGCCTAAGCGAACAAAGCGTTTCTCTAAGGTTTTAATATTGCTTTCAAAACGCTGATACACTCTTAGAAAATGATCGTGACCATACTCAAATCGTTCCTCAATCTGAGTGCCACTTTTCTCAAAACGAATCGCGGTCAGTCTGTTTTCAGCGTCATAGTCTGCTTCAAAAGGAGTCTCACCTGGCAATAAGCCTTGTACTAAGTTTCCATCAGCATCATAAACAAAAGCGCTACTGTCGCCATCCCACGAGGAAATTTGGTTAAGCGAATTGTACGTGACTTGTGTTTGTGGGCGCTCTAGAAGGAGCGGTTCGTTAGACTCTAATTGGGTGAGTTTACCTGCAACGTCAAAACCGAAAACAAACTTGCCGATTGTATTCACGCCTTTTCGGTATTCGAGCTTGGAGAGATCGCCAATATTGTCAAAGCTCAACACTTGCTTGATGCCATTGGGGTAAGTTAAGTCAGCCGAAACATTATCAGGCGAATCATCGTAGGTGAGTTCAAAGACCTGTTCCAGTGCCGAAACTTGCTTTAGTCGACCCAGAGCGTCGTACTTGTACTCACCGTAGTTATCTCCATCCAACATCAATGAAGACAATCGATTCAGCTTATCAAACCCAAGTTCAATGGTATCGTTGTCCCAAGGGCCATCAATGCTCTCAACTTTACCGTCCGAGAAATAAGAATATTGTGTCAGACCTTGGCCATCAGAGACTGATACCAGCTCTCCTAACGAATTATATTGATAGGAAACTTCTGGTGTAGCGTCGCCATAACTTACACGAGTCAGTTGGTTATTTTCATTGTAATGAAAAGACTTTGTAACGCCTCGAGCATTAGTGGTGCTGTTGATATAACCTTGCTGGTAATCAATTTTTAGCGCGCTGCCATCTGCGTAACGCTTCGTTGTAAGCTGACCCACGGCGTTATATTCAAATTCTGTTTTATTTTGATTGGCGTCAATTAAAGCCGTAGTGCGTCCTGCCGCATCTCGTTTTAACCGTGTAACGCCCAACATAGGGTCAATAACCGCTACCAGTTGCTTTGCTGAATTATATTGATATTGGTAAGTTCGACCTCCCGGAAGGGTTTCGCTCTCTACAAGACGAGGACAACTCCCATAAACAATCTCAGTATCACGATTTCCCTCTCCGCTGACATGAGTGAGTTGGTTAATTCGGTCATAACGATACTGCGTGGCGTTACCATGTATATCAATAACTTGTGTTACGCGCCCTAGCTCATCATATTGATATGACGCCAGCGCCTTACCCTGACTAACAATCGAGTCGAGTCGCCCAGATGAATAACCAAAGTCGACAACGTTACCATCAGCAGTCGTTACTTGTAATAACTGCCCTTGGTCGTTGTATTTATAGCGAGTTTTAACACCGTTTAAATTAGTAGCACCAATCAGTAAGTTATTTTGGCTGTATTCAAAACCCTTTTCGCCTGTCGGCGTGACAGCTTTAATTAAGTTTTGACGATCATCGTAAACATAGATCGTGCTGTTATTGATCGTATCAGTAAACTCCACAACTTTACCAAACGAGTTATTGCGATACTTTACGGAATTACCATCTGAATAAACAGTTTTGGATAGATTACGATTTTGATCGTATTCGAAACGAGTCCATGTACCATCCGGTCTAGTAACCTGTTGAACACGAGAATAACCTTTGGAGAACCGCTGATAGTCATAGACAGTTTTAGGAACGTCGGGTTGGTCATTGTTAACATTAACATCCACGTAATTGATGTAGTGCTCTGGTGAGATGTACCACGCTTTGCCTGTTTCTGAGTTGTAGAAAAACTCCTCTTTATAACCCAGCGGATTTATCGCAGTCACTCGGCTACTCATTCCCATTGGGTCACCAGGTGCTGGATATTCATCTACCCGATTTGAATTAGCGTTGCCTAGCTCAACAATAAATTGGGTTTGTCCCTTAGCATCAGTGATTGACGAGATTATCCCCATCTCATCATAAGTGATATCTGCGGAGTACCCTTGCATGTCCTCAAGCGAGATTAATTCACCTTTCTGGTTATAGTTGAAGTGAGCTTGATACCCCGTCGGGCCTTTCACCGAGACAATTTGCTTGGCCTGGTTATAACTAAAAGTCAGAGATTGATCTAATGCGTTAGTCACACTCGTTAACTGGTCGTCTTGGTAAGCAAACTTAAGTGCGTTACCGCTTTGATCGACCGTGGAACTTAATCGGTAGTTGCCACTTTCCACGTGAGTGAACGTTTTGTAACTGCCGTCAACGTAAGTCGCCTTAATCACGCCATCTTCAACACTCAACCGAGGCAGCAAAGTCGCTTCTCCTGACAGAAGCGATTGTGAATTTAAAACATAGTTAGTACCAATTTGTTGGTATTCATCGACACGTCCTGTTCCCGCAAACAGAACTAGCGAATTAGATTCATTCGGTTGGGTTATATAGTCACTGTAACTATGGGACCATCGAGAGCCAACCGAATTATTTGTATTTTCTTTTCCAAGCGCATTGTAAGTTAATGTGAATTCAATATTAGGTCCATACGCCGAATCAAACCAGATTGGCGTATCTTGAACAACGAGGTTGAGATTATTGAAGTCAAAGTGCCATATTGGTGCTCCTCTCGAAGAATGGCAATCATCTCCTGATTCCCCCCCTTTTTGAGCTTGACCTTGACCTTGTTCGTATGAACTATTTGGCCCTAAAGGGCCTGTAGGTGGTTCAACAGCAGGCGCACACGACTGCAGTAACGCTAACAATACGATTGCAAGCGCGACAAAAATTGCCAAAAGCATCTAAGTTTCCTTAATCGGATTTATGGGTTTAACGGAGTTTCAATTAGAAGGCTTTCTGCCGAGAGTAACGCATCTAACTTATTGGTAGCTTTGTTCATTATCAAAGGACCCAATCTGAATTCGAAATCGTAGTGCATAGCAAGTGACGACTCAGGTCCACTCGACACCTTCGACCTACGATTTATTAATTCTTCATCCGTAAGCGCTCGGTTCCAGAGTTGCACGTTGTCAATCTGAGCATTTACAGGATAAGCCCCCCCAAATGTAATAGGCTCCGTACTCTGTCCACTAAAACGAATATTCGATAAGGTCCCAACTAACTGACCATCAATATATGCTTGAGCGTTAGGGGCTTGGTATCGAAGAGTAAAGTGATACCATTGTTCACTATTTAAACTAGCACTATTATTTCGACTTTCATCACCAACGCCGTAACTCAAATCACCGTTTTTATTTAAACCAATGTAAAAACGATGTTTATTATTGTCATCAGAACCAACGTACTGTAATAGCCCCTTAAGTTGGTTAAACTTGATATCAAACATTAATGTTTTGTCTTCAGAATTAGGATAAATCCCCGTTACAACGTGGCTATTTTTGTTACCATCCAATTGCAGTACACCACTCGATATAGATATACCTTGCTCTCCTTGAGCCAACTTTACTGCTTTGTACCAATCAGTAAATGAGTACCAATTGGTGATACCATCACTATTGCTATCTTTGTTGCCATCCCTAACACGCAAAGCGCTCCCTTCTTCAAGCTCAAACCCATCGAACATGCTATCCCCATCTATATCTGGATCGCATGCAGAGACAAGTATTTCTAATTCTTGTCGATCGGATAATCCATCGTGATCGGTATCGTTTGTTGTGGCATCAACACACATTTTCGCTTCAACGTAATCCGGGATAGTATCTAAGTCAGTGTCATTGACTTGATGACTTTCAAGCTCAATATCATCGACCAACTTTAGGTCGAATTGATCATTGGCGTGATTTTTTACCCATTCTCCTTTCACCGACGAAAAGTCATAAGACGCGATTAAACCCTCGATATGCTCCTTAGGATGCAGCGCCATGAAGCGGTGGAGTTTTGGTTCAGACAAGGCTCTGTCCCATATCTGCACGTTATCAATAAGGCCAGTGTAAAAATCAGAAGCCATTCCCGACTTATTCAAAGCGCCCAACCAAAGTGCATGTTCGAAGGGAGCAGAAATCGTCGACCAAGAACGTATTGTTTCTTCTGTTAATTGTCCATTGAGGTATAGTTGAATATGATCATCATTTACGACTAACGCGATGTGGTTCCAATCATCCGTCGAGTATTCCGGCTCTCTAAAAGAATAACCACTCGATTTGTCTTCACCCCATGCGAACTTCTTCTGCGCATACTGAATTCCAACGTAATAATGCTGGTCGGCAGTTTCACTTACACCGGATAACTGTGATTCTTCACTGGTTGATTTAAACCAATACATTAAGGTTGAATCACCGTTTTCTGGGAAGAAAGACGTAATTGCATAACCTTTACTCGCCGACAAGGCGCCAAATTCGACCACTGTTTCAGGCAATTGCTCTGTTTGTATCTTTCGATATTCATCCCAGTTGGAAATACCGTTGCCATTGCTGTCAAAATTAGCATCAGTAATCAAGCCATCACTACCGTGAGAACGCTCAAAGTCATCCGTCAAGCCATCATTATCACTGTCAGGATCGCAAGGGTTAGTAATCAAAATGAATGGTTTGCCAACTGAGAGTTCATCACCATCATTAACGCCATCACCGTCGCTATCAGCCGTTAACCCATCAGTACAAAAAGCTAACTCTAATCGGTTAACAAGACCATCGCCGTCAGTATCTTCGTCTGTTGGCTCAGCAACTAAGTAAGCGCCTTGCGTTAATTTGAGATCGTATCGTCCTGTTGCTTTATTTTTCACCCAATCACCTTGGGAGTGAGTAAAGTCATACCATGCAGCAAGATTGCTATCCGAAGCTTTGGGCGCAGTAAACATATACTGGTAAATTTCAGTTGCGTTTAATGACCGCTCCCAAATACCAACATTATCAAGTAACCCCTTCATATGTTCTTTAGAGAAGCCTACATCATTAACGGCTCCAAGGTAGGTGGCCCACACATTCGGTAAGTCTGCGCGCAATGGGTATTTTTCATCTACGAGTTGCCCGTTAAAGTATAATTTTGCTTTTCCTTGATTTGACAAGACGAGAGCTAAATGTGCCCATTCATCCGAATTAAGTTTTGCGGCAGTATATGATGTGCTGTGCTCGTCACCATATTTTACTTTATCGTATGAAAAACCAAGTTTATGTGTATCCATGTTCCCTGATCTTTGCTCTTTACTTGGCTGATACTTAACCCAAAACATCAACGTCATGTCATGTGACAACGAGAAGTGATTGGTAATTGCGTACCCATTGTTATCCGTTAACTGCAAAGAACGTGAGGATTCAATGATGTCGTCTTGTGACAACTGTTCAACTTGATGCTGGGCATACGCTTCCCAAAGGCTCAAATTGGGATGATTTACAGAACTTTTCCCTGCGTTACTCTGAAGCGGATCACTGTTTTGTTCTAACTCAAAATCATCCGGAATATTATCCCTATCACTGTCCCATAAACAGGGGTCTGTAATTGTTAAATATTGGGAATTGACCCCATATTCCTGACCATCCAATAGACCATCACCGTCTGTGTCAGCTTGGGTTTCATCTAAACAGCTTGCAAGTTCTAACTTGTCATCTAAACCATCCAGGTCTTGATCAAGTATCGCTTGCTCTGGAGAGATTTTAGCTCCTTGAACCAGCTTTAAATCATACAGCCCTGTGACGCCATTTTTTACCCAACCACTCCTAGTGTGGTTAAAGTCATACAGCCATTGCAATGAGCTGTCTTGTTGGGGAGTTGGTGGCGTAATCATATAGCGTCTAACCTCTTCTAGGCTTAATACGCGTTGCCACAACATGACATTGTCCATTTGGCCGTTCATATGACGATCCGCTAGACCTTCAATATTAGTTGCACCCAAGAAAAACGGATAACCAATCATTTTAAGCGCACTTTCATTCACATCTACCATTTGACCATTAACATAAAGCTTCGATTTTAAATCACTTATAGTTAACGCAATATGGTTCCACTGATTATTGATTAAATCGTGGTGATGAGCGACAGAACCACTACTACCAACCCAATAAAGAGGGCCATACATACTGTGTCCTAAAGACAAAATCACATCATTCGTTATATCACTAACACCACTCATTGATTTGTCATACACGAAAAGATCTTCGTTCGGCTTATACCAAAACATAATGCTGGTAGGTTGCTCTTTTGGGTAATAACCTGAGATGGCGTACCCTTTTGTCTCTTCTATATCCAAAACGTTAGGCGCAACCTGTTCAATAGAGGAGAGAAATTCATCACTGCGGTTTATATATTCAACATACCTATCCCAGTTTGGCTTATTAACTTCAGCATCAATAAGATGGCCATCGGCTAACGTTGGATTCATGTTGTTATCGATTTCAAATGCGTCATCAATACCATCATTGTCAGTATCAGAGGAGCAAGGATTAGTGGTGAACTTTTGGCCATTGATAAGAAAACCTTGATTGAGTTCGTAACCATCGCTAAGTCCGTCACCATCACTGTCTAGCACCTCAGAATCAGTACAATAAGTCGCTTCAAACTCGTCGCTTAACCCATCTTTGTCAGTGTCGTAAGTTTGCTCTGATTCAATGATATGTGCACCCTTCACCAATTTCAGATCATATTTCCCAGTTGCCCTATTTTTAACCCAAGCTCCAAGATGATTTGAGAAGTCGTACCAAGCGACAAGGTTTTCGTTAGTACTATCAGGGCGCTGACGCATATAATTAATTATTTCCCTTTGGTCAAGAGCCTTATTCCAGAACTGAATATCATCAACTTGACCATTTTGATGTTTCACATCCAAGCCTTTATAGTTAACCGCACCAAACCAAAGTGTATAAGAGGACCCAAAATTCTCATTTCGTTTATCAATAATCTGCTCTAATTGCCCGTTAACAAAAAACTTTTGGGTACTTTGAGAGATAACAATCGCCAAGTGGAGCCATTGATCTGATTTGATCGTAATATCTGATTGAAGTTTTTGAGAATTTGAACGAACTAGCGGCTTATCATTTCCACTAATACCTATGTAACTGCCTTTATAAGTATCAGTTTGTACGCCACTAAATTGATCTAGGCCTTGCTTGTTTGGTTTAAACCAATACATCAATGTAGTTTCGTCATCGTTCTTCTCTCGTTGAATATCAGAAACTGCATAACCTAAACTGTTCGACAGGTTCAACTCACCATCTAAGTGTTGCACTTTTTTGCCTTGCTCTAATAGGCGATGCACACTCTCTTCGGCATAGGTTTCCCAGTTGGCAATCTCTTTATCATTTAATACAACATCAAGGTCATGTTTTGTTGGATCCATACCATTGTCTTGCTCAAATTTGTCATCAATACCATCGTTATCGGTATCGCTAATACAAGGGTCTGTGGATTTTAAAGGTGCCAAGGGTGTCAGTTCATTTTTATCTAAAATTCCATCCTCATCACTATCACTGTTATATACGTCCAAGCATTTCCCTAATTCAAAAGCATCAGAAAGGCCATCGCCATCACTGTCTCGCTCTTTGTCCTCTGGTTTTAAGCGAGTAACATCGGTCAACTTGAGATCAAAGCGACCACTCACTTGATTAATTACCCAATCACCACGCGATTTAGAAAAATCATAGGATGCAACAAGCCCTTGAGTGTTTACTTGAGGTGCTTCGGTCATGTAACGACGAACCTGATGTTGCTCCAGGGCTTGAGTCCAAATCTGCACGTTATCAAGAATGCCATTCATGAAATATTTCGGCTGACTCGAATCATTCAATGCTCCGATCCATATCGCGAGTATCTCTTTTCTATTAAACCAAGTTGGCACACGACTCGAGTAAGCTAAATTCCCATCTAAATAAACTTGGGTGGTATAAGTGTTAGAATCCCAAACGAAAGCAAAATGATGCCAATTATCAATAGTGATATTTTGCTGAAATCTCCTAGGATAAAAGGAAGTATTAATAATTCCTTTTATGGTGTTATTGAAACCGATTCCTAATTTTGTTTGGTGCCACCCTTTACCGTTAAATCCAGAATATTGTTCGGATTTATCCTTAGGTTTAAACCAGTACATTAAGGAAAAGTCTTCTTTATTATTCGACAATCCAGAAATAGCATAAGTATTGCTGCCTGTTACATCGAAGTGCCTATCTTCTTCAATAACCTGAACCTCACTGTCTCTCTTTTCAACGTAAGAAACATACTTCTGCCAATAACTGTTCTTTGAACCTAAATGACTTTTCAGCGCATCGTTCTTCGCTGGGTTCATTGAGTGGTGATATTCAAAACCATCAGCGATACCATCGTTGTCAGTGTCGGCATTGCATGGGTTTGAAGTTACATCTAGCGATGAGCCAATACCTAACTCTTCACCGTCAGGAATACCATCCGCATCACTGTCGGAGTTATGACTATCACTACACAGAGCACTCTCGAATATATCAGGTATACCGTCACTATCTGAGTCGATATAGTTTTCTTCAAGCTTCAACTTCGCTCCAGCCACTAGCTTCAGGTCAAACTTATTCGTTACTCTATTTTTAACCCATTCGCCGCGGCTTTCATTAAAGTCGTAAAAGCCAAGTAAGTTATTACTTGTCACTCTTTCGAGACTAAACATGCTTTTTGCGACATCTTGTTGTGATAGCGCTACATTCCAAACACTAAGATTATCGATCACCCCCTCAACACTTTCTGGTTGCCAAGCTCGCTTGTGATGACGAGCACCAATCCAAAGGGCATATTGGCTAGCTTCTTTAAATGCCAAAGATCTCATCGTGTGCTTTAGTTGACCATCAATATATATTTCTGCCACAGAGCTTGAATAGACCAAGGCGACATGCGTCCAATCCTCATCCTCAATCTTCACTTTACTTAACGTGACAGATTTATTTCCAACACCGAACGTGACACTATTTTCTTGATCAATACCGGAATAGAACCGACGACCACTATCATCGTCACTACCCATTGTCTGTTGTTCCTGACTTTCAGCGTGTTTAACCCAGTAAGTCATACTCATCGCTTCACTACCTGGAGCAAACCCAGAAATTGCATAACCATTGGTATTTCTTACATCTAACAATCTGCGTTCGGATATAACTTCCAGTTGCTGTTGCTCATGTTTCTTCGCAATCCAATCAACATAATGCGACCAGTTATCTCCTCGATAGCTATCAACCACCATAGGATCACTGCCAGCTTCAACTTCATACGCGTCTTCGATTCCATCAAAATCACTATCTTGTAAGCAAGGAAGTGAGGTCATAATTATTGATTCACCAAAACGCATTTCTTGACTATCTAAAAGGCCATCATTATCAGAATCGGGGGTTTGCGAAGACATGCATAGCTTGTCTTCGATGTGATCGGGCAATTGGTCTCGATCACTATCTAGTGCAGAAAAAGTATAAATTGGACTTTTGGAGTTAGCGCCTTTTCCATCATGCGCGACAACGTTCCAATATCTAGAATGGCTATCTGAAATATGAGAAAAATCCAACTTTAGTGAAGTAGCTGTGATACCAGTTTTAAATTGACGTAATTTTCCTGGTTCATCACCAAACCAAAAATCGTAATAGGAAGCGCCTTTAATTGGTAACCAAGTAAAAGTAATGGAATGTGACAAGTTTTTTATCGAATAATTATCCGGAGCAGTCAATGTGATAGAATTAAGGTTTGAAGAAACCTCAACTTTGCTTATACTAAGACGATTACCAAGAGCATCAACAGCATAATAGTTAAATTCATTATCGGCTTTTTCATTGATTAATTCTCCACGTAGATTGTATCTATATTCTACTTGACTTGCATTAATGTAGAAAAAACCAAGTAAGAGATATAACATCAACGTCTTTAATGAGATATTAATAAAAGTCACGAATAAAACTCAGGTTAGAATAATCACTGTTAAATGTTATTTAAAAACCTCACAAAATCCCAATCAATTTAATTTATATAGTTATAAGTGTTAATTATAATCTAATAATTAACATTGTATTTATCGAAAGTTAATTACAAATCAAACAGCAAGCAGTAGTTTATTGTTCTTTCTATAGGATAAATCACTAGTACCTGACTTAAGCTTCAAAAGTGTTTATAGTCCAGACATACATTTCAACATCCATGATTGAGAGGCAGTAATGATCAGTTGGCCATCTTTGGTAAAACTCGACGGGGACGATGAGCTTATTTACGTCGCATCCGAACACGAATTTCAAGCAGAATGCTCAGACATGATCTTGGGCGAAGAGGATTACCTCATTGATTCAGTGGGCGATAGCTACTCGCTTGAATCAAGCTCAAATCAACTGTCTCTCACGAAACAACCTGAGCACTATTCAGTTGAAAGCGTGACCAACCTGATTCGAAATCACGAGTTCCAGAAGGCAGAAGTGTGCCTGATGAAGATCCATTTCCTGACAATCGAAGAAGCGATTCAATCTTTGGCTTTTGAGCCTCGTTAATATTGGGTATTAATTCAAAACTTAGGTTCGGCTTAATACGTCCAAACAGAACAAACAAAAACAGCGCCAAATTAGACGCCGTTTCTATTTCTTGCCTCGTTATCACAAAGCTGGAGTTATCTTCGTTTAGATAACTTCTTTTGAAGCGTCCGTGATGATAAAGTTATCGATGTACCCATTAACATTGACCTCATCCTAGGTAATGTCCGGGGGTTTAACCGCTTTATCTAAGCCAATTAAGGTGTGAATGAGTATTGTAGGCGAGATAATCCCCTCTTTGACATACCTACTTGAATTAAGTGAAACTCTGCTTTTCTGTATGTACCGAAATTCTAATGACTTCCTAAGGATTACTCTATCCATTGGAGCATGTTTAAGAAGCCATGAGTGCGAGATGTCATCAAAGCAAGACTTTATATCTTCCTCGAATATCCATTTCGCCGCGCTCACCGATCAACCCTAGTTTAGGAGTTTAAAATGGCAAATCCTTTAGAACTCAATATCGATTATATTTTAAAACCCAACGGCAGCTTTCAGCCGCCAAGCGCCTGTGACATCGAATTTAAAAGATGGACAGGTAATCTTTATATGGCTTTTAAAAGCAATAAGGTAAAAGCGATACCTTACCTGCAGAGAGGTATTGATGCCGTTTATTCTCATCTTGAAGCGATGAAATATAGACACCATAAGAAGCTAAGTAGCAGTTATGGTTTTGGTGCCTCAGATGTGACAAATGATCCGGTGTGGATGGTTCTGCGCAGTCAGATTAGAGTACATTTCAAAAAAATAATAAGAGAAGTTCGCCCAAGTAAAACGCCACTGGAAAATATTCGCTTTAAATGTATTAACCGCACTACCTATAATTTTTTGCTACAGCAGATAAAACTCATCGAATCACTTAGAACAAATATTGTAAGAAACGGTGAGCTAGGACGTATACAGCTTGAAGTGATTGATGCACAACTTGATAGCCTGAAAAGTTTGTACGATCAGAAAGAGAACATTGATAATAATATCTGGCAGATCCTTAATGATCAGCATAAACGCAATTCATATACCGCACTTTGTCATAAAGGTATCAAGACCAGTTATGAAGATAAAGCATCAGCAAGAGACGGTGCGCTAAGTACTAAAAATACTCTGGATCTTTTTGCTGAAGGCAAAATTGAAATAAAACGTACTTGGGATTTTAGAAATATAGTCCGTAACCAAGCCTCAGTTAAGGCTGGTGTTGAAGCACGAGTTAAAGTAGAAACCGACTTGCATGCAAAATTCGGCAGCAATGGCGGGGCGGGGATTATGAAGGGGCGGGCGGGCAAGCCGGAAATAGGCATAACAGGCAATGCCGGTGTTAGCCAAGGATTAGGAAAAGAAACCAACTTTTCACAGGCTGAGCTTGAAAATCGTAATGGTTTTGCACCAATGCAGTTGATCCCTGGCATCGATATCGGGGTTAACCTTGAACTGGCGGCAAAATTTGGCGTAATGGTTGAAGTCAGCCATGAACTGAGTATTGGACAGTTATTTGCTCTACAAAGCGAAGCGTCCTTATTTGTCGGCGCGGAAGTTAAAGCTCAGGTAAACGGAGCATTCAACAGCAGCAATATCCTCGGAGCTGATGAGTTTATTGTCGGCGCTATCGGTGGTAGTGCTTTTATCGGTGCTAAAGCGAAGGGATCGACAACAGCCGTTTTTAAAGCGCGCAGTATTGATGCTGCACGTTTTAAAATTGAAGCTTCGGTAAGTGCTGGCGCTGGAATAAACGCGGCACTTGAGGCTGTTGTACGCGGTAGCGGCGATATTAAAGTGAGAGCGGCTGCAGGCTTAACAGCAGGTATAGGTACTGATGTAGAGGCGGATACCATGGTTAATCCCCTTCTCCTTAAAATTTTGCTGTGGGATAAATTAGCCTCCCATTTAACAACAAAAGCTTATCAAAAGCGTAAAAATGAAAAATATGACCGCAGTGTCAACATAGTTGCACTTGGCCGATGTCAGAATAAAGCCCACACTTATATGATTTTATTAGATCAAAGCTATAAGTTGCTTGCTGAAGAATTATGGCGAATTTCTGTTATCACAGACTTTACTGAATCTGACATTGATGGAATGAGGGGGACTCTGCCGAATTTGTTCAGACCACCAGAACTTGAAGCCGCCTATTTAAGCTCAACGGATAACAGTGACGACGCATTGACCAATGCCCAGCTAGGAGTTGAAATAGCCGCTAATGCACGCTTTAAAGACAGGAAGAAAACAAAAAAACACGCACAAAAGGGCAGCTTGCTGATCTTAGAACCTCAAGTTTAGCCTTCAAAAATTACGCTTCTGTTGCGAATAGTAAATTGGATATTGCCCGAAAGGGTCAGCTGTAGTTGTGGTGGTAGTTATAGTTGTAGTTGTAGTTGTAGTTGTAGTGGTAACAGTCGTTGTAACAGTAACTGGCGAGAGAAGAAGCGATTCAGTCACTCGCCTTTGAGCCTCGTTAATATTGGTTATTAATTCGAAATCTAGGTTCGTATCAGAACTTCCAAACAGTAAAAACAAACACAGCGCCTAAATAGGCGCTGTTTTTGTTTGTTATCTCGTTATCGCTTAATTAAGCGACAAGAAGTCAGATTAAGCGATAAAAAGTGAGACTAAGCGATGAAAATCTGTGCCAATGCGTAGCCTAAACAACATGCACCCACTACACCGATTAAACCGACCGACATGAATGAGTGGTTGAAATACCACTTACCAATCTTGGTGGTACCAGAGACATCGAAGTTAACCGTAGCGATATCTGATGGGTAGTTCGGGATGAAGAAGTAGCCGTAAACCGCTGGCATTAAGCCGATAAGCAGGGCTGGGTCTAGTCCTAAGCCAAGACCAACAGGCAGCATCATACGTGCAGTAGCGGCTTGCGAGTTCACCACAACCGATACAATGAATAGCGCTAGTGCAAACGTCCATGGGTAGTTAGTCACCATTTCCACGATGCCCGACTTGAACTGAGGCATTGCGTATTGGAAATAGGTATCCGACATCCAAGCGATACCGAAGATAGCAATCGCTGCCACCATACCCGATTTGAATACCACGCCGTTTGGCACATCACGCGGGTCAGTTTTGGTCGCTAACAAAATGATACCGCCGAAACAGAGCATCATCATTTGGATGATCACCGACATCTTGATTGGCTTGTCGCCGTCTACGATGGTTCTGATCTCAGGCACCATCGCCACGATAACAATCACCACAATCGACAATAAGAAAATCAATACTGCATTACGAGCCGAAGTTGGAAGTACTTCATCCAAAGACGTCGCAGTGGTGCTTTCGATGCGCTTTTTCCACTCAGGATCTTTTAGACGCGCTTGGTATTCAGGATCGTCGTTCAGTTCTTTACCACGTTTCAAGCTATACAGAGAAAGTAAAAGTGTGCCGAACAGCGTTGCAGGAACCGTCACCATCAAAATAGAAAGCAGAGTAATAGAGTGTTGGATATCAGAAAGTTGCGCGAGGTAATAAACCACTGCTGCCGAGATTGGAGATGCAGTAATCGCCAGTTGAGATGCAACAGATGCAGCCGCCATTGGGCGCTCAGGACGAATACCATTCTTCAGTGCAACATCACCGATGATAGGCATGATGGAGTAAACCGCGTGGCCAGTACCTAATAGGAATGTCATCGAGTAAGTCACGAACGGTGCTATCAAGGTGACGCGTTTCGGGTTCTTTCTCAGTACCCTTTCGGCCACTTGCAGCATGTATTTCAAGCCACCAGCCGCTTCAAGAATAGAAGCACAGGTAACAACAGCGAGGATGATCAGCATTACGGTGACAGGTGGAGACGTTGGTGGCATCTTGAAGACAAACACCTCGATAACCAAGCCAATACCAGAAACAACACCTAAGCCAATACCGCCATATCGAGACCCGATATAAAGAACGACTAATAAAAATAGAAACTCAAAATACAACATAAGCAACCCTGCTAAAAATGTGGACTAATGATATTTTGTCCCTAAGTTCCGCTATTTACTTATCGCTTGGTCACACTATGATTGCAGACTCTCGCAAATTGTTTTTTCTAAGATTATGGTCACGCTAACTGAACCGTAAGTTTATGAAATGTAATAGGAAGACAGACTCTAAATCTAAATTTGTTATGTACGATAACCATTATTGTGACTGTTAGATCTGCATGGCCTATAAAGTGCCAGATTCATAACTTAACGATATTATTTTATTCATAATCAATCATATATAAAGTCATCCAGAAGCATACTCCCAATCTAACTAAGCATATTCTTACTGAACACTGACTCGCCTATCCCGAGACACTATGTCAAAATACTCGCCCTCACGATGACAACACAGAAAGAACCACGGATATGAATTTTCAAGCTGCTATTTTTGATATGGATGGACTGTTACTCGACACCGAGCGACTTTGTATGCAGATTTTTGAAGAAGCATGTCACGCGCAAGATGTTCCGTTCTTGCAAGATGTTTACTTAGGCATCATTGGTTGTAACGCAAAAACCATCGAACAAATTTTTAGAAAGGGCTACGGCGAAGGGTTAGATTACCCGGCGCTGAACACCGAATGGCGCACTCGCTACAATGCGGTTGTTAAGCACCAAGCAATCCCAGTTAAAGATGGTGTTATCGAACTACTTGAATGGCTTAAAGCAAACGACATTCCAATCGCGGTTGCGACCTCCACTCAGCTTGATATCGCGAAAAAGAAGCTTGAACTGGCTGGGTTAGATTCTTACTTCGCTTCGTTAAGCACAGGCTGTGAAGTCACCAATGGTAAGCCTCACCCTGAGATCTACTTGCTAGCGGCAGAGCGCTTAGGTGTTGCACCTGAAAATTGCCTAGCGTTTGAAGATTCAAACAACGGTATTCGCGCATCTATGGCAGCCAACATGATCAGCTTCCAGATCCCAGATTTGGTAGAACCATGTGACGAAGTGAAAGCGCTTGGTCACACGATCAGCCCTTCCCTACATCATGTGTTAGCGCAGCTTCAGCAAGCCGTCGCTTAAGCTCTAATTACTGTTGATAATGCTTTTATCTATCTCGTCCTAAAATACGTAGACAAGCCTCTCTATTAAACCGACTCACTGAGTCGGTTTTTTTGTTTATATTCCTTTTATAAAAGATAAAAAATCGCGCAAGAAACTGTTACAGTCGAGATGAAACGATACTAATCGATAAGCAACATTGATAACGTCTACAGATGGAGAAAGGGACGCGTGATTAAAAGATTTGAAAGCCAACTGCTTGATTTTGCTCAGCAAGAGATGACACAGGATGCCGCGCACGACATCAGCCATATCAAGCGAGTAGTCAAAACTGCTGAGGTTTTGTGTACTCAAGAACAGGCTAAGCTTGAGGTCGTTCTTCCTGCCGCTTACCTTCATGATTGCTTCACCTTCCCTAAGAACCACCCAGACAGAGCCCAAAGCTCAAAAATGGCGGCAGACAAGGCGATCTCTTTCCTCAAATCTATCGAGTATCCCGCGTCCTATCTCGACGAAATCCATCACGCTATTGTCACTCACAGTTACAGCGCCAACATCACACCAGAAACCTTGGAAGCACAGATTGTTCAAGACGCAGATCGCCTAGATTCTCTCGGTGCGATTGGCATTGCTCGCTGCCTATACGTGGGTCAAAGCTTTAACGCTGAACTCTATAACCACGAAGACCCATTCGCGAAGCAGCGTGACTTGGATGACAAGCACTACAGCGTCGACCATTTCTACGTGAAGCTGTTCAAGCTAGCTGAAACCATGAATACAGAATCAGCCAAATTAGAAGCCAATAAGCGCACCGACTACATGCGTGGATTTCTTGATCAGTTGGCCGCAGAAGTTTAACGGCTTAGAAAAAGAGACACGCGATAAGGAAGAGAGAAGGATATGGAAATAAACCGCTTTAAAGCATCCGACGCCGACGAGATCGTCACTTGGTTTACATCCCTAGAAGACTACGTTCTATGGGGCGGACGGACATTTGGTTGGCCCTTAAAAGCAGCCTCCATCATCGAACGTTCTCAAGAACCACATGTCGAGCTATATACCTTTTCTGCATCTAAGTCATACTCTGAACCGAACGCCGATTCAAACGCCAACTCAAATACCGATGACTTGCTTGGCTTTATGGAGTTTCAACGCATGTCAGACAATGAACTTCGCTTTTGCCGAGTCGCGATTAACCCAAACCAACGAGGTAAAGGGCTTGGGCAATCCATGATAGAAAGTGCATTAGAAGCTGCGAAAGAAATCCCAAATATCACCACCATCACCTTGGCCGTATTTAAGCAAAACCACGGAGCAAAACGCTGCTACGACAAAGCAGGATTTCAGGTGGTAGACAAAGAGCCGAGCGTGAAAGAGTTCAATGGCAAAACGTGGCCCTTGTATCAGATGGAATTAAAGCTCTGCTAGTTCATTTTAATTGTCAGGTTAATTTTAGTTACCAGGATTGTTTTAATTAACAGACTTATTTAGTTAATCGACTTGTTTTAATTGCCAGATTCAGCCCCATATCATTAAGCACTGGCTACATACTCAAGATACACAGATGTAATTTGGAACCTCCAATGACCCAAGAAAAATTCGACACTATTTATCAACGTGCAGCTCACCGTAAAGGCGGAGCAGCCGAACTCGAAAAGATTGTTCGTGCGCCCCTTTCCCAAGCCGAGTTATCGCAAATCACCGAAGACCGTTGGCTAGCCGCCTTTACTGAAAAAGTATTCCAGTGTGGCATTTCGTGGAATGTGGTGAGAAAGAAATGGCCGCAATTTGAAGAGGTGTTCTTTGAATTCAACATCGAGAAAATGCTGATGCTGCCGAATGAAATGTGGGAACAGAAAGCACAAGACCCGCGCATTATTCGCCACCTCACTAAAGTGATGACCATCCCTGCCAACGCCACCATGATCCACAATGCCAAGCGTGAAGCCGATTCATTCTCGAAAATGGTTGCCGACTGGCCATCAGAACGTATCACCGAGCTGTGGGATTACCTGAAAAAACACGGCAAGCGACTAGGTGGTAATACTGGTGCCTACACTCTGCGCCAAATGGGCAAAGACACCTTCATCTTGTCGTCGGATGTTGAAGCGCACCTACGCAGTACCGATGTGCTAGATAGCGGCCGTAACACCAAGCGAGCACAACTGGCAGCGGGTAAAGCCTTCAACGAATGGCAGCAACAATCAGGTCGTAGCCTGAGCGAAATCAGCCAGATCGTTGCCTACAGCTGTGGTGATAATCGCGTTTAGTGGTCACCGTAGTTAATTAAAGAACCCGTCCAGATTTATCTAGCCTTTAAAGACCCGTTGCTGATGCCACTGGTCTTTTTTGTGCTTCATTCAAAGAAATGTAAATTAACCGCTGACAGACAACGATCTTCGGTGACGCCAAGTCATTATGTTGATAGGTTAATGTTTATACATCTCGATTTCATACGTATCTATAGCGCTCTCTAAAACATTCGTTTCTCCGCTAAATGGATGTACTAAACCTAGAAAGGAATTCTATGTTCGAACAGGTCATCAGCATTCTGTTTCCCGTTTTTGCTTTAGCCAGTGCTGGCTTTGCGGTCGGTCGTTGGCTCAAGCCCGATTTCAAACCGATCAATCGCATCAACATGGATGTGTGTATCCCTGCGCTAGTGTTTGCATCGCTGACCACCATGCCTCTCGACACAGAGCAATTGCCACTCATAACCGCTTCTTTGGTCGCAGTGTTAGTGCCTGCATTGTTGATGATTCCGATCTGTAAGATCTTTAAGCTCAATTTCAAGGCTTGGGCTCCGCCACACATGTTCCGTAATAGTGGCAACCTAGCCATTCCCCTATTCACTTATACCTTTGGCGAGAGCGCATTAGCCCCTGCGGTATTACTATTTGTGGTATCGGCATGTGTCCATATCAGTGTGGGGTTGGCGCTATTGAGCGACGGTAATCCGATCAAACAGATCCTCAAGATGCCAATCTTCTTAGCGGCTGCGCTAGCGATGACGCTCAACCTGTCTGGAATTACCGTGTGGAATCCAATCTACGAAGCCACATCACTGCTTGGGCAAGCTGCTGTTCCTATCATGCTATTGTCGTTAGGTTCGCAAATGGTCAACTTGAGACTGAGCGGATTAAAGGTCGGCTTGTTGTGTACGGCTCAATCCCTGTTTACAGGGGCGATCGCTTTTACCATCATCTATTTCTTTATCCCGCTGCCGACGCTGCACTTACAAATGATGGTACTGTTCACCATGCTGCCACCCGCTGTGATGAACTACCTGTTTGCAGAGAGGTTCAATGTCGAGCCCCCTAAGGTCGCATCTATGGTGTTGTTTGGTAACTTCCTAAGTGTGGTTACCCTACCAATCTTGTTGTCGTTCGCACTGTCTATATCGAGTTGAATCTCGATCTAAGGGAAGATTTGTCATTCATTACAGTTATAAAAATGGGCAGATAAACTGCCCATTTTTGCATTCATACAGTTAGGATTAACTATTTCCATAATTGAACCAGAACTTAGAGCTATACAAAAAAAATTAAAATCGTTGTTGGTTATTGCAGTTATGTTTAATATACAATCATCAAGCAAAGGAATGGGTTATCGCCCCCCTATACAGCACAATCAAGATGGACAACAAGAACAGACATTTTCTTTGACTTAACTTTCGAAGAACTTCATCGCTTTGGCGTGACAATAAATAAAGCATGACCAAGCGCTTTACTCCACTATTACTATCTTTTGTAAGTCATATGAAAATTAAAAATGTAATACCTCTACTGCTATGCCTCTTCTCTCATCAAGCTATATCTGCGGCAAATTTCACAACGGACTTTGTAGAACTTGGGATGCAAGCAAAGCCTATGGGGTTAAGCGTGGATGGTGGACGCGACATCAACGATAGCTTGGCGATTTTGGGCGGCCTTAGTACCAACACAGCCGAAGATGAAAGCAACTTTGATGCGTACATCGGCCCTCAAGTTTATGGTCCAATAACTCAAGGGATCGACTTAAATACGCAGCTGCTACTCCATTTCAACAAAAACTCATACGCAGCTGGAGAAACGAAAGCTTATGTCGAATTTAATGCGGGTATTCGAGCGTGGATCACTCAGAGAGTAGAAGCCCATGTGCTTGCGGGTTCTAACGGAGAGCACTCAATCTTTACGTTTGGAGCCAGGTTCCATGCCACAGATAAAGCAGTGTTTGCAGTTGCTTCCAAAAACAACGGTCTTTACGGCCCTCAATTACAACTTTCGGTTAGATATCAATTTAAGTAGCCACCTTTATAAACAACTTTCCGCTACTGTTGGATCCAACATAAAAATAGCGTCAGTAATTCAATACTGACGCTATTTTTTTATCTCTAATTCAGACACATCCTATTAGTTATACGCTTACCTAAAGTTATACGCTTGCCTAGCTATTGAGTTACCCATTGATATAGCGATGAACCGTGAACTACAAACATTCAGTGAACTATGAGCATTTATCCAACTTGAGCTCTGCTGTCACCTTAGTAAGACGTAGTGCAATCGCGAAACACACTAAGTAAGGACTCACATACCAAAAGATACTTTCTAGGGGCAGCTTCACCTGCGCTTCTCTGGTTTTTATATATTGGTTTTTCTGCTTTTCATACTGACTCAGCATACCATCCACCCACACCGCATCACTTTCAACTAACGACACGCTAGGCGCAGGAACCGTAAAATCCGATGCATTAGGTAACAAGGTGAAATCGATATCTTTAAACGTAATCGCCGTATTCAAATACCACAAACACGCGTCGTGGTACTGAGCGTAATTATCTAAAGATGGCTGACCTGTACAGGTATCACTTCTCAACTTATCCAACGAGAACTGCTGAACCGATTCTAAAATCGCCACCGCTCTGGTTTGTTCGGTTTCAACCCAATCACCCGCCACCTTCGCTCTAATCTCAGACACGGCACCAAGCATTCCGATACCCGCTAAAAACGGCCATAAATAATCCATACGCTTCCATTTTCGCCGACTCAGGTTGAATCCACACCAAATTGGAATATGTAAGAGGAGCGTTAGTCCAAGTGACAGCAGAACGAAGTTCAAGGAGCTAGAGAGCATGAGCTCGCTATCGAAAAAGTTCTTCATAATGAGAAGCTTGCCTGTATAACCAAGAGAAATTTGATACTAGGTTCGATATAAGAAAAGTGTGTAAGAGGAAAGTAAAAACAGCACTAAGAATTGGTGTTAACGCTGCTTATTTGGGCATATAACCACCGATGGCAGGGCTTAACCACTCGTTACTCAGAAATGGCTAAGTTGTTCAGTTGTTCACGATACACAAGATGCTAAAGGCTCTTACGCGCCAGACTTGAGGTAGATACCGACTTCTCTTAGCTGTGCTTTAATGTCTAACATTTGGACGTGAGATAGCACTAATTGGATCAAATTGAATATTGCTCCAGCGAACATCAAACCCGCGACATAACCAGACCATGCTTGGTGATCAACTTGATACAGAGTATTAAACGAAAGAACGAAGAAGATGAGACTGGAAAAACCAATAGCATACTCATTACAGTTGTAGACGTATGAATTCGTCGCGTAATCGTATTTGATTTTTACCTTTCCACCCGCTCTGCCTAGCTTAAGATTAAGAACATTTCCGCTAACCTCATATTCCAATCCATTAATTAATACAACGCGCTCTACTTTCTCAAGCATATCTGTTTTTTCCGTATTATTTTGAATACTGTCCATAGTCGTACCCTACTCCGTCACCTAAAAATTATTCGTAAGCACTCAACCATGCTTTCAGAAGTTGGTTAGTGTTCTTCTTCTGGCTCGCAGACAATGACTTAACCAGTTTTTTCTGCATTTCGACATGTTCAGTCATCATTTGGTCGATCAGAATAAGACCATCTTTGGTTAGCAGAACACTCACGCTGCGCCTGTCTTCTTTGCTGTGCTCACGACTGATCAGCCCTTTAGCTTCTAGTTTATCAAGGCGATTGGTCATTGCGCCTGAGGTCAGCATCATCGATCCGATCAGTTCTGATGGCGTCAGTTGATGAGGCTTCCCAGAACGTCGCAACGTTGCCAACACATCAAACTCACCAAGTTTCATGTCGTAATTTTTATGAAGCTCGGCAACTTGCGTCTCCATATACTTGGCAATACGCATAATCCTGCCCATCATTGCCATTGGCTCAGTTTCTAACTCAGGCTTTTCCTTTGCCCATTGCTCTACTACGCGGTCGATAGCATCCATTTGCGATCTCGCTCCGTTATTAGTCTGATTAATTCAAACTAGTTTAACATAAAGATACTTTACAACCATATGATCTAGGTATACAGTTCATACAACCAATTATCTTAACGTAAAGATATTTCATATGAACATATTATTAGCAATGATTCCCGCGTTCTTTTGGGGAACAACCTATGCAGTGACGCAATTTACGCTACAGGAATGGCCCCCCTTATTATTGGGTGCTTTGCGCGCGTTGCCTGCTGGTTTGTTATTGCTAGTAGTAAAACCGACACTGCCTCAAAAAGGCGAATGGCAGATCATTTTCACATTGGGTCTTATCAATATTGCGACCTTCTTTAGCTTAATCTTCGTGATGGCGTTGACGTTGCCTTCGGCAATCTCCGGTGTAGGTATGATCTCTGTGCCAGTGTTTGCGATGATCTTCCATTGGGTAGTAAAGAAACAGCGTCCGCAATTGATTCAAGCCTTGTCTGGTGTTGGATTAATCACATTGGCGTGGATACTGTTTAATCCAAGTCAAATCGCATTAAACCCAATAGGTTTAGGCGCCATGTTCGCTGCAATCATGTGTATCGTTATCGGCAGTAGCATTACCAAGTCACTGGGTAATCGCATGCACTGGTGGAAGGTATTAACATGGCAACTGATTCTAGGCGGTACGATTTTATCTGTCGCGTCTGGCGTTCATGCGCTCATCGACCCACAGCCTTATGTTAACGCTGTGACTCATTTCGATACTCGTAACGCAATAGGACTTGTTTGGGTGATTATCCTGAACACTGCCCTGGGTTACGGCATGTATGTGTGGCTACTACAGCGTATGTCAGTGGTTGATTTCACCTTCGGTGGCATCGCTAACCCAATTGCGGGAATTGTGACGGGTATGATGTTGATGGGTGAATCCTTTACCCCACTCCAGTACTCGCTAATGACAGGCATGATCGTGATGTCACTGCTACCGCAACTTGTCCTTGCAGTAAGACAGTCCAAACAAGTTAAGCCTGTTACGTAGATGAATCTACCGACTGCACTGAGAATAATAACGCGCCTTACATCTTATACAGTGATTTAAAAGGCGCCTCTTGTTGCTACGCTGACAGCAATAAGCCAAATAGTCATACTCGCGAAGTTGATCGTTTCTTAAACGAAATTAAACCTTACAAAGAACAATGCCTTTCCTCAAGCTACCTAAATTGAATTTATTTTCTAAAAAATAGACACATTAGAGATTATTTTTCCATAATAAATTGCAATTAGAGATAAAAAGACAAAATTTTTCTCCGACGACCTCCTTATACTGTGCCACGTCATTAAGGCGCCACAAGCCGATGATTTAAAATAATTATTAATGAGTAGTCACCATGAATTCGAAGTCGCTAACTATCTTGCTTTTTGTCTCTGTTTGCCTAATTTGGGGAACCACTTGGTTCGCAATGGAAGTGGCATTGCATTCTATCCCACCAATTTTTGCTACTGCATTGCGCTTTTTACTCGCAGCACCTCTGCTTGCGGTATTAGCGAAAGTCTTCAACCAGCCACTGCTGTTTCCTAAAGGCAAGCGTCAATGGTTGCTGATTGTTGCGCTGATGTACTTTGCGATTCCATTTACTTTGATGATCTATGGCGAGCAATACATCTCTTCTGGTCTAGCGTCGATCATCTTCGCTAACATGCCGGTCGCTGTGATGTTGATGTCAGGCCTATTCCTAGGCCTACGATTGGCTAAGCACCAAATATTTGGTTTGGCTACCGCTGTTGTAAGCTTATGTTTGATCCTCGGTAATGAAATGCAGATGGGTGGCGATGACTACCTAGTTGGTACCGTTTGCTTAGGTCTTGCTGTGGCAATACACGCTGTTATGTATGTGTTAGTTCAAAAGCACTGTAAAGGCATCGAAGTACTGACGTACAACGCAGTCCCAAGTCTGATCGCTTCTCTATTCTTATTCGCCGTTTCGGCGATAGGTGAAAACGTGAATGTTGAATCCTTCACTTGGGATTCAATCTCAGCGGTAGTTTACCTAGGCTTTGTGGCGAGTGTTGGCGGCATTGTTGCCTACTTTAAACTCGGACAAGTTTCGACGCCGTTCCAAGCGTCTATCTGCTTCCTGATTTTCCCTGTGGTTGCACTACTGATCTCTTGCTACATCAATGGAGAAGTGCTGTCTGAACAGTCACTGGTGATGATGATTCCTCTGCTTTGTGGCATCTTATTGACTAAGGCACCAAAAGGAATCTTCAAGTTACGTGGTGAATTAAAAACCGCAAGAAACTAATCCTACTGAAAGCTAACTAGATATTTCCATCTAGTACATACAAAAAAGATCCAATATCACTATTGGAGCTTTTTATTAGTCTTTATCGAGAGTTAGCGCCAGCTAAACATTCGCACTTCATTGCCCTCTTCGGGCTTCTTGGGGATGTTTAAAGACAACGCCAAAGATACCGCCGCCATCGCAGCACCTATGTAGAAAACCGTTGCAGGGGACGACAACCAAATCACCCCAAATACGACCGGAATAACAACCGCTGCAATATGGTTGATGGTGAAAGAGACACCTGCGGTTGATGCCATGTCGGCAGGATCGGCGATTTTCTGGAAGTAGGTTTTGATCGCTAATGCGAGTGCAAAGAACAGATGGTCAACAACATACAGCGCCGCCGCCCATTCCGCGCTTTGTACTAAACCATAACCGACAAACACACCAATCAAACCAACATACTCGAAGATCAGGGCCTTGCGCTCTCCAACCACACCGATAAATCGACCAATACGTTTTGCGAATAAGAAATTAAACAGGTAATTAATTAAGAACAGTAGCGTTACGTCAGCAGCCGAGTAACCAAACTTCTCTACCATCAGAAAGCCAGCAAATACCGTGAAGATCTGTCTTCTCGCGCCACTCATAAAGGTGAGCGCGTAGTAGAGCCAGTAACGCTTTCTCAGCACCAATTTCTTATTTTGTTGAGTCTTGGTTTGAAACTCAGGAAAACCAAAGGTCATCACCAAAACTAGAATAAATCCAATACCGCCAGTAATGCCGTACACCCAAGCAAAATCGAGCTTCAGCTGTTCTAACATCACCCAGATTGAGCCATAAGTAATTAACGAGGCCAACGCGCCAACAGAGATCATTTTACCCAGCATCTCAGGGGCCTCTTCTTTACTCAGCCATTGGAGTGACAAAGACTGCTTGAGCGTTTCAAAATAGTGAAAACCCGTCGACATCAAAATGGTGGTCAGCAGTAGGCCAGTGAGTGAAGGAAACAAACCGGTAATCGCCGTACCGACAGTGAGCATCGCCAGCGATATCAACATGAAGCGTTGCTCGCGAATGAACGCCAACACAAACACCACGGTAAAGGCCAAAAAGCCAGGGATCTCACGAACACTTTGCAATAAACCAATATCCGCACCATCAAAATTCGCTTTCTCAATAACGAAGTTATTAAGCAGCGCCATCCAGCTCGAAAACGCGATAGGGACAACAATTGAAATCAGTAATAAGAAGTTTTGCGGCGTTTTCCAGCTCGCGGTTTTATCGAACATTGACGGACTCCTGTTCGTCTAATTGGTTAAGCACTCGTAAGGTTAGTTGCTCGGTATACGGGTTGATCTTCCAATGATCAGGGCTCCAACCTTTAACAAAACGTTGAAAATCAGCCCATGCCACGTAAAACATTGGTCGCCATGCGGCTTCAACATCATCGAACGAAAGGTGTGGTTGATAGTGCATGAGTGCCGCTTTCAAGTATCGAAAGTAAGCCTCCAAGATCTCTGATTCAAGCTCTGCACAGTCTTGCGGCCTCACAGCACTACTCATGAACAAGGCCACATCTTTCATCGCACAACCACGCCCAACGTATTGGAAATCAACGGCAGCAGCGCGCTCACTGTCTAAATCAAAGCAGAAGTTGGCGAGCTTGGCGTCACCATGTACCAAGGTTTGATATGGGCACGTCCTTAATAGATTATCAATGTGCTGCGCTTGGCTCTTAAGCGATAAATCAGCCAATGCGTTTAACTCGTCAGGCCGCGTGTCTAAATGCCAATATGTGCCGACTTGCCACAATGAAGCTGAATGTTCTTGATCTACATTGATGTGCTTTGCGTGAAAGTTAGCGAGCCATTTAAGGCAAGCATCGCGTTGGTTTTGCTCTTCTAGTGTGTAACCAGACGCCAGATCAGACTGAGTATCTTGGATTGCTGAATCATCAAAAGCAGCAAGCACATCAAACTGAGAAGTTAACGGAAAACCGATTTCGGCCAAGTCTTGCATCACAATCAGCCACTCGTGCTCTTGTAACTCACATTGCAGCCCTACAGGTACAGGGCAACGCTCATCCCACTGTTGGGTAAACGACTGATACCACGCGGTCTCAACTTGGTAAGAGTGCACCTTTCGTTGATGAGAAAGTTTGGTATTCCAACCCTTTGGGTGTTCTGCTTTATCTGGCAATGCGACATGTTTAACAATCACACTGTTGAATGAAGAACGCCTGTCTTTAGAAAAAACCAAACGAACTAATTCACCATACCCGCCCCATAGGCTTTGAATCACCTGGACATCAAACCCTTGATGACAACCCAGTGAGGCCGCTATTTTTTGATAAAGCTCATTTTGATAAAACTTTTGTTGATAAAGCTCTGGCTGATTTTGACTTGAATTCGCTATCGGTTGAGCGATATTTTTTGACGATATTGATTGAGACATATACTCGTTACTATGCTTTATCGGATAAAAGGTGTGCCCACTGTGGCTGCCTATTCATATAGTGAATCACATAGCTACAAATCGGTACAATTTTAAAACCTGCTTGTTCAATTTCAGTCAGTACCGACTCCATCATCACCTTACCGAAGCCCTTACCTTGAAGCTCATCAGGAATACGTGTCGATGTGATATGTAGTACATCTCCATCCTTTTGATACTTAACAACCGCGAACTGGTTGGGTGCTAGCTCAACTGTGATCTGGTTCGCATCTTGATCCCATTTTGTTGCCTGCATTCTCAACTCCTGAAAATAATTGATACGACAAACAATAAAAATTTGAAGTATTCATTCCTTGTAATAGACTAACTCAAGCTTATACAAATAGAACTAAGTACTTACAAACAAAGTAAATAACTCTGTGCCATCGGCTTAATAACGAATCAATAAAGATAAAGGCACTCTATAAATCTATGTGAGTACATCTACCTAGTCTATGTAATTGCACTTAATTTATGTAATTGCACCTGCTAAATCTAGCACGTATTTGCCCCTTAATAGCAAGTTACCAATATAACAAACAGACGCATGTTGGCGCATGGAGAACATATAATGAACGCACCACTGAAGAAGCCTTTGGAGCATAATCAGGCACTTCAAGATCCTCGTAACCGCACCGTTTCTACATTAAATAGCACCGATGCACTGGCCATGATAGAGCACGGCAGTGAACTAACATTAAATGTATCGACTCCAGTTGGTACTAAGTTTCTCGCCACCACCAAATTTATCGGTACACACAGTGATAACTGCATTGTGGTTGAGGTTCCCGACGTATCCAACGATGATCTGAGCTTTTTCTTTCAAGAAGGTTTTTGGATGACAGCTCGTGCGTACTCTCTGCGAGGAGAAGGCGCTCTTATCCACTTTAAAAGCCAAATTCACCATAGGATTGGAGATCCCTTCCCTATACTTGTGCTTTCAACACCAAGCTCGATGCAAGTAACCCAACTGCGTAAAGAGACACGCTACGAGGTGAACTTAGCTTCCAGAATCATCTTCAACGATCAACGAGCAAACTGTGAGATTAGAGACTTATCGAAAAGTGGTTGTCGTTTTGTTACTTCACCGACTTCTCGTGCGATTCAAATTGCCGATCGAGTCTCTATTGAAGTTACACCTGAGAACTACAATGGCCCACTAATACCGCCATTGAAAGGCATTATCTGTAATCTCCAAAAATCAACGCATTACGCTCGATACGGGGTAGAATTTGATGATATTGGCCGCTCTAATGCCAAGCACTTGTTGGCGAAGCTGAAGTTCGATGGCACCAAGCTCTGTTTGCGAAATAGGTAAAGTCATTTAGCACATTGCTTTCACCGAATACCGTAAGCAGACCAGATACAGACGACTCAATAGCGAGCAAAGTCGCAATCAAAAAAAGCCATCGATTTTTATGTCGATGGCTTTTTAGTTTTGTCTATCTGTCTAACTTTCAAATACTTATCTAATTAAAAAGCTAGCTGGGTTTATAGATATTAGACTATTTACGCAGTGCGTTCAGTTTAGCTTGAGCGATACCAAAGATAGTATCGATTGGATAGCTCCCCTCGTCACTCGCCTCACCGGCGGCTTTGCCTGTAAACAGCTCAATCGCTTCAGTCACATGGTCGATAGCCCAAATATTAAACTCGCCCTTTTCAACCGCTTTTACGATGTCATTACGCAGCATCAGGTTGTGAACATTTGAACGTGGGATGATCACCCCTTGCTCATTTGAACGTCCTTTGATTTCGCACACATCAAAGAAGCCTTCAATTTTCTCATTCACACCACCAATAGGCTGAGACTCACCGAACTGGTTCATCGAGCCGGTAATCGCGATGTCTTGACGGTTCGGCTGCTTAGAAAATGCAGACACCACCGCACAGAACTCAGCCATACTCGCGCTATCACCATCGACGCCACCATACGATTGTTCGAAGGTGATATTGGTAGTAAGCGGTACTTTCGCTGTCTTACCAAATACCGAAGAAAGGTAAGCCGATAAGATCATCACCCCTTTCGAGTGAATACTGCCGCCTAGATCTACGTTTCTCTCGATATCAATCACTTCACCGTCACCATAAGCCGTGGTTGCCGTGATCCGGTTCGGTGCGCCAAACATATGATCGGTTGTGCTGAGTACAGACAGCGCATTGACCTGCCCAACCGCCTGACCATCCACATGAATCAGTGTTGTACCGTTGGTGAAGGTTTCCATGACGCTGTCTTGCAGTCGCCCGACACGCATCTGTTGGTTCGATAGCGCCTGGTCGACATGCGTAGCACGAATCAGGTTCGACTTCGCTCCTTTCGCCACGTAGTTTGATTCACGAAGCAGGTTGGCAATGTGTGCCGAGTGCAGCGACAACTTACTTTGGTCACCCGCCTGACGAGAACTGTGCTCAATGATGCGAGCAATCGCTTTGCGATCACAATGCAGCATGTTGTTGTCGTGCACGATACTTGAAATGAAGCGTGCGTAATGCATTTCAGAATCCGCAGTACGCTTCATCTCATCTTCAAAATCGGCCGTCACACGGAACAATTCACCAAACTCCGCATCGTAATGTTGCAGTAGTTGATAAGTTCGATAATCACCAAACAGGATGATCTTAACGTCCAATGGAATAGGCTCAGGATCAAGTGATACCGCCCCCGTTAACGTGACCTCTTTTTCTAATGACGTGAAGCTCAATTGACGCGAACGCAGCGCGCGCTTCAAGCCTTCCCATACATAAGGTTGTTCAAGTACTTTGACCGCATCCATCAGCAAGACGCCGCCATTGGCTCTATGTAAGCTACCTGCACGAATCAAAGAGAAGTCCGTAAATACGGTGCCTTTGAACGTTGCCGTCTCGACATAACCAAACAGAGAGTGATAATTTGGATTCTCTTCCACCACGATCGGCAGAGTCTCCTCCTTCTGGCTCACAATCACGTTCACCTTGTAGCGACGTGGCATTTTCTTATCCAAAGAGGCGGTCGCAACTTCTGCTTGCTCTGTGCTCTCTTCTAAGAAAATATCTGCGTTGTCGACAATGTCTTTACGCAGTGCTGTAAGGTACTTTTTAATATCAGGATATTGGCTGTAATCTTGCTTCAACTGCTTGATGAAGTGGGTAATAACATCTCGCGCCGTATCATCATTCAACTTTTGAACTTTCTCTGTGTACGTCTCTTCAAGCTCGGTCAGTTCACGAGAAATGGTCCGCAGCCCGACTTCCAATCCATCAATGGTTTTATCGAATTGATCTTGCTCTTCTGGCGTGAGTAAGTCGAAGCTCTCTTCGGTATGAAGATCATCGCCATTCATCGCGACAAATTGGTAGTCACCCTGAGTCGTGATCGTCAGGTTAATGCCCTTATCTTTTGCTTCTTGACTGATCGCTTCTAACGCCGCTTGTTGCTTAGCGGCCAACTGATTTTTTAATCGGTCAGCGCGATTAAAGTACATCTCGTTATCGAATGCGAGTGGCATTGCTTTAAGAAGCTTACGCATCAGCTTTTCAATATCTTGCTTCAAACTGCTGCCAACACCACGAGGTAATTTCAGCACCTTAGGTGTACGAATGTCTTCAAAATTCGCGATATAGCACCAATCAAAAAGCTCCTGTACTTCTTGAGGATGTCGGTTTAGGTAGCGCAAGATCATGGTGCGTTTACCCAGACCATTTCGACCTATCGCATAAATGTTGTAACCCTTTTCCTTAATTGACATCGCGAACTCAACGGCCTTTTGTGCTCGTTCTTGCCCGACGATTTCGTCAATTGGAGCCAGTTCTTTGGTCGACTTACATGGTAGCTTATCGAGTTCCGCTACCTTATACAGCTGTTCTGTATTGAGTCTTTGCATCGCCATCGCCGCCTCCTTAGTCCTTCATTACTTGGGTGTAGATAAAATCAGTGTAGATGTAATTACCTATAAATTTAGTGACTTACGCTGCACAGCTGTTCAACTGAACAAATAACAACCAATTTACTCCGTTTTTAGCAATAACGAGAGATTTAATTCACCAACTTAGCATGTGAATGATTTTAATTTGCAATTGATAATAAATATCATTAACATTTTAGGATATTTAAAATTAAGGATGTGGACATGGAAATTGAACGCTGCTGGATGCACTACCTAAAAGCTGAACAGTTAATGGAACAAGGTCATTGGCCCGAAGCACAGCGCCTCTATAACGATGTTCTCACCTCTCTTCCTCATCACATCCAAAACGCGGCATACCAAAGTGACATCAAACCCTGCCAGTTTGCTTGCTTAATTTCAGGCCTTAGAGACGCCAGTGTCGCTCAATCAGAGATTCTCAATCGTTTAGGCCAGCACCAACAAGCCTTCGACACCTTGAACCAATCTTATGCATTGATGCAATTTATCTCTCTTGAAGGTACAGAGTTGATTCAACGTACCTTTAGGTTATTGGAAAAGCAGAGCGAAGATTTACTCAATCACCTGATCGCATTTTGCAGTGCTCAGCGCAGCTCACATTGGATGCTCGAACTAGAACAAATTCAACGCGCTCATCACCATTTTGGGCAACTTAAAACCACTTCAGAAGTTCAATCTTCACCTAATGTCTTAAATTGATAAGGATATATCATGTCGGACCGGGCCATTCTTAAAGTTAATAATCTCTCCGTTAAATTCATAACCAATGATGGAATCATTGATGCGGTAAAAAAGATTAACTTTACTCTTAATTCTAGTGAAACCTTGGCCATTGTTGGCGAATCGGGTTCAGGTAAATCTGTCTCTTCCAACGCTTTAATGCGTTTGCTTCCTGATAACGCCATCATTGATGCTCAATCGGAAATCGAATTTGAAGGTCAGTCGATACTCAAAAAGACTGAACGAGAGATGCAGTCAATTCGTGGTGACAGGATCGGAATGATCTTTCAAGAACCAATGACATCTCTCAACCCATACCTGCGCGTGGGTACACAAGTGGCGGAAGCCATTATGTGTCACCGCAATGTATCGAAATCAAAAGCAAAACAGCGTGTGCTAGAGCTCTTCAATCTTGTGCATTTACCAATGCCAGAGCAGGCTTACAACAAGTATCCGCATGAGTTTTCAGGTGGTCAATTACAGCGCATCATGATTGCGATGGCTTTGATCAACGAGCCCGATATTTTGATTGCCGACGAACCTACCACCGCATTGGATGTGACCGTACAAGCGGAAGTGCTTTCTCTTATCAAAGAAATCCAAAACAAAATGGGCATGGCAATTTTGTTCATCACCCATGACCTTGGCGTAGTAAAACATTTTGCCGACCGTGTTCTGGTGATGTGCAAAGGTGAGCTAGTTGAAGAAGGGATGACTCAAGCCTTATTCGAGAATCCAAGACACGATTACACACGCATGCTGATTAACTCGATTCCTAAAGGCGCTAAGGTTCCTGTTGAGGCGTCAGCTCCAGAACTATTATGTGCTGACGATATCCGAGTTCAATTCTTGGTTAAATCACATTTCATCAAGAGTAAAAGTCAGTATTTCGAAGCCGTAAAAGGCATTTCGTTGAATCTTAAACAAGGCGAAACGCTAGGCATTGTGGGTGAATCAGGGTCAGGTAAATCGACCCTTGGACGTGCATTAATCGGCTTGCTGCCGAGTACCGGACGTATTGTTTACAAAGGCCAAGACGTTAGCTTATTAAATGATAAAGAGCGTCACAAGCTCAAGAAAGATGTCCAAATGGTGTTCCAAGATCCTTATGGTTCTTTATCACCACGCATGACCGTTGGGGAAATCATCACCGAAGGCTTAACGGTGCATCAACCTCATCTATCCAAGCAAGAACGTTTAGAAAGAGCGCGCAAAGCATTGATTGAAGTTCGCTTAGAGCCGAATTCAATAAACCGTTATCCGCATGAGTTCTCTGGCGGACAAAGACAACGTATCGCGATTGCTCGCGCACTGATTCTAGAGCCCTCTTTCATTTTGCTGGATGAACCAACTTCGGCACTCGATCGCTCAGTACAACTGACCGTGATTGACCTGCTAAAAGACATTCAAGCCAAGCACAATATCGGCTTTCTGTTCATCAGTCACGACCTCTCGGTAGTGAAAGCACTGTCGGATCGTGTATTGGTGATGCAGAAGGGTGAAGTGATGGAAGAAGGGTCTGCAGAAGAGATTTTCAATGCACCGAAAAATGACTACACCAAGAAGTTAATCGCAGCGTCATTCGACTTAGAAAATAAATCGAAAAAAAATGCGGCGTAACGGGAACTAATCAACATTAACAGCGTCTTATATGTACATTCTGAATAATCTCCTAATGGATTGAAATCTAGAATGGATATAGCAAAACTGGTTTGGCCGCCAAAAGAGAAATGTCGCATGGATGCGACATTTTTCGTTTCTGGCGTATATGAAAAATCAACTCAGTGATTCGAGCCAGTGATAATGAAGATTTGCTAAAATTGACGGACTTTAAACAGGGTTAGCTGGTAGTCGGGTCACAGTCGCAGAGCGGCTTCGTTCAACTCATTTTTGGACATAAACGTTTTAGAGGCATTGTTCTAAAACGCATTTATCAGAAGAGAAAAAGTATCTTGTCACCTTATACGTTTGTATGGGATTTTTTATAGCGCAGAAGGTAAATCTCACCACCAAACATAGAACTGATATTTACAACCACTTTGTATAGAATTAACGCAACGAAAGATGAAATTGTTAAAACATCCATTACCATAGGCAATACCTCCTCTAACTTTGAAACAATTAACGCTGTAACCCCGCATCAGTCCGTAGACTAGCATTAACCGTTAGCACCAGAGTTCTATGGGTGGCAAGACCGGGGGCTTAAAAGCTACCATCGTTAATGACCTTACGCAATACGTTTTGTATGTAACTGAGTGTATGAAATTCACGTTCAATTGACAACGCAGCCTCAGGAAGAATAGCGACAAGATTACTTTGACCAAACTCTTCAACCAAGACTCCTAAAGAGATTGTATCCAGCTTTCCTTTTTTTCGATGTAAGACTGTCGACCTACGGATAAAATCATGCTCTCTGAGTTGATTTACAACATCCACAAGGGCTAGGTCGAAGCTGCTTTCAGACGGATAAGTGTCGTAAAACTCAGTATTAACAAAAGAATTTTCTGGAAGAAATGTACGTAAGTTAGTAGAGCTAATAACCTTACAGTTTATAAATTGCGCATTCTTAAGTTTTGCTTTCTCGAAAGTCGATGCTGCAATAATACAATCAGAAAATACAGCATGCTCTAAATTACACTTTCTAAATAACACTCCACGAATTAAACAATCTTTAAACGATGCACTAACCATATTGCAAAATTTAAACTTCGTTCCAACTAGTGAAGTACGATCAAATGTGCAGTCTGAGAAGTTTGAGTGTAAGCGCGTCATGAACCCC
>NZ_JBFRTD010000038.1:0-75227 GCF_041473955.1 Vibrio sp. 10N.222.54.E6 | reverse complement strand
CTTGATGGACACGATGTTACAGCGGGGCAACACATCCCTACAGCTGACATCAGTAAACTTCAGTTCGTTCCTGCGCAAGATTTTAATGGCGATGTTCAGTTTAAATATACTGTTAACGATGGGCATGTTGACTCACAAGAGGCTACTAACACTCTTCATATTGATGCGATTGGAGATAAAGCCGTTATATCAGGTGTGGATACTGGCGATGTTTATGAAAACAGAAACCCTGATATGTCGCCAGACTTTGCCCAGTCAGGTATGGCGCATTTAACTAATAGTATGATTCATGTTGAGGGGCAACTAACAATCATCGATCCAGATACCGGCGAGAATAGTTTTGATTCTAAAGGTATTGGTTATACCTATCATGGAAAATATGGCCATTTGATTCTTAATACAGATGGTAAATGGTTTTATGGTGTTGCGACCGGCACTGCTGATGTAAATGGTGGATTAACAACAAATGTAGGATCGACGATTGATCAACTTGGTGCAAATGAGACACTCACTGATACGATAACGATACAAAGTAAAGACGGTACTACTCATGATATTGTTATCACCATTCATGGCGACAACGACCGTCCATACTGCTCTTCAGAAGTGCAGCTCAACAGCGGTAAAGAAGACCTCGCGCAAACCATCACGGCCACCGAACTCTTAGCAAACACTATAGACGTGGATAGCAACGACCTAGGCAAACTCACCATTGCTAATCTGCTAGTCGATCACGGGTCTGTTGTCGATAACAAAGACGGCACCTACACTTTTACTCCAACCAAAGACTATAACGGCCAAGTTCATTTTAGCTATGACGTCACAGATGCGCATGGCGGAGTGACTCATACGGGGGCAATCACAACCCTTGCAGCAGTTAATGATGCCGCCACATTTGCCGGTGACTCCAGCAGCATAAAAGAAGATACAAACATTCACCATAACGCGCATATCACTGGGTCAGCAACTATTCCAGATGCCCTTTATTGCCATGGGCACCTGATTGTTTCTGACGCTGATGGTCATGGCGAAGCTGCATTAGATCTTAAGGGGCAACCGAAAATATCTCTGGATGGAACCTATGGTCATTTCGACATCACTAGTACTGGGACATGGGTTTATAAAGCAGACAACAAGAGTACGCAGATTCAAGACTTAGACAATGGACAAACACTCACAGATAGCATTGAAGTCACATCAAAAGACGGTACCAAGCATTCAATTACCGTCACTATTAACGGGACTACTGACGCTCCTACTCTACACAGCCTCAGTGATTCTGGTGTTCAACATAGTGGTCCAGTTGAAGGGAATCTACTTACTGGCTCTGGGACGGATCAAGGATTGAGTGGTGCAGCAACAGACACCGATTCCAACGCACATCTGGTGTTGCAAGATATTCAAATAAAGGACCCCGTGTCAGGTTATGTCGCGGTAAGGCCTGGGCAACCACATACTATGGCCGGTATCGGTACACTCGCGATCGAAGCGAATGGTCATTATACCTTCACCCCGGAAGCTGGCTTTACAGGTAAAGTGCCAAGTATGGTTTATCGTGTCGGTGATGATGGGGGTAACCCAATAGGAGACTCTTCTCAAAACTCTCTCTCTATTGAAGTCACCCCTCCTCTACAACATGCGCCAACGGTGACAGGGCAAACTGTTTCTACAAATGAAGACATCACCAGAACCTTTACCACCAGTGAATTTGGTTACAGTGATCAAGATGGCGATGCGTTACAGTTCGTGACTATTAGCAGCTTACCGAGTCATGGATTATTACTTTTAAACGGTAACGTCGTAACCGCCAACCAGCAAATCAGCAAGGCTGACTTAGACGCAGGCCATTTAACTTTCACGCCGAGCAATAATGAAAACGGCGCCAACTATGCGCAATTTACATTTACTGCGAATGATGGCCATAAAAATTCGGCAAGCGCAACGATGGTAGTGGATGTCAATGCGGTCAATGATGCACCTATCGTTGGATCGAGTTTTATTAGTTCTTTAGAAGATAAGCCTCATGCGTTCACCACCGCAGACTTTAAATATTCTGATATTGATGGAGATGCGTTAAACCACATCACGATTACCAATGTCGCCCATGGCGTGTTATCGCTGAATGGCACCACAGTGAATGTTGGTGATGACGTCAGCGCCTCCGACGTTTCATCACTCATCTTCACCCCAACTCACAACTACTTTAGTTCTGGTGTCAGCGGATTAGGGGCGGTGCAATTTACCGCAAACGATGGTCATCTTGATTCAAAAGAAGGGTCAATACTCATTAATATAGCGAGTGTCGCTGACCCTGCAACATTCAGTGGAGACTCCACAGGAGTGGCAAAAGAAGACATAACACTTCAAGCTTCAGGTACGTTGACGGCGAGTGACCCTGATGGAACCGCAGGGTTTACCGCGGTACAGGGTGGAGCTGGAATAGCCGGAAGCAAAGGCTATGGGCACGCTCATATCGATGTAAATGGTCACTGGACTTACGACCTTGACAACAACCATCCTATAGTTCAACAGCTTAGCGAAGGTCAGACAGACACTGAAACCATCACGGTTCAATCTGCAGATGGCACGCACCATGATATCGTGGTTACCATTACCGGAACCAATGACGCACCGATTCTCGGCGTTAACCAAACATCAACAGCAGCAGGTACATTAACAGAGACAGATTTAGACACTAATGACACTCATACCTTCTCTGTCGTTAGTTCTAACGGTCAATTCGGTTCATTGTCGGTCGACCCAGACACTGGTGACTACATCTACACACCAAATACGTCTATCACAGGAATGAGTTATAACTCTGCCACCAACTCCTATCATGGTGTCGATGTATTCGAAGTAAAAGTCAGTGACGGCCATACTGAAGATTCGAAATTCATCACCTTTGATGCCTCGGGACATGTCACCATGTCACCAACGGGTGGCCTAGTAATATCAACCACAGTGCCTCAACAACCTACGGTTACAACGACACTACCAACCTTGCTAATGATCACCAACGTAGCGCCAACAAACTCGGTGACATTGAATTTGGCATCAACGAGTGACTCGGGTTCGTCGAACACTGACAACCTTACCAACGACACTACGCCAACGATTACCGGACACACTGATATTCCATTCTCGAAAGTCACTATTTACGATGGTTCAACACCCGTTGGACACGCGGTATCAGATGCTTCTGGCCAATATAACGTTGTAGTAAGCAGCTTACCGAATGGCGATCATAATCTATCCGCCAAAGCATTGGCTCCTTCATCAGTGCTACCGGCTACATCTTCGCTTCTTTCCGTCCATATAGATACACAAGTACACGTCGGTATTCAAACAGACCCAATTACCGCCGACAATGTGATTAATGCTCAAGAATCCAGCAGCTCCATTGACATCACCGGATCCGTTTCTGGCGATTTTAATGCAGGTGACATTGTGACTTTAGATGTAAATGGGACACAGCATACTGGCGTGGTCGATGCAAAAGGACACTATTCAATTGCCGTACCTGGCAGTGAACTCATTGCCGATGCTGACCAAAAAATAGAGGCATCAGTAGCGATAACAGATACCGCAGGTAATAGCGCTCATGCCACTGCAGATGTTACTTACCAAGTCGATACACAGGTTAGCGTTCCTACGATTACCTTTGAAAACGCAGGGGCAGACAACTTATACAGCAAAGCTGAAATCGCCCGAGGACAAGCAAACACGATCACAGCAACCGTTACGCCTCCTGGTGATGCCAAAATCGGTGAGCATCTTGTCGTCAATGGTCAGGATCATGTATTAGATGCTCATACTCTACAGCACGGAATACAAATTGAAGTTCATCCCGGTTCTAATGTACAAGCAACAATGACTGACGAACACGGTAATACCGCAGGTAGCCAAGGTTTCGCTGCAAGCGCTATTCCTGAACCTATCATTGTCAGACCACCATCGGGAAGCCACCAAGTATCTGGCACGCTTGGGGTTCCACCACTATTACCATCGTTAACTCCGGTACCAACAGCACAAAGCGGTTGGCGAATCCATTTACCTAACGGACAGTACGTCACTAGTCATCATGGCCAATACGGGACATTAACTATTGATCCTCAGACCGGTCATTTACATTATCAAGAGCAAGCCCAAGTTCACACGGGCCCTCATGGCAGCGCTTCTGGTATAGGTCAACATGAAGATAAATTTGAAGTGGCATTGCAAGGGACAAATCAAGATGAAGTTGTCGCCCATGTGAATATCCAGATACTCAGTCATGGGCCAGGAAATAGTGGAAAGCTGACAGTTGGAACTGAAGTGGTTGATATGACAATCACTCCTGTCGTCCATACATCACACCCTGCTCCACCACCACCGCCTCCTGTTCAACATGACGAGCCAGACATGGCTTCGCAAGCCGACTTTACGGTCACACTAAGCGATGATAGTAATCTGGATTTAACCCAGCAGACCCATCAAGAACCCGAACAGAAAACCAGCCACCATGGTGCAGCCGCTTATCTGGATGCATTGGGCATTAAACCCGATGCGACATCGACAACGGTTCACGATCAACCTGCGGATATGGATATCGTACTTGCACAAGTCGACCAACCAGATGCAGCAACACATGACCAAGCGCACTTGGATATGTCAGACGCGCTGGAACACCATGATGCAAACATCAACCATAACCAAGATGATGAGCACCATCATCACAACGATATCGATGGGTTACCGGACATAGATCCAAATAGTTAACCGATAACGAGACTAAACAGAAGGGAGCACATGATGTGCTCCCTTTTTATTATTTGCTGTTGTTATTCGTTTACTCTCAACGACTCTTTATAACGATTACCTTTCACCAAATGCGACACTCACATTGGTGTAAATCGGTTTCCATAAATACTGGAATACAGATTTCTCACCAGTAGTTATATCTACCTCTCCCGTCATACCTGGCAAAATAGAAAAGCTCTCTGGGTTATCGCGGAAGTATGGCGTATCAACCGACACTACGACTTCATAATAGATCTCGCCACGCTCGCTTTGACTTGTGGTCGGAGAAATACTCTCAACCGCCCCTTTTAGCGCCCCAAAGCGGCTGTAATCAAACGCATCAATCTTGATACGAGTCGGCTGCCCTACACTCACAAAACCAATATCTCTTGGCGACAAACGAGCTTTAAAGTCTGCTTTCCCACCAACAGGAACGATTTCAACCACAGTACCACCAGGCTGAATAACACCACCGTTTTGCGTGCTTGGCAGGCTTTGCACCAAGCCTTGTAGCGGTGACACCAACATGGTGTTGGTCAATTTAGCTTGGCTTGAACGAACTCTTGCATTCAATGCCGATAAGTCAGATACGGCTTTAGAACGATCGTCACTGACCTTCGCCTTAGCCTCTGCTAAAAGCTGTTCAATTTTTTGCTCAGTGCTGTCTGCTTGCTTGATTAACACAGCTTTCTTACCACGAGCTTCTTCAATTTTCTGCTCAATACTGGCCAGTTTCTGACGCATTTCAAGCACACGTAAACGTGAAATGTTACCCGCTTTATAACCCTTCTCCAGTATGTTCAACTCTTGCTTAGTCGCATTTAACTCTTTCTCATAACTCGGCAAGGCCTTTTCTACGCTACGAAGCTGCTCTGCAATTTGCTCGCTCTCTTTCTCAAGCACCACACGCTTTTGGAAGTAGAGGGCTTTTTGCGCGTTCAGCTGCGCTTTTTGTTGGCTGACGATCTCTGGGTAATCGACCTCAAACTCAGCAAGGTTAGGCTCACGTTGCTCAAGCAGCGCATTCATACGTTCCACACTGGCTAGAAGCGTCACTTGTTGGGACTTTAGCTCTTCAAGGGCGGTACGCTGGAAAGTGGCATCAAACTCAACAAGCGGCTGGCCTTTCTCAACCAACTGCCCTTCTTTAACGAGAATTTGCTTTAACTTACCGCCAATCGCGCTTTGTAATACTTGCTTCTCGCCTTCTGGAATCACAGCACCTTTGGCTTTGGCGATTTCATCAACTTGAGTGACTACAGACCAAGTGGCAAAAGCAATAACACATAAGGCAACCGACCATGTGGCCAGCGCCAATGTACGAGCCGTATTTTGTGATTCAACAAGTTCACCGTAGCGCTTGCCCTTCTCGATAGATTGTTTAGTCATTAGCGACTCCTTGCTTAGACTTTGATTGTTCTTGTTGGGCTGCATTTTGTTGAGCAGACGCCTCTTGAGTTGACGGCTGTAGCTCTTGAGATAACGGTTGCTCAGATAACTGCGGTTCTTGAGAAGCTTGAGGCTCTGAAGGCTGTTCCTGCTTCAAAGACTGCTCCGGCTCTAATGGACCGGCATAAACCACTGCACCTTCATTTAATACCACCACTTTATCGGCAAGCTTGATTAAATCCGGATCGTGGGACGTGTAAATCACCGTTGCTTTTCCTTTTTTCGACTGCACAAACTCACCAAATATACGTTTAGCATTTGGGTGAGCATCAGGCACAGGATTATCCATTAAGAACATTGGGTAGTCATAAACCAGCGCTTTTGCATCAATGAGGATCTGCGCGACGCTGCCAGACAACATGTCAAAAAGGCTGTCCGGCTGAATACTGCTGATGGAAGTATCGAGCCCACCTGATAATGTCTCGAACCAACGCTTTCCGCCCACCATTTCAATTGCAGATATCATTTTCTTATCTTCGACTTTGTGACCGTCGTTTAGCCACTCTCGAATACTCAGCGTAAGCAAATCAGGATATGCGGCTCGAATGAAACACCAGTGGCGATAAAGCTGCGGATCATATTGAACGAGGTTAACGCCTTCAAGCTCGACCATACCGTTTTGGATAGGCTGCAAGCCAGACAGCACTTCAATTAATGTTGATTTACCGCTCCCAGAAGGGCCGGTAATCGCGACAATTTCACCGGCTTCAATATCAAAACTCACACCATTCAAGGCCGGGCGACTCTGTTTGGGATAGCGCAGCGTCACTTGGTCTAATTTCAAGTTAGGCGCTACCACGGGTAACGGGTGATGCTGGTAACTGAATTCACGCTCAGACGGCTGAGACAAAATACGGTTCACTTGCAGCTTGGATTGATTAAAGCTATTAAAACGCATCGCACTGTTTGCCAACACCTGAGCTGGGCCAGTCACCTTAGATATCAACATCATTGAAGCAATCAAACCACCAGGGGTCATCACTTGTTCAAAAATAAGTCCTATACCTAACCCCATCACGGCGAGTGTCGATCCCACACCAATAAAATAGTAAATCGAGGTGTACCGGCTCTGGAGAACCGATTGATTAAAGGTCACTGTTGAAGCAAGAAGATTGGCTTTTTTGAAACGTTGAATCCAGTGCTCTGAGAACCCAGCACTGCGAATAAAGGCAAGCTTGGATGACAGCTCATTAGTCATGTTTTGACGATTCGTACCTGCCACTGTCGATTGCATAGAGCGCTTGCTGCTAGAGCGTATCGAGCGTTTTGCTAGCAAGTAATAAAGGATTAAAGAGACGACTGGAACCAGTACCAACCACCCGCCTAAAACACCTATCGCAAGTACAAAAATAAGAATGAATGGTAGGTCAAATAACGCATTTCCTAATGGCCCCGATAGCACACCTGAAATACGCTCTGACAACATCACTTGGTTTTGCTGACTAGAAGAAGCTGTTTGCTGATTTTGAGCATAGCTATTACGAAGCAGACGCTGCACGAGGGATTGAGAAATCTCACGACTTACTCGGTTGGAAACTGAAGCAAACACTCGGCTACGTAATGTTCTCAACCAACCCATCATCACAAACAACAACGCCGCGCCAATGGCGATACCTTGCAACTCATGCCCTGCATCACCACCAATCACATGGTCATAAATCGACATCGTGATGAAGGGAACAGCAAGCGCAAATAAGTTAGTGATAAAGCTGACTAGCAGCAATTTAGGAATAATGGGGCGAAACGCATGTAGTCGTTCGCCAACCCAATCAGGAGAAGCCTTCTCTAGTGGTGGACCTTCGATAACAATACAAAACTGAGGGACATCGGTAATGTCGTCATTGGCATTAAAGGCAACAAATTGCTTGGATTCTAAATGACCAGAGACCAGCTCATGTTCACCAAGTACCAGTAAGACCAATTTATGTTCACCAACTTCATCTAGGTTGGCAACCAAGCGATAAGGCAGTGCAAGCCTGTCGAACAAGGCAAACATATCGTCGATTGATTCAATGCCATTTTCATCGACCCATTGATGTGCGAACAACTGGATATTAGCATTAACTTCCAATTGCTTAAGAACGGAAAGGCTCTCGGTTTCTAAATGATTCATCACCTCTTGTCGACCGCTGGTATCTGCACGGTTGTTCGTACCTGAAGGGTTACCAATATCTAAACGATTCATACGACGGCCTCCTGATTGCTCTCGCTGTCGACCGTAATAGCTCGACTTTCCACTGTAATGATTCGATTGGCCAATTCGCGAAGTTTAGAATGGTAGCTCACCATCAGTATCGTCCGTCCTGCCGCCACTTCTTCTTCCAACACCTTCGCTAGGTTTCCAAGGGCATCTAAATCAAGCGAGGAATCTGGCCTTTCTAACATGATAATGGGCTTATCACTTGCCAGTTGAGTCGCGATATTGAGCATTTTCACGTTACCCATACTCAGCAGAGACGCACTCGTATGGCCAATTTGTGTCTCTAGTCCATCGGGTAATCGAGTGATTTCCTTGATTAAACCCAAACGCTTTGCATAGTCACTGGCGCTTTGTGTTTTCTCAGGGTCAAAGCCACACAAGTTGTCGAGAATAGTACCCGACACCAACTGCCCTTTAACGCCACAGTAGGCCGCAATATTGGTTACGGATGCGATTGAAACTGCAGCTCCATTAATGAAGCACTCCCCCGCTTTTAGATCATCAATACCTGCAATCGACGACAATAAATGACTGTTGGTGTGGCGATCCTCACTCTCTAACAATACCAATTCACCTTTATTCAATGTGACATCCGCATGAGCGAGTTCACCGTATCTTTCAACGGTCGCTTGCTTGATTTCCAACACCTCAAAGTCAGATAAGTGGTTCTCAGCTTGCTCAGAATCTGAAGATTCCGATAGTGACAAGTCACTCAATTTTTCTATTGCCTGATTGGCACTGTGTATTGAATTAAGCTTGATTCGAACTCCCACTAAAGCACTTAAAGGTGCAACCGCTCTGCCCGATAAGATAGAACATGCCGCCAATCCACCTGTGGTTAACTGGCCATCCAACACCCATAAGCTGCCCGTGATCACCAGTAAAACTGACGTAGCTAGTGCAGCAAGCTGAATACATTCTTGGGCGAAAGCGTTCTGTTCTTCTTCTCTCGCTTTAGACTGAGAGCGAACATTATTGAGGGATTTAAACTGATTAAAGATTCGAGACTCAACGGCCTGGCGTTTGATTCCCTGAATGGTTTGGCTTAGCAAAATCAAAAACGCTTTTCGCTCCTGCTCATCTTGGGAAGCCTCTTCACTCAAGCTTTTAACACGAATAGAAGATAACCAAACGATTCCAAGAGTAATCAGCCAAACTGCCAAAGGTATCGCCACCAGCTCACCGCCGATGTAAGCCACCAAGCCCAAGAAGATCAAGGCAAAAGGCAAATCAATAAAGCCTGCAATCACACCACCGGAATACCAATCTTTGACTTTTGATACTGAGCCCAGCCCCTCTTCCACGCCGCCAACACCAATGTGGCGAAGATGTCCTGATGAAGCCGTTGTTACTCTTTCAACCAAGGTTTGATAGGTCGCTTTCTCGGTATTGCTGGCCGCGGCTGACAAAAGCCAAGTACGCACAAACCGGATCAATGCTTCCATGGCAACAGCCAACGCTGCACCCGCCAACAACAAAGTGGCAGTACCGTAACTTTGGTTAGGTAAAATACGATCGTAAATTTGTAAAACCGTTAACGGAACGGCGAGAGAGAGAAGATTTATGAGTAAAGAAGGCAGTAGGACTTTCCCCACCACCCCTTTGTTTTTCATTGAACTTGCGGGCATACACAATCCTTATCCATGCTTATGAAATAAGATTGGTACACCATGTTGAGTATTGCAAGGTAACGGACTGATTTAACGTGTTTTTCAATATAAATATGACACAGATCTTTCTACACAAATCTGTGGCTATACCCGTACCTTAAAAACGCACCTTACAAATGCTCGTTACAAGCGCTCCTTACAAACAATTGTCGTAATCCGTTATCGCCTGCTTTAACTTTGAAAAGTCTGAGTTACATAAATGCTTCCTCAACGCTTCAAACTTCTCTTCTGGCCACTCGTATATTTTGAATGAAATGAGTTCGTCAATAACGGACTCATCAAAGCGGTATTTGACGACTTTAGCTGGAGAACCACCGACAATGCTGTAGGGAGCGACGTCTTTTGTCACAACACTGTTCGCTGCAACCACAGCGCCTTCGCCAATCGTCACACCGGGCATCACCATCGCTCGCATGCCTAACCACACCCCATCTTCAATGTGAGTATCGCCTTTGCCAATGTAGGCGTCTTCAATCACATCCATAAATGGATACAAACAGAACCAATCGACTCGGTGGGTATGGTTACCGCCCATCAGAATTACGACTTCAGCCCCGATACAAACATAGTCACCGATGTACAGTTCATCGATTTCCCAGCGAGGCTCCCACTGGCGGCTGACTTCGTCGCCGTGTAAATAGCGAACTACCGATTGTTCAAAACCGTTGTCCCAGCAATCGCTGTAATAACTGTGTTGACCTTTTACGTGAATATTGGGGTTGGTTACGACTTCATGCAGCAACTCGAATTTGGACCAATGCTTCTTTTGCATTTTTACCTCTGAATGATCTATTTAGTTTTATTCGTTAACTATCAAAATGTTCGACGATGCAAATCCAAGGTGCACAAACTAACGCCCTAAAAAAACAGGGTTCACTGGGATGAATAGTGAGTATCACGCTTAAATCATAGCAATGTCGCTAAAACTAAAGAGTCGTCAGTGGATTCGAGGTTGCTTAAGAAGAGGAAGTAATTTCACAGTTTGCTCAATTTGTTATCGATAACTTGGTTGGATAATTTACAGGCGCAGTGTATCTGTTTAATCGCGCCAATTTGACAGGAAGATGTGATTAATAAGGTTTCAAATTTCGTTTCGTGGAATACGGAATAAACAAGAGCCTGCGCGATTACACAGGCTCAAACTTAGACTCGGCTATAAACTTCGGTTCTCGCTTGAAGCTAGGTTCAGCGACTACATGCGAGCAAGCTGTACTTTTCTGTCTTTATTCACCACGCAGAAGTTGCCGCGCTTAGTGCGACACTTAGAGCATCGTTCGCATTCAACAGGGCTTCTATCCCCTTCCTTCCAACGCTTAACTAAATGCGGTTCAGAAAGCAGCGGTCTTGAAAGAGCGAAGTATTCAATACCTGTGTTGTTTGCAATCGCTTCGATAGCATCAAAATCCGTCAATCCACCCACAGTGATCACCGGAATATTAACGTCTTGGCTGATCGCGTGACCATACTCATGGAAGTAGCCTTCAGCTTGAATGGTAAAGCCATCGTGCGACTCGCCAATCATAGTGTCTGCTTTACCATGAATATTACCTGACAGGACAATGCCATCCACGCCCACTTGTTCAAGCTTTTTACAGACAATACGTGTTTCCTCAAAGGTGACACCACCTTCAAAAAACTCCGATGCAGTGAGTTTAACTAAGATAGGGAAATCATCACCCACCAGCTTACGCGTCGCGATATAGATCTCTAACAAGAATCTCATGCGGTTTTCTAAGTTACCGCCGTACTCATCTTCACGTTGGTTGTAGTAAGGGCTTAAGAACTGATTAATCAGGTAAGTGTGAGCAGCATGAATTTCAACGCCATCAAAACCTGATTTTTGTGCTCTCAATGACGCTTGAGCAAAGGCATCAACAATGTAATCAATTTCGTCTTTGGTCATCGCTTTACCCAGTGTTTGAGTCCCTTTTTCAGGAACTTCACTTGGTGCAAAGATCACTCGTTCGCCAAGATCATGCGTGGTCTTTGTGCCACCGTATGCCAATTGCATGACGATTTTAGAGTCGTTGTCATGAACCAATTGAGTGAGCTTTTGATACTCTGCAATGAATGAGTCGTTATACATACCAATCATGCCCGCATTTGGCTTTTCTTCTTCAACGATGTTCGCGTAACCCGTTACGATCAGGCCGACTTCACCTTGAGCCAACTCTTCATAGATAGCGTACAGTTTATCTGTCATATGCCCATCTTCGGTGGCCATATTTTCCCACGTTGCACTTCTCATGAAGCGGTTCTTCAATGTCATGCTGCAGATGCGTGTTTCTGTAAACAAAGTGCTCAAGTCTTATCCTCATTAAATCTTTATGATGTTTGGCCATTATAAAAGACAAAAGAGAACCACTTCTTTTTCACAAAGTGACTCTCTTTTGTCCATTACTGAATGGGCGTTGATTTATGCGGATAGTACAGAGAATAAGACGAGGAAAACTTAATCTAGATTAAGAGAGCAGTACTCTCACATTAGAAAAAGGAAGAAAGAGATAAAAAAGATTGGGAAATAGAATAAAAGAAAGTCGCTCAGTTTTAACAAGCGACTTTGTTCAATTTAATCCGGACTAAGTGAATGGTTCTTACGAGAGACGTCCACCTGCGGATTGCTAACAGCTATTTAAACTCATAGGTGTAAGACGCACCAACACTGTTATTTTCACCAAAATCGTCCTCAGCAAAAATAGTGAAGACGTTGAATGATTGAGCATCACTCAACTTGTAGCTAGCACCGACACCTGCCCAATACCCTGAATAATCGTCAGAACCCATTGAACCACCACCAAAGCCCATGATAGACCATTCATCGGTTATCGTTTTTAAGCCAAACGCTCCGATATAGCCACCATGTGTCGAGCTCGGCATCAATACATAATCAGAACCCACATTCTCACCATCGAATACGGCTACTTCACCATCGTTGTAGCTGTAACCAGCCATTGGGAAGATTTGCCAACCGAACGGCTCAATATCGAAATAGCTCAGTGGTATAAATGTGCCAATACTGTAGTTGTTCTTATAAGCATCGTTATCATATTCAGAACGGCTAAAGTTGAAATTCACGATACCCATCGGCAACAGCCATGAACCGCCTAATCGCCACTCTTCGCCGTCCGCATTGACACGAGCGTTGATCATTCGCGCTTCATCCAGCCCAATAGAGCCCGAAAACTTAAGCTCTTCGTTATAAGCAACGCCAGCTTTGGTTACAATCTTAGTCGGGTCGTCAGGGTGCTTCTCTTCAGCAAAAGCCCCCATCGACCCGAGCGTTGCCGCAGCAACAAATAATAGAGTACGTAATGTCATTAGAAGGTCGCACTAAGGCCAACAAAGTGGATACGGCCATCGAAAGAACCATTGAGCAAGTTGCGCCCTTTAGGTCCATCACGATTCATCTCAACCGAACCTAAGTCCGCGTATTCGTAGAACACATCGATCAAGATATCATCCCAATACGTTGAAGCACCTACCGAGTAGCGATACTGTTCGCCTACAGGGAGATCAACCCACTGCATTGAAGGATCGTCTTGTGGAGAGGTTTCGTAAGAGAAGCCCGCCTTTAAACGCCAGTCAGAGTTCAGCTGGTAGTCAGCACCAACAGCAAATTTCCAAACATCATCCCAGTCACGTTGTAGAGTTTGACTAATTGGGAAGTCCCCATTTTCGTTGGTACCTAGATCCAAAACAGTATTGTCCCATTGGCTCCAACGATGAAACTGGATGCTTGCCAATAAATCTAATTGAGAATTCAATGCATAGCTTGCACTGACATCAACGAGTTCAGGTACATCAATACCAGTATTCAATGAACGTTTACCGCCAGTAAAGACATTCACATCATTGTTAAATTCGTGCTCTAGTTTCGAGCGGTAACTCGCACCCAATTTTAACTTCTCTGTTGGAGTGTACATAACACCAAGGTTATAACCATAAGCCCAGTCAGTATCTTGCTTGGCTATAAAAAGAGAAGATGACTGTTGTAATGCAGCCCAACTCAATTGAATACCTGCGCCAACAGACCATTGGTCATTCAGCTTATAACTCAGTGATGGATTCACTTGCATTGCGGTCAGAGTAATTTCTTCTAGAAGGGCAGCACCTGCCCAATCGCTACCGTAATCAAGGCTTGAGCCACCAACAGCGCCAAGTGCGATACCAAGGTGCAGTTGGTCTGTTACTTGATGCGCGTGGAAAGCACCAAATGAAGGCAACACTGAATGGCCTTTACCATCACCGCTAGAGTCTTGGTTGTCTTGATATTTCATCTCAAGGTCAAACGCCATGGTATTGATAGTCGTTTTGCTTTCGCCCATGTGAGACATGGTTGCTGGGTTGGTCCACATCGCAGCAGCTGAACGAGAGTAAACACCGTCACCTGCGCCAGTTGTACCGGCATTGGCGACGACAGCTTCTTGTAAAAATAGACCACTTGCGAAAGCATTTAAACTTGTAAAAATTGCGGTGGCAGCTAGCGAGTAAGTAAAAGTTTTGTTCATCAGATTGCTCATTTAGCCTTAGACATTAAATTGATCTAAGGTTACCGCAAAGCCCTATAAACAATGGGAATACCCGTTATTACTTTACAAGCGCTATTTGAACCTTCTAGCGACGTATGGACGCGCCTTGTCTCGATGAATTTCACGTTGAGCAGCAATTGCTCTGTTCTTACCTACCCCTACCTTTATTTGATACCAAGTCTCGTAAAATAAGGCGAACCCAGGACTGGACCACCAAGTCTTGTTGTAGAGTTTCTTATTAGCAGCGACAACATCTGGCGACCGATTCGCGCACTCAAGTGCCAACGCATAGGCTTCAGCGTAAGGGTCTTCAGCGATTTTAGTCACCAATCCATATTCTTTCGCGGTTTCACAGTCGATCACTTTGGCCGTCATTGCCATTTCTAAGGTGTGATCTTTACGCATCAGCTCGCGAAATGCGATGGCGCCTCCCATGTCAGGAATCAGCCCCCACTTCGCTTCCAATATCGAGAAGTTCGCGTCTGGGCTAGCGATTCTAAAATCACCACCACTGGCTAATTGAAGCCCACCTCCCCAACAACGCCCGTGAATCGCAAAAATGACAGGGCAAGGGATCTCTCGCCAACCAATAGAAAAATACTGAGCCGCATTTGGCAACGTCGGCAACCATTTGAACAAAAGCTTCATCGCTCCAACTTTACTGTTCAATAACGATTTAACATCGAGCCCTGAACAAAAATCCGTACCATTACCTTTCACTATCACAGCGCGAATCTCGTTATTCTTTTTGAGTTCTCTGATCATATTATTGACGCCTTCAAACATCGCCATATCAATAGCGTTGAGCTTATCGGGTCTATTCAGCACAACGGTGGCAATTTGGTTTTCATCAATGGAACAAGTGATACGATCGAGGTTTGGCATGGTGGCTACCTTATAAGTGGTCAGACCTTTAGGTTATACATTTTATTAACATATGCCAAACTTGCACATTAAGAAGCGAGACCTGTGTTGCTTAACACCTCCCCCTTACACAAACGACATCAATAAAAAAGCAGTGATGGTTCGCTCCATTCACTGCTTTTCATTCGTAGCTTTTATTGCGAATCGCTTTGATTGCCAGTAGTTTTGAATACCAGTAGCTTTGATAATCAAGGGCTCTCTGTTTTGACAGAACCTATGTTCTTCGAGATTTCAGTAACAAGAAGATGAAATAACTGCCACCAATAATTGAAACTAACGTCCCTGCGGCAAGCTGCGCTGGGAACACCACCACTTGCCCTAACCAGTCTGCAAATAGCATCAATGCTGCACCAATCAAAAACGACAAGATGATCTGCTCTCGAACCAAACGAGCGCCCACCATTGCTGCGATATGCGGAGCTAACAAGCCGACAAACGCGACTGGTCCCATGGTGGTTGTCACGACCGAACATAAGATCGCAACAATACACAACAGTGCCACGTAGGCGATACTGATATTCAGCCCTCTGGCACTCGCGAACTGTCGGCCAGTCGCAATTAAGGTCACCCAACGGCTCAATAGCAAAGCAGCCCCGATAGAAGCCGTTATCACCATGGTCATAATCATTGCCGACTCAGGTTCAACACGATAGGTAGAGCCTGCCAACCAAGCCAATAAAGTGTATTTCCCCTCACCCACTCGCGTTAAAGAGAATTGCACCAAAGCTTCCAAAACTGCGGTTAATGAGATACCTGTGAGAATCAAGATCGAAGGTGCAAACTGATGCTTCTTGCCAAGGAATAGCAATAAACACAGTGCAATCGCGCTGCCTAAGAAAGCAATCCAAGGGCTCAATGAGTGAATCGAATAACCCATAAATAGGCTACTGAAAATCAACGCCAGAACAGCGCCCGCCGACACACCAAGAATGTCCGGGCTTGCAAGCGGATTGTAGACTAACCTTTGTAAAATCACGCCCGCCACCGCCAAACCGCCACCAGCGAATATCGCCGTTAATATTCTCGGCCAACGAATCGACCATTCAAATGCGTCTGGGATAACAAAATAGCCCATATCAGAAGAAGGCTGTGAGAGCGTACTCAACGCCAACAGCCCAAAAATCATTGTGCCTAACAAGAAGTAAGCCAAAGGTGAAATAAACTTTGGGCCTTTAGGCATCGAGAAAAACAGCTGATCTTGAGCCGATAATTGCTTTCTCGCAATTATGATCAACGCTGGAGCGCCAATCACCGCGGTTGCCGTTCCTGTTGGAATCATATCCAAAGACCATTGCGCCAAGAAAATCGCCAAGCTGTCGGTCACACAAAGCAGTAGCGCACCTAATACACAGCTTGCGACGAGTTCAGATTTGGCCTTTAGAAAACCTAAATGCCTCGCAATGTTCGGAGCTATCAAACCAATAAAGCTGATCACGCCCACTGAGGTAATCGACACTGAGACCAACCAAACGCCAATTGCCATTAGCACAAAGAATGTTGCGCCAATATTGAGCCCGCGTGCTGCTGCCCCTTCAGTGCCAATCGAAAGCAAAGTCAGGACTCTTGGCGCCAATAAGAAGATGGCAAAGATCGGAAGTAGCTTAGGCATCAGCCAAATTACTTGTTCCCAACCGTTCTGTCCTAGATCACCCGCTCCCCATACAAACAAGTTCTGGGCGTACTGGTCATTGAGCAAAATAATCGCAGTCGCAAATGCGCCTAACAGTAAGTTAACTGCCATGCCCGACAAAACAATTGGCAAGCCGCTCATGTTTTTGATTCCGACAATCGAAACAATCAGCCCCATCGCCAGCAGTGCACCGATCAGAGCGAACCAAACTGAATACTGAGCGACCAACATCGGCGCAACCACATTCAGAATAACCAAACCAAGCCACGCCCCTGACGACGTACCTAAAGTAAGCGGCGACATCATTCGGTTCTGCGTCAGTTGTTGAAACAGGCTACCTATGGTGCCGAGTGTTCCACCAACCAAAATCGCCATGACCAAGCGAGGCAAGTTGACATAGATTAACGCCATCAACTCGAATGAATCATCAACCATTGAGTTGAATGTCACGCTGTCACTGATCAGTGAAACTTGCTGGAGCAGCTCACCGATAGGGCCAAATTCAGATTGCCCTAACCATAAATGAACAAGGGAAGCGAAAAACAGCGCTGCCCCCATCACCAAACCACTGGATTTCATTACTGCTCCGCTAACGTCAACAGCGATTGCGCCATAGCTTCTGCGTTATACAAAATCGACATTGCACCACCGTAACTCCAACTTGCCGCTACTGGACTAAATTGACCGTTACGAACAAAAGGCATGCTCTTCCAAACCGGGGATCGGTCTAACTTTTCTTGATATGGAAAAGGTTCAAAGTAAAGCGCAATGCCCTTCTTTACGTTCTTAAGCTCTGTCATTCGTTTTTGACTGATGCCCCACTGACTCGCAGGAAGATCCATCGCATTTTCAAAACCTAACTGTTCAAGCGCATATTGCGGAATCGAATTATCGCCGTAGATAAACACCGATGTGGTACTCGCAAAACGGAAAGAAGTAACTTTTGGCTTGTCACCCGGATACGCTTTGTCTAACTCAGCTTTTAGAACAGCGATACGTTCATCCATCACTGCCAATTTGTTGTTCGCTTGTTCTTCATTGCCAAGCAATTTACCTATCTTCTTGAAGTTCTCTATAGCAGCCGCTGCATTGTTGTGTTGTTCACTGTACGTTTGGTAGTAAAGTACGGGCGCAATTTCCGAGAGTCGATCCTGAAGATCTTTCTGAGGCGAAGCGATAAGAATCACATCAGGGTTTAGCTTCTTCAAAGCAGAAAAATTAGGCTCAGTTCGAGTGCCAATGTCCGCCACGCCTTCTGGAATGGCAGGCTGAACAACCCAGTCGGTATAACCAGCAATATCAGGTACTGCTACTGGTGTTACACCGAGTTCAATCACTTGTTCGGCTATGTCCCAGTTCAGCGCCGCCACTCTAACAGGCTGAGCTTCAAGGGTTTTAACGCCCTCGCTGTCTTCAACTTGGTAATCGGCCATCGCATTAAACGATAAAGCGCTCGCTAATACGGATACCGCCAGCTTTATATGCAAGCTCTTTATTTTAGAAACATGGGAAGCGATTCGTTGTAAATTCATATTGTTGCCTACTCAATCTAAATTCTATATTTATTCAAACGACAAAAGCAGCCCAGTAATGGCTGCTTTAAATTGATAACCCTAACTTAGTTAGAATTCGTAATTAACATTAAATTCTACAGTTTGCTCTTGACCGTACCAGCAATAGCTCTCATTCCAACAAGTGTAATACTCTTCATTGAATATGTTATTTGCAACGACATTAGCTGTTGCGTTCTTAAGCGAGCTGTTAACCTCTCCTAAGTCATAACCTAGAGACAAATCAACTAAAGTATATGATGGTACTTGGCCTTTATTTTTGTCTGACGTATCGTTTAGAACAGTTTCTCCCACATAACGCACGCCACCGCCGACTCTAAGGCCACTCATTGTACCACTACGTACAAAGTAGTTAGCCCAAACATTTGCAGTATGATCTGGTACAAATACTGGTGTTTGTCCGATATTTGACGCATTTCTATCTTCCGTAATTTCCATATCGGTGTATGTGTAGTTCGCCAACACATCCAAGTTTTCAGTGACTTGTGCTCGTCCTTCCAACTCAATACCTTGTGAGCGAATCTCGCCAACTGAAGTCCATGGTGAAGCGCCATCAGGACGAACTCCAACATTTTTCTTATTCACTTGGAACAGAGCCATCGAACCTGAAATCATATTCTCATATGAGTCATACTTAAGACCAAACTCGACTTGTTCACCGGTTTCAGGATCTAAGTTATTACCGTTAGTATCTAACTTTACACTCGGTTCAAAACTGGTAGCAAAGTTAGCAAATGGAGATAAACCATTATCAAATTTGTACAAAGCGCCTAAGCGGTATGAGAAGTTTGTATCATCAGTATCCGTTTTGCTTGGTGCACCACCCAATACTGATACTTTTGTCGTTGTTTCGACTTTGTCAAAACGACCACCAGCAATGAACACCCAATTATCAATCAACATCTGATCTTGGAAATAGAATCCAAGCTGACTCACTTCAATGTCGTTATTTTGATAATACGTTTTTGTAAAATCATTCGGATTCAGCTTATTGTTATTTGGATTGTAAAGGTTGATGCTATCAACACCTGCGAAAGCGTCGTAGGCTACATCACCCTCTGTGTTTCGATAATCCACACCAAAAAGTAAATAGTGATCCAATGAGCCAGTCGACACTAAGCCCGATAGTTGGTTATCAACACTAATACCCGTAGAACTTTCATCGGTGCTATATGCCGAACGAGCTAATGAGCCAGTTGAAGCATCAAAATTGCCACTGCTAGTACTTTCTTGATAAAAGTCAGTTTTCATATAACGGAAATTCTGAAGAAATGCCCAATTTGAGTTGAAATCATGGTTAAACTTATAACCAGTAATAAAGAAATCACGTTTGATGGTGTTGTAATTAACATCCCCGGCAAATGTCGAAGGTGATACTTTTCCTGATTCAATCGCCGCTAATGGGAGTGTCACGTTCTGACCTAATGCAGGGTCATTCTGATAATAAAGATTGAAGTTAATAAAGGTTTTATCAGACACATACCAATCGATTGATGGCGCAATCACATAGCGCTCTTCCTCAACACCGTCTACTTGCGTATCTTTCTTACGACCCAGAGCAACCAAGCGATAAGCAACGTTGTCACTCAAAGCACCCGTTGTATCCATTGAAGCTTCAACTAAGTTATCTAAACCCGTTGCTAAGCCAATTTTCGTAGACTCTTCGAACTTAGGCGCTTTTGCAATGATATTAACCATGCCTCCTGGTGGCATTGATCCGTAAAGAACCGATGTTGGACCTTTAAATATTTCCAAACGCTCCATCGCAATAGGATCAATCTGAGGTTGTACGTTCCATCCAGGAAGGATTGGCAACATCATTCCGTCATAATAGTTATTCGTAGAGTCAAAACCGCGAATTTTAACCCAATCACTAAGAACCACTGCACCACCTTTATTCTCGGTTGATACACCTGGTGCATAGCGAAGAGCTTGCATTACAGACTTAACACCACGTTGTTCCATCTGTTCGCTTTCGATAACGTTAAGTGTTTGCGGCGTTTCTTCTGGTGCTAAAACGGTTTTCGTTGCTGTATTACGGTAGGCTTTACCCATAACAGTAATAGTTTCTACATTCGAATCTGCCGAAGTAGCGGTATCTTCCGCGAATGCTTGCGCTGAAAACGCAGTCAGCAACGCGACTGCCAATGATGAATACTTAAAACGAGTGTGAGTGGTCATGATTCCCTCGGTACCAATGCTTAATTGTAAATAGTAATAAATCTCATTTGCATTGTATGTATCTAGAGGTAGGATAATTAACAATTTGGTGCAAGTTCAAAAAGAACTTGGCCTATTTTGAGTAAAACTAGGTCAATTGCTGATTAAACACACAATTGATCTAGTAACATTTGACCTAGTAGCGTTTGACCTTGTAGCCTTTGACCTTGTAACACAAAGGCTTTTGAGAAGGGGGGAGAAAGTCGGAGAGCTGAAATATGACTACGATTTAATAATAGGAACCCAGTACTCCATTTCCGCATCAGAAGCATGAGCTTGATAACCAAATGGGTACATCTCAAGTTCATAACCATCAACGCCACGATAACCTGAATTTGGAAGCCAATTAAGCACAAACCAACTTAGAGTATGGGGTAGATGCTCTATAGGACCACGGTGCTTCACTACAGCATAGGTTTGCTTCGGAATCGTCAGCACCTCTAACTTATCAGAGATAATACTAGGCAGTTGCGGGATAGAGATCTCGTCATGAAGCTCAACGCCCGCCCAATAGTAAATATTGGTTCCGTCAAAACAAGACTGAGTCAGGTCAACAACGCCAATAAACTGGAGCATGTTGGCGTCAGGGATTTCAACCTCACCTTCTAAACGTGACCATAGCTGAGGGACTTTCTGCGCGAAGTCTTGCGTGAGTGAAAACAAGCCACTGATTTCTGATGTCATTCCTTTCACTAAGAAAGACTCTCTTTCATCAATGCGTACTTCCACAAAGCTTAACGCCCTATTTTCTGAATTACTCGCCGTTTCAGATACTTGTATCGGCTTTTTTAACCCTACTCTTTTGCCTGCTTTTCTATACTGACTTGGGCTTACCCCAAACATTTGCTTAAACGAACGGCTAAAGCTTATTTCTGAATTGAATCCGAGACCAAGCGCAATATCGATAACACGATCTTTTCCATCAAGCAGCTCTTCGGCAGCCTGACTTAACTTTAGCTCTCTCACATAGTTCGCCACGGTAAGCCCGGTTTCGGCTTGAAACACTCTTTGCAGCTGCCAACGAGACCAACAGCTTTGCGTCGCTAAATCTTCTAGCGATAACGCAGAGCTAAGATTCGCATGGATATAAGCCAGAACGCGGCTGATACGGTCAAATGCAGGTGTGTTCATATTCAAGCTTTCATCTTCTCTATTTTTGACTAGGGCGTGTTGGGTTCAACAATACTTTTATCACTTAAAGTGGCTTTTATCACTGAAAAAAGGACAGCCCATCCAAACTTTATAAATCTCAAAAACGTAAAAAGCACCGAGTAGATGCTCCATTTTGTATGGTTATCCTCGACTATGTTCGTTATGATAACGCAACTGATTCTCATTTATTGATTTAAGATGCTTCCCCAACTGCACAATATTATCACTCGTCGGAAAGCCCCGTCCCTACATCAAAAAATCTTCGCTTACTCAAAACAAGTGACCCCTTATTTAAGCGGAAGCTTTGGTGCACTTAATAACAAGAGCATTGCGGTAACAAATGAGAATAGCCATAAAGAGCTCAAACGAGTTTACGATGGTCTTTCGCAAAGCCACCCAGAAGCAGGCAAAGCGTATTGGTTAACACGAACCTGGGATCTCGTGTGTTGGCAGCCTATCTATGTGACTTTCATTTCTATCTATGGGCTTCATTCATTGCCCGACATCAAGAATATCGGTCAATTTAGATACAAAGAGTTCATTACTGGCTACCGCTTCTTTAATGGTGATCATCAACATGGCTCACCAGAAGAGCTGATTCCCGATGCTGGTGAAGCCATTCTTGCACTGACTGAGTTTTATCGAAGCCAGATCAGTGAATGGACACGTATTCGCCCAGGATTTACCAATCATTTATTGGCCGATCTATTGTTAGGCAGTTTGATAAAACTTCAGCAACACGAACCAAGCCTGACCAACGATTACATTACTGCGCAAGCTAAACTTTGGCTAGAAGCATGCCAGTTGTCTGAAAATCATTTAGACAGCCTTAAAGTGGATTCTAGTTCGGGGATGTTAAAACTGATCAGAATCAGCTGCTGCCTGGTTTATAAGTGCGATTCAAGAAAGTACTGTGATAATTGCCCTAGGCATCCAGACAACAAAAAAATCGCTTAGTCACGCCATTTATTAAAGTTCAATACGACGAGCCTTCTCCATTGAGCTTCGCTACTGACCTAATTACAGGACTGACATGTTTCAGCTTTCAAACATCAAAGTTATTCGTGATGAACGAACCATTCTCTCAATCGAAGACCTCGCGATTCCGACCAATGAACTGACAGTCGTTCTTGGCCATAATGGTTCGGGTAAATCTACACTCGTTAATTTGCTCTCTGGGCAGATGTCGCCGGATCACGGCAGCGTGGAACTAGACGGCACTTCCCTCTCTTCATTCAAAAGCAAAGATTTAGCGAAAAAAATTGCTTATTTACCGCAAAAGCTCCCCGCTTCTGCTGGCTTAACCGTAGAAGAGTTGGTTCGTTTAGGACGTTTCCCATGGAGAGGCGCGCTAGGCCGTTGGAATTCAGAAGATAAGTCGATTATCCAACAGGCGATGGAAAGAACCGGTGTCACTGAATTCTCGCAAGCCTTGGCGGATGATTTATCTGGAGGAGAACGTCAACGCGCGTGGGTATCGATGTTGTTGGCTCAACAATCACCAGTACTAATCCTTGATGAACCAACTTCGGCACTGGATGTGCATCATCAGTTTCAGCTTATGGGTTTACTGTCTGAACTCAACAAAACGGAAAATGTTGGGGTGATCGTCATTTTGCACGATTTGAACTTAGCACTGCGTTACGCGACACACATCGTTGCACTGAAAAAAGGTCAGATTGCTTTTGAAGGCAGTGCGGATAAGTTACTTGATGAACAAGCGCTATCAGCTTTGTATGAGTCTTCGATTCGACTGATCGATCATCCAGTTCCAGCTAAGACAGCAGCAAGCGAGAAGGTTGCAGTCGTCTGTGAATAGTTCGGGCATTTCAGCTTAAGTCTAAGCTCTAAGCTCTAAGCTCTAAGCTCTAAGCTCTAAGCATAAAGAAGGCCATTGAAGTCTCAGAACTTTAATGGCCTTTTCGTTTTTCACTCGCTAGCTAAATAATTAACTAATTAACTAGCTCAGCTGCGACTCTCTCGCTTCTTGACTACTGAAACCACGCAAAATATTAATCAGAGTAATAATAGTGAACAACATGATGACAAGCGATAAATGCCACGCTTCTCCTAGCCCTAATTGAACTAGCCCCATACTCACCATTGAAGACACCACCATCTGCCCGCCGCCAGACATCGCAGCAGCCGCGCCAGCGTTCTTCTTATAAGGCAACATCACCAACGCCTGAGCACAAGGCAATGCAATACCATTGCCAAGAATCATCAAGAACTGGCCAAGCATGAGATACAAAGGCTCAAGTGGGCAAAAGAAAAGCCACAACGCCGCAGAGATATGCAATACAGGGGTACATAACAGAGTTTTCTTGTTGCCCAACATGGGGCGAATACGGTTACATAAACTTGTTCCACCCAGCATGCCTAAAGCAGGAATCACCGCCCACATCGCGTATTCATCAGACGTCATACCAATCTGATTTTGCATAATAAATGGCATCACTGATACGGTAGTGATCATCAAACTAAAGTTAAGCCAGCCAATACTCGCAAAACTCATAAAATAGCGAGAAGTTAGCAACTCTTTGTATTGAGAAACCATTTTCTTTGCCGAAGGAATAGCGGAGATCTGAGTGACGGTTTCCTTAAACTTGAACGCCAAAACCACCCAAGCTAATGAGACATAGCCAAGTAGCGAGATGAACACCATGCTCCAGCCAAAATGGAAGTTAATAAAGCCGCCGATTACGGGCGCAATCAAAGGTGTAATAGACGCGACCATCGCAATGTAGGACATAGCTAAAGGTAAATCTGCCCCACTGAATCTATCCCGCGTGGAAGCACGAGCAAGTACAGCGCAACAACCCGTTCCTAAGCCTTGCAGAAAACGCCCCATCACCATGCTAGTAAATGAATGGCTAAAGAAGATGATCATTAATAGTCCCAGCATGGCGATTAATAATCCGCTCAGCAGTACTTTCTTGCGCCCTAGAGCATCGGAAATTGGACCATAAATAAACTGAGAAGGTCCAAAACCTAACAAATAGACACTCACCAGAAGCTGAGCTTGCTCTAGCGAAACATCAAAGTCTTTCGCGATCCAAGGTAATGATGGAAATACCAGCCCCATACTGAGTTGGCCGATGCTGATGACCAAACACGCAAGTAGGATCGATTTAAAGTCAAATCGACGACTCATGATGTAAAGTATCCAACATAACAGCTGTTTTGAGATCGGGTGGTTTGAGAATAGATAGCTTGGGTATCAACCTGACAACATACAGACAGAGAAAACAGCGAAGATGTTGCAAGGGTAGTATTCATTATGCTCCGAAGGAATCGAATAGAGAATGGCAGGCTAAACATACGTGAGCTTGCTTACTCATACAACACTGGTTGAACTAAATAAATGAATAGTCACTTTTCAGTAACCCAACCTTTGCACCTGTCGACCACAAGCTAAACTAATACCACGTCATGAAAACAAAGGACTCCCATGAACAATCATCATCGTATTCTTTCCTATGCTTTGGCACTCATCGCATCAAGTCCAATATCCTCTGCTTTTGCATGGCAAGTAGAGAAAATCACAGACGGCCTTGAGGTTCCATGGGGGCTCGCTTATGTCGATGACAGTACTATGCTTCTCACAGAAAAAGCAGGCGTCATTAAACAGGTTGATTTAAAGACGGGTGAGCAAAGCACACTGTTCAGGCTGCCCAATGTTTGGGCGAAAGGCCAAGGTGGTCTGTTGGATATCGCGCTCTCCCCTTTTGAAAACGAAAAGTTCTACGTCACTTACAGTAAAGACGTCGATGGTGAAGGAGTAACGTCACTGGCTTCTGCTAATTACAGCAATAATGAAGTTACCAATTGGACAGACGTGTTTGTATCTAAATCCAGAACGGACACCGGACGTCACTTTGGCAGCCGTATCACCTTTGATGATAGCCACCTGTATTTTTCAATCGGCGACCGTGGTGATCGAGACAACGGCCAAGGCACCATGACTCACGCCGGATCAATATTACGATTGAATGCTGATGGAAGCACACCAAGCGATAACCCGTTCTCGGATAACAGCAAGGTACTCAATGAGATTTGGAGCTATGGCCATCGTAATCCACAAGGCTTGTATTACGACTTCCCGACCCAGAAGCTGTGGTCGATTGAACACGGCCCGCGCGGTGGTGACGAAATCAACTTAATAAAAGCAGGTGCCAACTACGGGTGGCCTGTCACATCACACGGAAAAGAGTATTGGGGCCCAATTAGCGTAGGCGAGTCTGAAACTAAAGATGGCATTGAAGCGCCTAAAAAAGTCTACGTTCCTTCAATCGCTCCGGGGAGCTTGATTGTTTACCAAGGGGATAAATACCCAGAGTTAAAAGGAAAGCTGCTGGCTGGCGCACTTAAGCTTACCCACATCAATATTGTGACAGTCAATGGACAAGGTGATGCAATCAAGGAAGAACGTATTTTAGAAGATTTAGGCGAGAGGATAAGAGACATTGAAACTTCACCAAGCGGCGACATCTTTTTCAGTACCGATAATGGCAACCTGTATCGCTTGAAAAAGTAGTCAAAACCTCGTTCCAATAGAAACATGATACTTACCGTGAGATTTATAAATATAAGCCGTTAAAATTAGGTTCAGGCACCAATTAGCGGCTTAATAATTTGGAAAATAAATGTGCCAAAACAGTGCAATTACTCCAAATTCGTCATCAATTTCGACCACCTTTTTCACAAAAACTACAACAAATCACCATACAACTGTAACTCCATGATATTTAAGGAATGCAAAGTTTGACTACCCCCAAGTTTCTGCAACCTTTCACTATGGATTCGATTGACTATCCCCTAATTTGATTTAGACTTCATCTCGGCTAGAAAGAAAGTTCTTTGTATATAAACATTTCGTTGGATTACTAGTAACCCCGTTGTGTTGTACGCAATAGCAATAAACTTTTCCGCGCTATCAGTGCCACAATTGGCTCAAAATAAAAATTTAATTTTAGGATATCATCATGTCTAACACAGTTACTGGTAAAGTAAAATGGTTCAACGAAACTAAAGGCTTCGGCTTCATCGAGCAAGAAAACGGCCCAGACGTATTTGCACACTTCTCTGCAATCACAGGCGACGGTTTCAAAACTCTTGCTGAAGGCCAACAAGTTGAGTTCACTGTATCTCAAGGTCAAAAAGGCCCACAAGCTGACAGCATCAAAGTACTTTAATTTAGTATTTTAAAGCTTTCTAAAAATAGCCAGCCTCTGCTGGCTATTTTTTTACCCGCTATTCAGAGATTTAAGGTAACAAGGCGCCCTACTACCGATGAAATAGACCTGCTGAAAGAAGCACTAGAAGAACGCGAGCAACGCAGAGAAAACAAAATCCCCTACTCCGTGCTTCTAGACTTCAGCATCCTGAGCTGTATGAGAGTCAGCGAAGTGTGTGGTATACGGTGGGAAGACTTAAACGAAGAACTTAAAACAGTGATCGTACGTGACCGAAAAGACCCACGAAAGAAAGAAGGCAACCATATGGTAGTTCCTCTACTTGGTGAAGCATTCGATATTGTAATTAAGCAAGAGCGTAAGAGAGAGTTGATATTTCCTTATAACCCACGCTCAGTTGGCCGAGGCTTTGTTGAAGTGTGTCAGAAGGTTGGGATTGATAACCTACGCTATCATGACTTACGTCGTGAAGGTGCGAGTCGTTTGTTCGAGAAAGGCTTTACCATTGAGGAAGTTGCTCAGGTGACAGGACATCGAAATTTGAATACCTTGTGGCAGGTTTATACCCAGCTATTCCCACATAAATTACACGAACGTAAGATATGAAAAAAGCCGCTAAAAAGCGGCTTTTTATCATGAGTCGGTCGGAGCGGCGCCCGCAGCTTTATAATTGAATACAAATTCATTACAAGTTGCTGCAAGTCAATAATATAAGAAACCCGCTCTAGTGCCATCAAGTGTACATTGTTAGAATATGCAACATACCACCTTTCAACGCGGTGGAGAAACGACTCCCAAATCTAAATGTTTTACCGAGTCCATCCTAATCTTCATAAGAGCAACGTACAAAACAATGCAAACCAATACACATTCCACAGTACCAAATAAAGAACTAAGTGACCTACTCGCAGTTGAAAGGTACAAGTTTATTCAGGACAAAATAAAATTTTTAGACAATCAGCAACACTCAAATTTCACAACATTATTGAAAGTGATCATCGCGCTCTCTACATTCATCGTAGCCTCTTTAATCGCGGGCTCAGAATGTAAGATATCAAATGAAACTGTTTCTTTTGCAATATCTTCAACTGGGGTTGCCTTAACTATTACCTGTGTATATTTACTGGGATTAAGTATCGCTGTTCTATTTTCTTGGATAGATTACAGAAAAGAAGAAGTCGAGTTACTCAATAAAGTCAATTGTGACTTAAATCGTTCTGATCCGGACATTAAACCCTGCAAATTAATCCGATGGAATGAGTTCCACTTTATGGTTTTGCTAGTATTACTAACTATCATGGGTATTGTCACTTTCATTAACCCAAACTACCTAATGAATATATTAGACTCTGTAACTTGCCCTAAATAATAAAAATAGGCAGAGGTATAAGAATATACTCTGCCTATTTTATCAATTCTTAGCCTTCGACTGTAAATGTAAGGACAACCTTTCTCTCACCGAAATCGGCTTCTACTACACTATGTTCAGACAACACAAAAGTCTGTTTACATGAATTACACAGTCTATTTATTGCGTGTAAAAATGTTTCCCCACCAGGTAACTGAAATTCATTTTCAATTTCATTTATAAGAGTAGTTTCATCCGGCATATCATTTAAATACAATGATTTAAATCCATCCATCGTTGAATAACTATTACTTTCGCATACTAGTGGGTATAGCTTATTTACATCGACATGAAGGCTTGCTAGTGAGGACAAGGCGTCTTTTTGCTTCCAAGCTACTTCATATTTTTCGTCAAAGTTTTCTTCACATAACAATTCTATAGAAAATTTACCTTCCGTTTCAATTACCTTAATTACATCATTAAATGATAATATTTCTCGATTTATAACTAAAAGTGGTACGTCATCTGATTGTAACTTGTACCTTAAGAATAGGTTTTGTAAATATGTCGACTCCCCTAAATTCTTGCTTAAGCTAAATGCTTTATCTCGAATGCAAGTCAAAGATTCCATATAATTTGAGAATGATATATCTGATGCTCTATCTCTTGCAGCATTAGTGGTACTTGCTTCAAACACACCAAAAAATTCGTGATTGTTTGTGCGGTTTACATATATGCCTTTTTCATAAACAGGAAGCCTACTTGACTGGTTAGAGTGATACGGTGCAATAAAGCAACGCCCAACAACCTCACCATCTTTTACAATTTGAGTTAAAGTGTCCTTGAAATACTTTCCATGAGTAATCTCAGGAAATGCTATTTTCTCAAAAAAATCAAAAAATTCATCTGACGTGCATGTTTTCCACTTAGGCAAACTGACAGACTCTTTGAAGCTAGATCCACATTGAAACTCTACTTCGATTGGTAAAGGTCCACATAAATTCTTAAGTTTTCTTACTATAAACTTCGAGTCACCTTTCAGATAGTCCAGAGCTTTCTCATTCAAGATGAGTTCTATTTTAGTATTCCACCTTGTCGAACGTTCATCTTTAAAAGCTGAACGCAAAATAGGTCTAGAATGCATTCCATCAGAAAAATCTAGAGTCCGAGCTGAGCTGACTCCATCATCAAACTTCCTAGAGCTAACCCTGATATCATTAGACCACATGAATATAGAAAAAAATCCTATTCCGTATCTACCTCTAAATTTATTAGTATGTTTTTGTAAACCAGGAAACTCACTCCTTGCTGCCTTTGACTTCCAAAACGACATGCCAAAATCTAACAAAACTTTTGTTAGTATCCTTTCAGACATACCAACTCCATTATCAGTAATTTCTAGAACATGCCCCTTGCCTTCCACCTCCATTAGTTTTATCACAATTTTCCCATCACCAACGTCGAAGTCCTCATCTAAGACAGCCCTTGCTTCAATAGCATCTGCAGAATTTTGAATCATTTCTCGAATAGGGGTTAACGGGAAATCGTATAAGTCAGTACCACCCAGCGTCAAAGCCAGCGATGGAACATCAGATACTTGAAGGTTTAGTGGAATCGGTGTCCAGTCCTTAACTTGTATGTGTTGCGCTAGTGCACCTGGAGAACCTGAACCAACAACCCCTTGAGCTTCAAAACGCTGAATTGATAAACGTTCTTGTATATCAGAAGCATTTCTAAGCTCTAAATCCACCATTTGAATTGTGTCGAAACACAAATTCCATGCACTTGCTTCTTCAATAGTAAACGGAGACTTTGAAGTATATTGAATCTTTCGACTTACTAACGTGGGTTGGGCTAATTTACTTTGAAACTTCCAGTGAATCGCAGATTCTTCATTAATAGTTCTAAGAGCTGAAGTAAATGTTGGAGCTCTTCGATCATCTAAATGCATCGCATCAATGCACCTTAAAATCAATGCCAACTTTATCTCGTTTACATTCCAATCGGCAGGAAAACCTGTAAATGCACCTTTACAATGAGATAACTCAGAAACCGCTTTATCGACATCCCAATGATGACTATGGGCGACTCTCCCGATTGAGTGGGCATAATGTTCTCTAAGTTCAGAATCATCAATTAAATAGAACGCCCCGTCACTAACTTTAGAATCCCATTTTTGGGTTGCTAATGTCTCAGCGTTTTCTGCATGTTTTAACCTTAAAGTATCACTGATGGCATAACCTTGCGCTGCAATCAAATACCCATCGTCTTCTTTCGCAAGATGTGAGTTATCTTCAAAGTATGCGTATGCATCTATGTATTCAGCAGTTTCTTTTAGCTCATTAACACCATTCGGATAAATGCTTATCGTCATTGCAGAATCATGTAAAAGAATGGCTCCTCCTAAAACATAGGCCTCTGCTGGATTTAACCGGTAGTCTCCACCCGTCAATATGTCCAACATATCCCATAGCGCGTCCATATGTGTTAAGTCATGTACGGTAAGCCCAGGTACATCTTTGGGAGTTCCATCAATCAATACTCCTACACGTTCTCTGAAATTAGCAAGACTTTCAGTTAAGCGATTGCGATATTGATCATTACCATCATCTTTACAAGTGAAGGTTGCTTTGAAAATTTTAGAATCTGAATACATTATTACGGAATCTCTACTAAAAACTTTTTTATCAATAAAAAAGGCGACCCTGAGGTCGCCTTCGCTTTTCTAAATCACCGCCTTCATGACGGTGGTAACAACTTTCCCGATTACCGCGAACTCGTCGAGTTTCTCCTCATTCACGATAAACGAATCATATTCTTCTTTGTTGTCTGAGATGACGTTATAGCCCTCAGCCATGATGTCGTACTTCAGGCGTTTTATGTAAACGTGCTTACCAATGCGAACAACATAGACACCATGCTTTACTGGGTGGTCGAGCTCTCGGGTATCGACTAATACTTCATCGCCGTCGCTCAAAGTGTCTTCCATTGAGTCGCCGTGGCAAATGATGATACGAGCATCTTCTTCTGTCAGGCCGAAACGTTTTAGCCATAAGCATGGTAGGAATTCAGTTCTGAGTTGATACTCAGCATCGTTTTGAGCTCCAAATCCACAAGAGGCATAGACGTTGTACACAGGTACAGCACACATATCGCCTATTTGAGAAGCCGCTTTCACAGACTTAACATTCGAAATCTCTGTGACATCGTCACCGATGACGTGATGAGATTCACTTAACCAATTGTTTCTCATGGTTTTATCATTCCAACAGAAAATGGATTTAGCAATAGCCTGTCTCCACAAACTCACAACCCAGTCTCCTTAAAGAGACTAAAGCGCACATTAAAGCGTATTACCCTAGTAACGAAGTCATCGCATAACAAACTATAGCCGCAGTTTAAGATCGGTATTGTATATGACTACCTGCGATAAACTGCAAACCGCTAAGAACTATAACACGCCATTACTGTGGTGGATATGATGCTAAGCCTTTGAATATTAGACATGTGTTAGACGCTGCATTTAATTTTCAATATTTTAGCTCTCTAAGCAATATTTGAGAATTAAGCTCACAGCAATCACAGCCAGAATAAATGCCGCTAAAGTCACACTGAGCACTGTTTCGATTCGTAAAAAACAGAAGCGAACAGAGTGGTAAACATCTTTCTAAAAATAGCCAGCCTCTGCTGGCTATTTTTTTACACGCTATTCAGAGATTTAAGGTAACATCCCCTCACTATTTCTATCTAAGACACCCTATCAATGGCTCTCAAACCCACAATCTATAAGTTTCACTAAAATACACCACTCCCCGCCCTACCTAGCAATAGCCACATACACCTTTACTTTCAAATACTTAACACAAATAACAACCTAGAAGAACTTTAATAAACTGCTATAATCTCTGAACCTTGGTACACCTTTTGTACCCCTCAAATCACCCTTTTGGTACACCTCAGAGGCACACGTTCATGGCATCTTATAGTATTGAAAAGCGAACTCTAGCAAGTGGCGAATCTCGCTACAAAGCCACAGTTACCGTGAAACATCGAAGCAAAATTGCTCAACGTTTTTCCAAAACTCATAAGAAGAAAACGCTCGCTACTGCCTGGGCTAAAAATGAAGTCCGAAAGATAGAAGAAGGTGAAACCCAAGATCGTTCTGTACCCATTGGCCAGCTGCTAGACATGTACATAGAGAACAAAAACCTCTGGGACAATACAGGCCGATCGAAACAAACCGTATTAAAAATGCTGCGTGATTGCGACATAGCAAAAATCTATTCCGATGAGCTAACCACTAAAGACTTAATTGAGCACTGCCAAAATAGGTGCAGTACGGGAACCAAACCCTCTACCGTCTATTCCGACATCTATTTTTTACGTTCGGTATTCAAACGAGCTAACCCTGTCTTCAACGTTGCCGCGAACGTGAACACATTCTTAGAAGCAACACCCATTCTGTATGAAATGAAGCTCATCGGTAAATCAGAGAAACGAACAAGACGCCCTACTACCGATGAAATAGACCTGTTAAAAGAAGCACTAGAAGAACGCGAGCAACGCAGAGAAAACAAAATCCCCTACTCCGAGCTTCTAGACTTCAGCATCCTGAGCTGTATGAGAGTCAGCGAAGTATGTGGTATTCGGTGGGAAGACTTAAACGAAGAACTTAGAACAGTGATCGTACGTGACCGAAAAGACCCTCGTAAGAAAGAAGGCAACCATATGGTCGTTCCTCTACTTGGTGAAGCATTCGATATTGTGATGAGGCAAGAGCGTAAAGGTGAGTTGATATTCCCTTACAACCCACGCTCAGTTGGCCGAGGCTTTGTTGAAGTGTGCCAGAAGGTTGGAATTGATAACCTGCGCTATCATGACCTACGCCGTGAAGGTGCAAGCCGCTTGTTCGAGAAAGGTTTTACGATTGAGGAAGTTGCTCAAGTAACTGGTCATAGGAACCTAAACACCTTGTGGCAGGTTTATACCCAGTTGTTCCCGCATAAATTGCATGAACGTAAAATATAAAAGCGATTAATGGTTCTTTGCTATACAATCGAGTGAGTATTACTTGGAGTAACAATATGTCTGGTTATCTGACTAAAATTAAAACTAAAATCCCTTATTCTGATAAAGAAGTAGACATAGATGTCAATGGGAAAACGCTAATATTAACTGGCGGGAATGGGTGCGGTAAGACTCAACTACTGAACTATCTTTACGAAAAACTAAATGACCGCATAGTCAAGAAAGACAACACAAGTTTGGAGCAACTAGAAAGAAGCAAAATATCTTACGAGGAAATTTTGGAGCGTGAGGGCCCCGCAAACCAGTCTTATGACTCTTGGGCTCGAGAATTAAAAAATATTGTTCAAAAAATAGAAGAAGCCAACCAACCACCTATAACGTTATCTGATCTGGAGGGGTTTGTTTTAAAACACAAAGATTTTCAAGCACTCCTTATTTCTTTCGAAGCCGGAAGAAAGTCAGACATTTTAAAACCGTCTTCAGTTAGATCATTGAGTAGTCTAAAAGAAAAAGACCTACATTCTGTAACAAGGCCACATCAAAGCCAGACTGCATCATCTCTATTTGAAGAGTTCCTCGTCACAAGTATTGCCAATCAAGCTTTCTCTGAATCCAAGAAGATCAACAATGACCCAGAAGAAGCTGAGCGCATTAATAAATGGTTTATAAAACTAGAGAGCGATTTACAGAGCCTCTTTGAAGATGAAGAGCTTAGACTAGTTTTCCAATCGGACTCGTTTTCTTTTGAGGTTCATCAGCCACACAAAGAACCCTATACATTTCAAAGCCTGTCATCTGGATTCTCTTCAATTATGGCTGTGTATGCTGATTTAATTACGAAGGTGTCATTACGTTTAATAGACCCAGATGCTCTTACGGGAATTGTTTTAATTGACGAAATTGATGCGCACCTTCATGTATCATTACAGAAAAAAATTCTAGCTTTCCTTAAAAACGCATTTCCGAAAGTACAGTTTATTGTGACTACACATTCACCGTTTGTAGTCTCATCTGTAGACGATGCTGTAATTTACGATCTTTCAAAACGAGAACAAGTCGAAGATCTATCTATGTACTCCTATGAATCTGTTTTAGAAGGCTTATTTGGTGTCCTTCCAATTTCTAGTTTACTTCAAAAGAACATTGAAACATTAGCCAAGTCACTTGAAAGACACCCAATTGACGTTAAAGAAATTCAGTCACTATTAGAGAAATTACCCGAAGATGAAGACTCACTGGACTCTGAATCACTTTACTTTGTTAATTCCGCAAAACTAGCAATCAGCAAAGCCAAGAGGTAGCCAGATGTTCAATGTAGTTAGAAGTGAACCAGCTCCTTCCTCATTAGCTGAGGGAAAAAAGTATGATTCCAAAGATGTTTGGGATGCCTTGAAAAATGTGTTTCACAAGAAGTGCTATATCTGTGAAACATTTGAACCACAAGACATAAATGTAGAGCATTTCATTCCACATGAGGGTGATGAAAGATTAAAGTATGAGTGGGAAAATTTATACTTTTCGTGTGGTCGCTGCAACAATATTAAACTCGCTAAGTATGATGATCTATTAGACTGCTGTGACCCTAAGATTGATGTCGTTCGCGCAATCAAACACCTTCCTCCATCAACTCCATATGCGAAAAAGCTTCATGTTAGAGCTCAAACCGCCGATAACAAGACTAAATTGACTGCGGAACTGTTGGATAGAGTGTTCAACAGTGAACATACTCCAAACAAAGCTGTATCTTCAGCCTTTCTAAGAAAGAGAGTCTTTGAACAATATAACTTACTATTGTCGCAATTGAACAATTACTACAAACCAATGGCCTTACAGGAAGAAAAAGATGTTGCGGTCGCACGTATCAAGCTTCTCCTAAAACCATCTTCTCCATACAGTGCATTTATAAATTGGTGCATTATAGAAGACGAGGAATTGGGGCGGATGTTACATGATTTTATAGGTAGGACTGAGTAGCTTTCAAAAAAGGCACCCTAATAGGTGCCTTTTCTATTTCTAATCTATATATTTCTCTTACATCACTCACAGCCAACCAAAGCCCTTCGCCATCAAACCAGCGAGGCCTATTGTGACTGTAATTAAAGCTCCGAATAAAAGGCGAAAGTCACTTCTTTGGTGATTGTGAAACTCTTTCAAATCACTGCGTATGTCTTTGATATCACCCTTAATGTCTGAGATATCACGTTGAATGTATTCAACGCTAGCTTCCAATTTTGCTACCCGTGAGTCCAAACCATCTCCCCCGTCACCACCATTCTTTCGTATTGGTGTATCTGTCATGGTCAAAAAGTGAACTTTATCCCTCATGATACACCTTTATCAGAAAAATACTTTAAGACTATGTAAGTCGCTATACGGTGAATATTACCGCAGTTTTGGCATACTAACGGAATTGTCGGAGTGGAAAGTAGTCGCTTAGTTCTGGATTGATCAGGACTAACTTCAACCAAATCCAAAAGGCTGAAGCTAATTTCTTCCCCTTTTGTCGTTGGTATCGCTGGCTTTTCTGTTGTTTGGCAGCAAGGACATTTATAGTTCTTAAGTTTCACATCGAAGAACTCTTCTAAATGATCTTTATTTAACTCGTTTATGTCGTTCATATCACCGCCTTCATGACGGTGGTAATAACTTTCCCGATTACCGCGAACTCGTCGAGTTTCTCCTCATTCACGATAAACGAATCATATTCTTCTTTGTTGTCTGAGATGACGTTATAGCCCTCGGCCATGATGTCGTACTTCAGGCGTTTTATGTAAACGTGCTTACCAATGCGAACAACATAGACACCGTGCTTTACTGGGTGATCGAGTTCTCGGGTATCGACTAATACTTCATCGCCGTCGCTCAAAGTGTCTTCCATTGAGTCGCCGTGGCAAATGATGATACGAGCATCTTCTTCTGTCAGGCCGAAACGTTTTAGCCATAAGCATGGTAGGAATTCAGTTCTGAGTTGATACTCAGCATCGTTTTGAGCACCAAACCCACAAGACGCATAAACGTTGTACACAGGTACAGCGCACATATCGCCTATTTGAGAAGTCGCTTTCACAGACTTAACATTCGAAATCTCTGTGACATTGCTATCGGCATTGCGAGAAGTTCGACTAGCAACCTGCTGGTTAGTTTGCCCGCTACCAATATCAACGTGCCCTACTGACGTCGAAGTTTCGTTAGGTTCTGATGCAGTTAATAGATATTCCGCTTCATCAAGATCCGTGACGTATTTCTCAATCAGCTGTTTTTTTACATCTGGGTGAAAATTGGAAATATGGTACTCCAAAGCCCGAGTGCCTTCCTTAGATCCTCGACTTAACCAATTGTTTCTCCTGGCTTTTTGAGCCACGCCTGAAGAAGAGTTAGCCATTCCATCCAACCCCATGAGTTCAGTACTCAGAAACCATTCCTTCATAAAACCACCAAAAGCACACATAAAAACACTAGACACACAAACAGCAAGGTCGTAGCATAAGAACACATAAACACACTATAACACAGTTTAAGCTCGATATTGTAAGAGATTAACGAAGATAAACTGCAACTAACTAATAACTATATCACGTCAGTGGTGTAGTGGAAATGAGGCTAACCCTATGAATACTCAATATGCGTTGCATGCTGTATTTGGCTCCCCAGTAGTAAAACTTTCTGAGATCTCTGAACAATATTTTGGAATGAAGTACGCGACAGCCAAAGGCAAAGTAAGTGCGAATGAGTTCCCTATCCCCACCTTTCGACTTCATGAAGAAACAGAAACGAACAAAGGCACCAAAGCTCCACTGTTTGTTTCTATTGATGATTTAGCTTTCTACATTGACCGCAAGCAAGCTGAAGCTAAGCGCGAGTGGGAATCGGTCTATGGCAAATTCGGTCACCATTAAGCCAGCTTAAAGCTAACCACTTTTCTTATGTTTCATAGTGAGTATCAGACATGGAAGTGAACCAGACAATGTGCGTCTTTTTAGCGGATGTACAAGAACAGTACAACGAAGCATGCAGCTTGTTTCGAGCGCGACACCGTAACGAGCTAACAGACATAGCAAAAGCCTGTGGCATTCGTTCAAACATGTTGCGTAACAAGCTGAATACCGAGCAACCGCACGTACTTTCTTTACCTGAAATGATGGCAATTTCTAAAGCTACGGATGACTACGTAATTTTAGAAGTTGTACTTCGCCAGTTAGAGCTAGTGACCGCTCATATTCCTGAAGGTGAAAGAGAAACGTTTATTAAACGTGCTCTAGACAACTCTGTGATTGCTGGAGAGATCTCTCAGCTTGCGTTAGACACGGCAGGCCAAAGAGCTCTACCTCGCTCAACTCGAAACTCAATTATCAAAACGGCACAAGCTGGCATTAACAACTTGGTGCTACTCATCAACGACCTAGAAGACCGCACAAGTGGTGCACACCCTTTCTTATGTATGGGTGTGGACTTGATAGCCAACGGTGCGCCTTTACCGGGTCTTACTTAATTACGGGGTGTAATTATGAAAAAACCATTTATCGCGATTCAAATCAACTCATTAGAAGAAGCACTCAACATCGAGAATGTTGCGGCACTCACTATCACTAAGTATCAAGAGAACGAAGTCGAAAGCCAAGAGCAGCTTCAGAATAACTTGATCGCAATGTGGCGTGGCATTCACAAGCAAGCGGGTGATGCTCTCGACCAGTTCAAGGTTTGCCAGAAGGAATCAATATGAAAACTCTACTCAAAACCATCACTTCAGGTGAAGACAAGATTTATGTCTACGAAGCTGGATATGTAGAAGGCGTGAAAGCTGCTCAAGCCTATTTAGCAGGCCCTGACGGATGGGGAGCTTCTATGTACTTCCCTTTGTATAAGGTCGAAGACTTCGCTCAAAACCAAGCTCAGATTGCCAAGTTCCTTGAGCTTGCTAAAGAGAAACTCGGGATGGAGAAAGAACAATGCAATACGTAGCGGTTGCACTGAACAGCGGTGGCGGCGTGGTTCGTGATGATGAAACTAGCGAAGTTAAGAATCTTCTTATCGGTGAGTTTGATTCACCAGAGCCAGCAATCGAAGCGGCTTGTGAGCACTTCAACTGTCAGCACGTTATGAACGGCGTGATCATCAGAGGTAATCACACTGGCGGTCACATGATTATGGACACACAGGAGTTTAGCGAATTATGAGTTTTTACAAGCAAGCGCAAAAACAAGCAGTAGCGATAAAAATTGGTGATCGCTTCTTCTGTGGTTTTGGGAAGAAGCAGCGAGTTCAAACAGCTTGGAGCCTTGCAGGAGCAAGCCTGTATTTGAGTGTTTATGACGACAAGGTAAAAGAGATTCTCGCTACGTTAGAAGAAAAGAAGAAGAAACCAGAAGTGATATTTGTTGAGGTGGCAGCATGAGTGATGTGACTTTTAGACCTGCTAAATCGACAGCTGACTTGCCTATCACTTCTCCAATACATAAGCCCTGCCCTGATATGGCAGGCATGGAGAACCCAGATCCAAAGAAACGAGAGCGAGCGCGCTTTTTAGTGTCGAAGTTGCGCGAAAAACACGGCATTAAAAAGCGTGTTAAGGGTAACTCTCAGCCAATGAATTATGTGTGTAGCGAAAACGGGTGCGCTGAACCTTGGGGCTCGGTAAGTAATGCGAATCCAGGGAATGTGAAGCAGTAAATGAGAAGTTATATCGCAGTCCAAGCTATTCATAATTGCGCCAAGTGCCAAAGTAGCGAAGTGTTTTGTGAACAAAGTTTAGATGACACCCCAAAACATTATGTTGCCTGTAATCAGTGTGGGCATGAGGGCAATGCTGCGCAAAATTACAACCAAGCTGTAACTGAATGGAATTACCCGTCCGATAAAAAAAGCATTCGAAGTTACAAGGAATACTAAGTGTACCCATTATTTGCTCGTGAATTTTTACCTCGATTACCTCGCATTGTTCAAGATGATGTGAGGTTTCAGGTTTCCCGCCGTAAACGTCGTACCAACGCGACTCAACAGAACATCGACCGATTCACTAATGACTCAGTTAAACACGCACTCAAGTACTCTCCATTTATTGAAGATAAATACACTTTTGTTGATGAGCGAAGCAATGCACCAGAAAGACAGCGTTTGCATAGTAGTGCGCGCAGTTCAGTAGAGCTAAATCATCGTGTTTTGATGTGTGATGAAGCATTAGAGCATTTAGCTACAAACCTTACTGAAATGTTCACACGCTTGATTCAAATGACTGAGATTGAAGACAATGAGTCGAGTTATGTCGATGCGCTTGAAAAAGTGTTTTATGGCATTCGTGAAGATATGAAGCGTTTCTATATCAAAGCTCCACAAATTAAAAAGAAACATGAAACCATAGAGGACGCAGAGCGCGAATTAGAACGTGCTATTCGCCGTTGTCTGGATGTGAGTTATCTAGTCCGCAAGTTTAAGTTCTTACGTACTCAATATATAGAGTATTCACAAATTGCTTTGAGTCGCGTTGGCGGTAACAAAGGTCAACGTAAGTATGTATCGAGTCGTTCTTATGCCCGTTGGGAAAAGAAGCAAATCGAAGCAGAGCAATTTGTAAAGTCTATGTCTGTGTTGAACGATGAGACAGGTCAAGCGTTTGATTTATCGGAAGTGGTTAAACGAACTACGGCAAACCCAGAAAACCGCCGCATTGAATTGGTGGTTCGTAGCCGTGGAGATGAAGAGCGTGCAATTGAAATGGGATATGAAGGCGTTTTTGTTAACTGGACATTGCCAAGTAAATACCATCGTAATTCATCTAAATGGAACGGCTGCACACCCAAAGAGGCCCATGAAGTAATGATGGCTAAATGGCGATGTGCACGAGCTTGGTTTAAAAAACCAAAGATTGATATTCAATGGTTTGGGCTTCGTGTCGCTGAACCTCACAAGGACGGTACGCCTCATGCTCATATGTTTTTGTATGTACACCCAAGGCAAAAGCAAGACCTGATAGACATCATTGAGGGTATTGCTATTGATGAAGATAAAAGCGAACTCATCATAAACGGTAAGCTTGATAAAACTCCTCGTATAACGATTAAAGATTGTGACCCGTCACAAGGTACGGCTACGGGTTACATCATCAAGTACATTTCCAAGAACATTAATGGTGCACATATGCCAGAAGGTGATGCGAAACAAACGGCACTTTCTGCGACAGCATGGGCGCGTATACACAGAATTAAGCAATTCTCTCAATCTGGCTCTCCTTCTGTCGGGCTCTGGCGACAATTACGCAGAGCTAATCCAACGGAAACTGCTTTCGATGAAGAGTTAGAACAGCTTCGAGATCATGCTGATAATTCCCGCTGGAAAGGTTTTTGCGAATTGGGCTTCAAAGCCAAGCTGGCTTATGAAGATAAATTCAACCAGTACGGTGATACGGTAAAGCGCGTCATTGGAATCAATTGGCTTGGTAAGGTCATCGCAACATGTAGCGAGCAATTTAGTTTGGTGAAAACTAAAGACGTAAAGCGTCGTGCTCTTGATCTTAAAAAGGGCGGCGCCCTTCCTTGGAGCACTGAAAATAAGTGTAACCAGAAAGAGAAAATACCGATTTCGCCACTTGAGCAAGCATTGATGGACGTGACCGGATGGGGCGTTAAAGGGGTTCAATGCTTGCTGCGGCCATTGTCGCTTGGTGCTACTGTACCAATAGACAAACACATGTCCTTAAAACTTAGAAACGGACGGTTAGCCACAATATAAAAAGAGGCATATATGAGTTATTGGTTTGGTATTGGCTCATCAAAAGTGGAGCTTGTGGGAAGCTTTGAAACATTAGAACAAGCACAACGCGCTTATGAATCAGAACCCGAAGCAACGGTAGGCATATTTAATGCCTCCACTGAAAGTTACGCGTTAATTATGCTAGAGAAACTCAAACCCAAACCGATAGTTAGCTCTCTGCCTTTGAGAATGCGCCAAGCATACCTACTCGGCAAAAGAGGCGGGAAAAACCCCTATGCACTTGGTAGCCAAGAGTTTAACGACTTCGAAAGAGCTAGAGATAAATAGCGTTCAATCACTTAGGGGTGGGCATTGAACGTATTAATTAAGAAGGGAGATTACAACAATGCTAATGCCATGCCCAACATGCGGATGCAAAACCCGAATTGTTACTTCACAAGAAATGTCAAACGAGACACGGAAAGCCTACTGGCAGTGCCTCAATTTTAACTGTGGTGTTCGCTTTCATACGCTTACTTCTGTAGAGGGGATTATCGACTCTGTTGGAGTGCCGCCAGATCCAAAGCTACAACCAGAGCTGTGCAAAGGTGATGTGAACCAGATGGATTTACTTTTTGGGAAAGATAAAGCATTGGCATTTGATTGAAGAAAAAATTAATATTTAACAAATATTTATAACAATTTAAAGTCAAAATCATGCGATTATTCAAAGAACACTTATCAGAAATGCGACGAACAGAGGTTGATAGATCTGTCGGTTTTATCTGCAAAGATTGTAACAAAGATGTTTACTACTTTAACCGAAGGAATCGAGCGATCACGTATAAGAAAAATTGCATAGTATGTAATAAAAGTAGCCATGAAGGCATTATCATCGAAGATTTCGTTTTCACATTAAATAGGAAAATCCCAGATCATTATCATCTAGTTAGCGATTCTCAATCTGATGTAATATCTCTTAAAGAAGTTATCAAACGATTTACTATTGATAACCAAGACGTATTGGAAAAAGTTGCCGACTTACTAAGCGAAGAAAATGCTGATTTCTTTAAACGTAATGGGATCTATAAATCCCATGTAGACCAAACGTTTATAGAAAATTGCAAACATCAAGCTAAGGTGGATTGGGATGAGTTATCTAGAGAGCTAAAGCATTCTCGTCGATTTACTCACATGCGAGCTACTGTTTTTTTTGAAAATTTAATTCGCACTTGTATATATAGTATCGATAAAAAACATGAGGAGGAGAATGATGAGTATAACTCCGTCAAACGGGTAATCAAAAAAGGTACCACTTTGTATCGAGGTCGCTTAACATCCGACGATAAACATAGACAGAGTTTCCAAAGAAAACCTAGTGAGTTGCTTGGAGCTCCTCCTAGTCTTCTTGCTGCCAATAATCGGATGAGCCCTCCAGGAATATCGTTTATGTATACAGCAAATAATCCCCAAACAGCCATAGCTGAAATTCGTCCATATGTGGGTGATACCATTGCTGTAGGGAGCTTCATCACTAAGAAAACGCTTACTTTTTTTGATTTTACACTTCTAGATTCAGCAAAACTAAAGAGTGCAAGCATTCTGACAAGCCCTAAACAAGATAAGTTCTATCAACATGGGTATTTGCTAAATACCTTGCACGAACTCATATCAAAGCCATTTAGAGCGACTAGTCTAAATTATATTCAGACTCAAATGTTTGCGGAGACCATTCGTAACTATGATAACGGAATGTTTGACGGTATTATTTTTAAATCATCTCAGCTAGAAGGTGGGATAAATTATGTTATTTTTGGTGATGAAACAGAAGGTGATTCCGATAGCATTGAATACAACGTTGAGTTTGACACACAAACTGGCGTGGAATTTTACCAAGTTGAAGCAATGACACCTTCAATTAAAGAAGTAGGCATCCACTCACGTAACTCAGATAATATTTTGGTTAATGTTTAGAAAATTTCGAAGTTACGCACAAAAACGATCTTAGACGATCTCTAAATCCCCCATCTAAAACAGCCCTCGATGTAGATACATCGGGGGCTGTGTTCCAATACAACTACCGAAATGAAATGCGGTTCTAAGATCGCATAATTGCAGTGCGGAATTTTGGTGTGGAGGGGAGGGTGAGTCCGAACAAGGCCTGAGCGCCCTACTCCATCACTCATTTTATTCTCGCTGCCTAATTCTGATTTTCTTCTGTAGTTGGTGGCTTTTTGATGTGGGAACGACAGTACGAGCACGCTAGATGGAATGGGCTTAAGCTCAATATCCTCTCGATCGCCTTTGATGGTGGTAAGCGCTTGCAAGTGAGCGAAATCCCCTACTCTGACCTACCACACATCAAAGTTATGGGAACGAAAGCCCGTACCTACACGATTGAAGCGGTGTTTGTGGGCTCAAGTTCTCTGGCCGATGCCAATGCCCTCATTGAAAACCTAGAAGCAACACCAACAGGCGAACTAGAGCATCCTTGGTTGGGTGAACTGCCGCTTGTCTTTGAAGACGTATCGCAAAGCATCAGTACCAAAAAAGGCTTGGTCACGCTGAGCCTGAAGTTTGCTCGCGCTGGCTCTTCCCCTTCCATCACTGCACCGACTTCCGTTCGCACAAAAACGCAGGCCAACATGGTCGAGAGATTGTCGAAGCGTTCTTTCGCAAAACAAGTTAAAGGCTTGGATGTATCGAACATTCACCGGGTTCAAAATGATGCCATCAGCGCACTGAACGTGTTGGTCGACATCACCAACCGCTTAAAGCTTGAAGATGAAAGCCTTCAAGACATTAACCACGCCATCAACAAAGCGTTCTCTGCAGTGAGCAGCCTCAGCACCAATCCAACTGAGTTCGCTGATCTGTTTTCTGCGTCAGTGGATGCGGTGGCCGATGGTGTTCAAGCCGAGCCAAACTCAGGTAATGAAGCGGTAGACAACTCGCGCAGTGCTCAAGCTTTACTGCTAGGTGAAGTGAAACCGGACACGCCAACTCAACACCACAATGTGCAGATGGTGACGGGCGCAGTGAAGATGAACAAAGACATCACACACCTAGAAAAAGGCGACCGCTTTGATATTACGAAGTCGGCTAAGCAGCCTGAAACCATCAAGAATGACCTGTCGACTTTGATTGTCGGTATCGATGAGCGCATCAAAGACACCACCCAAGTGTCGACGCTTGAAAGCATAGAATTGTTCGATGCAGTCACTACATTGAAAAGCAATGTGAAGGTTCAGCAAGATAAAGTGATCAGCGGTACCGCGCCCCATAGAACGGTGCAGTCACCACGCTTTCAATCTTCGCTGGCGATTGCGCACGATGAGTTCACTCAAGAAAAAGTCATCACCAAAATGAATGCACTGCAGCACCCGCTCTTCATTCGTGGTGACATTGCCGTAAGGGATGTGTCATGAACACGCTAACGATGCACATTGATGGTAAGCCGCGCACCTTCTATCAAGCAAATCTCAACTACTCCATAGAACAGCTGGCCCATACGTTCAGTTGCTCAATTGAGCCTATGAGTATTGAAAGCCCGTTGTCGGTTGAGTTCTTCCTTAACGACAAGTCGATTCTGATTGGTCAGATTGATGGTGTGGATTCAAACACCGATTCAAGCGCTCACGCTGTTTCCATTTCTGGCCGTTCAAAGAGTGCCAACATGATTGATTCGCGTATCACGATGGACGCGCTTTATAACTTGAACGTGGAAGAGCTACTTCGCCATGTCGCCAAGCCATTTGGTTTGAAAGTGAAAAGTCTGGTGAAAAGTATGCCAGTCATCCCCGAGTTTCAGATAAATGCGGAATCCCCTGTAGAGAACGTGGCGCAACTCATTCGAGAGCAAGGTTTTATGTTGGTTGAGCGCAGTGGCGTGTTAACCATTGAAAACACCGCACATGCAACTATCAGTAACATAGGCCTAGAAACGGGCAATAACATCGATAGCCTGAACATCAAGCGCACCTTCAATCAGCAATTCCACACCATTGATGTGCAAGGCCAATGGGATGACGCAAGCGCACAGGTCATCAACCCAAACGTCGATAGCTCACGCACTATGGTGATCACCTGTGACCAGTTACAAAACCGTGAAGCTTGCCTGTCTCGTGCTAAATATGAGCGCAACCTTGCCATTGCTCAAAGCCTGACTGCATCAAACACGATTGCCGACATATTCCCTGAGTTGGCCATTGATGGATTAAACCGTGTGATTCGAGTCGCTGACCAAGAGCAAAGCTTCAGTGAGATGTTGGTGATCAAGTCGCTTGGCCTATCTGTGTCTGAAAGCTCTACGGAAACGTCGGTTGAGTTATTCAGACCGTTTAAGGAGCAAAGTTATGTCTAGTGCTCTGCAGCAGCAACAGCGATTAATGGCCAGAATTAAAAACGTGATTGGCACCGGCACTGTCACAGGTGCAACCACAGGCCGATTACAAATCAAGACCGCGACAGGCCGAACCAACGACAAGATAAAACGCGTGCACAACTACGGGTTTATGAGTCGCCCACTACCAGGTGCGAAAACTTACAACCTCTTCATTGGTGGAACCACATCTCGCGGCATCACCGTAAACGTAGAAGACGAACGCCACCAAATAGATTTGCAGCCTGGTGAAGTTGCGATACTCGATGACAAAGGCAACCTTGTTCATTTCACAGACCAAGGCATCAAGGTGACATCACCAACCAAGTTGTTGGTAGATACTCCTGAAAGCGAATTCACAGGTAATGTCACTGTTGGTGGGAATATCACTGCTAATGGAAAAGTGGAAGGTAAACAAGGTGGTACTTTCGCAGGAGTCAGCAGTGAAAACCACGACCACGACTACAAAGACGACGGGACAAACAGAACCACCAAGGGGCCAAATAAAGGATGAGTCATTTCAATTTAACCGCCCTAACGGCACCACTCAGTTCTAAAGAGGGGCTAACCCATGCTGTGCTTCAGAGTGTTTACAACTATGCCGAATCGACTCAAAACGATCGCGCCCGTATGGCAAGTAATGAGCGCGGTGGCACTTGGAGCAATGAGTTGATAAACGTGGTCGGCTCTCGTGATTGGACGCTCAAACGAGCAAAGCTCACAGACGAAACATTAAGCCTCGCGAAACGGTTTTGTGAAGAGTCGCTTGCTTGGCTCATTACCGATGGCCACGCCAAAGCAGTTGAAGTTTCAGTATGGCGAGAGAAGCCAAACCAAATGGGTCGCAATGTGATGATCACCCTAACTGATGGCTCTCAGTTCGATGTTCCACTTTCAAAGGTTAACCAATGAGTACACAAAGAAGCTTAGATGAGTTAATAGCTCGCGCAGAAGCCAATCTGGTGTCTGCGACAGGGCAAAACAACCCAGCAACCAAAGGGATAGCCGCTGCCATTGCGGGTGTCAGCTATGGGCAATATGGTTATCAAGATTTGCTGTTCAGGCAGCTGCATCCAGAGACTTGCTCTGAAGAGTGGTTATACCTACACGCCAATCGCCATAAAGCCCCTCGACTACTGCCAACATTCGCAACGGGTCGAGTGCAGTTCACAGAGCTTGGCGGCACTGTGGTGATCAAAAAAGGCACCCGCTTAACGCATGCCAATCACGAGTATGAAACCACCAAAGAACAATACAGCAATTCTCCCGTCGAAATCATCGCGCTTAAATCGGGTATTGATAGCAACTTACCTGCAGGCGCAATACTGACGCTAAGCAAAGGGCTCAGCGGAATTGATCCAAACCGTGTGGTTTCACAAGGCGTGACAGGTGGCGCGAACATTGAAGAACTCAAGCACTGGCGTTCAAGAGTGATCGTAGCGTTTGAGAAGAACGAGCTCATCGGTAAATCAGAAGATTACCAAGCCTGGGCCGTGTCTGCTCACTCCGATGTGGACTTTGCCTGGGCGCTCGACAACACCCCACAGCGAGGCATGGTGGAAGTGTATATCGGTGCGCGAGAAAACAACCCGACCTTAAGCGCAGGAGTGGTCAAGTTAGTGCAAGACACCTTTGAGCGAAATCGACTGGCAGGTTGTCACCCAATCGCTCATCTACCGAACCAAGTGCCACTCAACATCGAGATACAAGGCATTCAAGACCAAGCCATACGTAATGATGTAGTCACTGCACTGGAAAATCTCGTAAAAGGGAAAATGGGCAAAATTGACCCGATAACCCAAAAGCCTGAATCCATCACCAACACTGAAATTGTGTTAACCACTTCAACCGTGACCAACAACTTCATTGTTCGTACACCTGTTGGTGAGGTCGCCATTGGTAAAAACCAGATACATGTACTAGGAGGCGTAACGTGGACACCGCCGACTTAATTATTAACTACAGTGCCGGTGATTTTGAAAACGCCTACCGTGGGCTATTACCCAAAGGCGAGTATTGGCAAGACACCGAGAACGTCGAGCTGGCTAACACCATCAAAGGCATGGCCAAAGACTTCAAGCAAACCCATGACGATATTGAACTGTCGCTATTAACTGAGTTTGAAGAGCAGCAATTTGGTTGGAAGATTTCCGACTATCAACGGCTCTTGATGACGATGGGCTCTAAAGGTGTAGTTTTTGATGAAATCGCGAATCCAAACCTCATCAAGATAAACCTGTACAGCTACAACAATGACGCGGCCTTTAAAGCGTTAGAAGAAAAACGACTGCCACACACCGAGTTTCATTGGATTTATCCGTTTGATGCAAATACACAATTTGAACTGGCTACGGCCTTAACCATGAAGCCAGAGTTTAGCTCTCAGCTTGAATTAGAAGCTGAAGCCCCTTTTCTGTGCTGCACTGCCATAACCTGGCAACTTGAAATAGGAGACACCGTATGAGCACGCTGCAAGGTATCCCAACTCAGCACGGGATCAGCATTCTCAAAAGTAACCTGAAACAGACCGCGAAAAAGTTTCAGCTCATAGGGGCATTAACCCACAACGCGCCACCTGCGAGCTTGTCTGTTTTCCATACTGACACAATCGAAGCCAGTTATTACGATGACAATGGCGTACTGACATTTGTGCTCAACCTACCGATTGAAACGCACTTCAATGAGTACCTCTATCAAATCAAGATTGTAGATACCGCAGGCCAATCCATCGTGGATTGCCAAACCCCAGTGATTGCCTTGGCAAAAGGCATTGGTGGCATGGTCACTCTAAAAGCTGCGGTTTCGGGGCAAGCTGGACAGGTCATTTTTAAGCACAATCAGTATGTGACGGAAACGGAGTTGTTAGGGCTTCACTTTTCCAAGCTCAAAAAGGAGCTGTTAGCACTCCGTTGCGGTGAGACTCTATTATTTGACGACCCAAATCCAAGACCGGGATGGGTTGATTTGGATGGAGCGCCATTATCCAGAACGACCGATGCGCTGCTTTGGGCTCATGCTCAGAAAACAGGTTTGCTGATAAGCCAAGCTTTGAAAGATTCGAATAAGAAAAAGTACGCGGCGTATTGGGGAGCCGGTGATGGTTCAACCACATTCACCAGACCTAACCCCCACTTAGTCGGAGCTTACACACGTGCGACTCCGGCAGGTGTGGCGCATGGTGAGTATCAAGGCGATGCAATTCGGAATTTTACTGGCTCAACTTCTGCGTTTTATCGCGCTGCCGTGGTTAGTGAAAGTGGTATCTTTGGTTCGCCTATTTACGGTAGCACGCCAGCTAAGATCGGCACTCCAGGTGCAGACCCTGGCGCTAATTATGGCTTAGACATTGATGCATCGAGACAACTCCCGACAGCACATGAAATCCGCCCACACTCAATCAACTACGCAGCTAAAATTCACAGGGGGTGGATGTAATGAAAACGGCCTATTTCTACGATTGCGATACATTTGAATATATCGGTCAGCGTCCAGTCCATAAAATTGATGGCTATGACGATTATCTATTGCCGCAGCTAGCCACGTTCATTGAGGTTCCTGAGTTAGATTCAGAAACCGAACAAGCTAAGTTTGATGAGCAAAGTCAAACGTGGACGGTAGAACCTAAGTTTGTTGAGGTTACGGCTTATCATAAGCAAACTCACGAACCCAAAGACTTTGATGATGCGTCTTTAATCACTGACGACTACACAAAAGACGAGCCAACCACACAATGGGACGAGTGGATTAACAACGCTTGGGTAACCAACCAAAGCAACAAGTACGTTGCCGAGTACAACCAAACTGACGAGATAAGACGACAGCTTTATTCTCGTATGTGTGACCCACTAAAAATGGAAGCGATGGACCTTATGGACGAAGGACAGGAAACAGAGGCACGACAGTTGAAGTTGCAAGCCTTAGCTGCCAAACAGAAAATCAAAGCCGAAAACCCTTGGCCAACACCGCCTGCCAACTAATCCCAACCCTATTTAAACCCAGCCATCACGCTGGGTTTTCTCTTTCTTGCCCCCTGAACTTCTATATCTCGACACTAGAAATGCCATAAGTCCCCTTTAAAACTCAACTAGATACACTGTTTATGGGGGAACTAATTAACTAGCCATAAGAGAGAAATCAATGAATGAATCAGAGGCAAAGGCACTAGTCGTATCGCTACTAGATGTCACTGGCCTAAAGAAAATCTTAGCTTCCATTAGTGCAACCCTAATCAGTTTTGGCGTGAATGACGTACTCCAAGTGTTGTCTGTTGCGGTCGGTATTGGCGCTGGCATCATGGCGATTCGTCACTACGCGATTGCAACCAAACTCAGCCAAGCGCAGTTAGACAAATTGAACTCACAAAAAGAGGGTTCAGCATGAGCCTAAAAACCAAAGCAATACAGGCGGTGGTGTGTTCTGTGGCTTCCGTTCTTGCCATTGTCTTTACTATTGATTCAAAGCTAATAATCAGTGAGAACGGCCTTAGCCATGTAGCGAATGAAGAAGGCTGTAGGCTGAAGCCCTACCAATGCAGTGCTGATGTTTGGACTGCAGGGTTAGGTCATACGCAGGGCGTAACGGAAAACACCAAACTCACATTGCAGAAAGCCGCTGAGCTATTCGTTAAAGATGTTGCTGCCGCTGAGCGTGTCGTCAATAAACACATCACCCAAACACCAAGCCAAGGTGAATACGACATGATGGTGAGTTTTGTCTTTAACCTTGGTGCAGGTAACTTCACACGCTCCACCTTATTGAAGAAGTTTAACCAAGGCGATCATCAAGGCGCTTGTAATGAATACCCTAGGTGGGTGTTTGTGAATGGTAAAGACTGCCGCCTCAAGCAAAGTAACTGTGCCGGTATTCCTAAACGACGAGCAACAGAACAACACGTCTGTTTGAATGGGTGGTGATAATGTTGACCCAATATCTAACTCTATTTAAAGCCATTGCCTTTGCTTCCGTTCTTAGCGGTGTCGCTTATTGTTCTTATGACTACGGCGTAACAACTACCGAAGCCAAAGCACTAAAAGCGCAAAACGTACTCTGGGGAAAAGTAGAGCAGAAACAAGATGAGGCTTTTCAACTAGCCGTAAAACTCGCTAACCAAAAGCCTGATATTCGTATTGAATTTCGAGAGATTGAAAAAGAGGTGATCAAGTATGCTCAAAAGAACAATGATAAGCAGTGCGTTGTTAATGATCCTGACTGGATGCACATCCGCGCCCAATCAGTGCGAGCGCATAATAGAGCAATCGGTATTCAGCAACCCTCCACCGTCCCTGATGGTGCCGCCAAAACCGCTACAGGTTACGAGCGAGACGCCGAAGTCTTAGCGGAAGATGTAGCGAACCTGCAAACCTGTGCTGAAAATGCTCAGAAGCTCTTATCGCTACAAACTTGGATAAGAGCACAACTGCAACACTCACTGCAGTAAAGACGAATCTGTCTATACTCGATACTAAGCCGCATCCAACTTTTTATATTCTTTAGGGGTAATAACCTGTTGCCCCACAACATCATTCAATTCTTGCATCATATCAATCAACGGTAGCAGCTCGTTCTTGTGGAACATCCAATCCACCTTATTCAAGTCCAGTGACGTAATACTCTCGCGTCGAATACTCATCAACTCGATTGGCACACGGTGAACCGAAAGCACCTCGTTCATGGTCTGATTCTTCACATCACGGTAAGAATCTTTCGCTTCTACTTGCCCAATCGGCTTGAGTTCTGGCGGGTTGGAGTCTTTACCTTTAGCGTTCACAAATAGATTCTTAAATGCTAATCCTTCCTTAGCTTTCAATTGCTCTTTGATCTCGTTTTGTTGCTTATCTGTCATGTTAGGGTCGTTCATATACAGCAAGTAACCCGCATGGTTACCATTGCGGTAATACTGACGGCGAAACAAAGTGGCATCATCGTTCAACCAAATAGAGGTCAAAGAGCTAATGTGACTCGGCAAACCATACAGTTCTTGAGCAACGTCATAGTCACCCAAATAGAACACTTGGTTATGTTTGTAGTCTATACGGCCATCATCGTCGTAAGCTCTTGGCTTATACGACCAACCCAAGTCTTCACGCCTACGCATGTAAAGTGTCGGTAAATGCTTGAGCTTAACGACTTCGCCTAAACCTCTATAATCTCGAATCACCTGAAGATGAGCCCCACCAAAAGTGAGGTAGTCTTGAATAAAGCGCTTTGCATCTTGGCGTGAAAGTAATCCACTCAACGAAATGGCATGCATTAACGTATTGCGCTTAAACTCAATCGCACTCGAATGCATTGGGTTGGTACGCAGTGCTTTGGCTAAGGTGTCTAAGGCGATCGGTGGTTCGTATAAACCATCAACCAACGCCACTTCTAAATAACTGAGAATGTCGCTGTTCATCACGCTCACGGGTTTAGAAAATTCAATCTCTATCACTTGGTCTCTCCAAAAATTAGGCTAGAAGAACTCGACAGTGGTGTCGGTGTCGTTATTAATATCAATCGGCTCCCAACGCAGAACGTGCATAGACGCCCAGGCTAAATCCGCATGAGAGCCAATTTTGCTGCGGTTGGAAGTAAAGGTAATTTGGTTACTTACTTTGGTGGTTTGCTGGCGAATCATTAAGAATGAGTGAACGAGATCATCCCACTCTGCTTCAAACTGTAAGCGGCCACTGTTAATGATTTCTCGTGATTTGTACGCCATCAATCGTTTCACTTCGGGTGAGTAATCCAACTCAACCAAAGCGGGATAAAACTTGCGAACAAGCTCTGCAACCGCAGAGCCTACGCCACTGGTATCCATCGCCATGTACACCACATTGTATTTATCGGTAATGCTGCGAATCGTGTCAGCCTGTTGCTCATAGCTAGAACCTTTAAGGCGCACTCGCTCAATCAGTCGGAACACACCACCTTTGCGCTTAGGCTTTAACGCCACCACAAGGCCTGCATCATCCGAGCTTTCACCCGTTCCGCCACCTCTTGGGTCATAACCGACCAAAACCTCTGCATTGCCCACTGGCCTTACTTTGTCGTGGTCGACATCTTTCCACAATGACGTGTCGGCCTTACAGGCCAGTAATGCTTTCAATGAGAAGAATGAAGCGCTGTCATCCAAAAACTTACAACGCAGCAGGTTGTCGAAAATCTCTTTAACCGGATACTTACGCTTAAGCTTATCCATGTTGAAGAAGGTCGCGCCCTTCTTAATCGCATCATCAACCGTGATCATTTGACGGAAGATAAAATCAACACCTAAAGCACCGGCTTTAAGTGCCTTGTGGCTGATGTCAATACCGTGCTCTTTCTTGCCTTGCCATTTCGGGTAGGCTTCATGTGCCATGGTGGAAGGTGTTGAAATGTAAGTGGTGCGAAACTGCGCCTGAATCGACATACCGCCTGCATAATCATCCAATTCAGCAAAGCGAGGGATCCAAAACACTTCATCCCAATACATGTGGCCGTTAAAGCCTTGAGAGGTCGCAACATTGGTCGACATAAAACCAAGCTTTGCGCCGTTGCTTAACTCGATGTCGTCCTTACCTTTAAGGTCAACTTCGCCAATCTCTAGCGCAAATTTACGAATGTAGTTTTTGAAGATATACGACTGCTTTTTCGACGCAGAGATAAACACCTGGTTGTCGCCAGTCAGCACCGCATCTTCAAACGCTTCAAAGGCAAAATAGAACGTAAGACCAATCTGACGCGACTTAAGATAAAAGCGAGTTTCATTGATCTCATCGTTTTGTTTATGGCCGTGAATTTCCTTTTGGTATTCGAAAAAGGTTTTCTCGCGATACTCATCCAACATCTCTTTGGTGATGTGGGAAACATCGTTCTTCACCTTATTCGACTTACGCCCACGCTTTTGCTCACCATCACTTCGGCCAGCTGGTCGGCTGCGTCTTTGCTCAGCTTCATCACGCTTGAATTGCTGTTCGAGTAACATCTTGAGCTCACGCTCTTGGCTCTCAAGCTTTTCGTCAACCCACATCAAGTAAGCAATGCGCTGTCTCATCATTAATTCGACGGGCGCGTCATCCCTCAGCGTCTTCCAATCAAACTGAGTTATCCATTTTTGAACCGTGCGTGTGGCTACGCTAACCGCTTCTGCAATTTCAGCAGGCTTACGTTGGCGTAAAAACAGTCCCAAAGCTTTCGTTTGGTCGGCGGTATATAGCGGTTCGCTAACAACATTATTTTCCATGTTTGCATAGTGCTACAGCGCTTGTGATTACTCAGCTTGAACGATTTCTATATCAAGCGTTTAGAACTAGGACAAATACAAAAAGGCGGAGGCATTGGGTAAATTGGAATCATCGAATTTAGGAGAGTTTAGGCATGTTCAAATCAGAGCCAATTTGTGTATTAACCGCAGGACCAACCATTGATGGTCGCGATATTCCTCAAAAGGTAATTGATGATATTGCCGAAACTTACGACCCGAAAAAGTACACCGCTCGTATCAACGATGATCATTCTGAGTGGAGCTGGAAAGGTGGCTCGGTGTTAACAGCGGAAGCGCGTGGCAACGAGTTGTGGGTTGAAGTGAAGCCCAATTCTCACTTGTTACGCAACATCGAAAACGGGCAGCTACTGCATACCTCATGTGAATATTTAGAAGACTTTGCGAAAACAGGAAAAGCTTACCTAACTGGGCTTGCATTTACCGATGAGCCAGCATCATTAGGAACAACCCAAGTACACCTTTCAGCGCAGCGTAGTGAGAAAAAAGCCCTGCATGTATGCACTGGGCAAATGCTCAACTACACGGGGAAAGCCCCAGAACAAATCGAGCTATCAACTGAAGAGCGCTCGTTAATGAACAAACTTTTTAGCTGGTTAAAAGGTGAAGAACCTGAGCAGCTCTCACAACAACAGGAAGAAGGCGACATGAGTAAAAAAATTGAAGAGCTGCTTGAAGCAAGCGTAGAGCAAAACCAAGTTCTATCAGGTCAATTAGGCCAACTTGTTACTCAGCTATCGGCTCAAAACAACCCTGAACAAAACCCTAATGGTGATGAAAAAGACACGACACCAGAAGGAAACAGTCAAGAGACTGAGCTGAAAGGTCAAGTCGAGACTCTTTCGTCACAGGTAGAAAGCCTAACAGGTCAAATCGAAAAGCTCAGCAAGCTAACCGATGAAGAGCAGCGCCAGTTAGCAGGCGAAGGTGATGACGACAATACTTATTTATAAGTGTTGATACGTTCTCAATCCATAACGTTTTAGATTAGGTAATAGACATGCAACAGCATACAAAAACAAAACTCAGCGCTTACGTGAAAGCGGTAGCCGCTCAAAACGATGTTGATGATGCAACAGAGAAATTCAACGTGAGCCCTAATGGTACTCAGCGCATTATCGCGGCTATCCGTGAAAGCAACTGGTTCCTAGAAAAAATCAACATCATTTCGGTGAAAAACCAAAAAGGTGAATCCATTGGCCTTGGTGTGACAGGCATGATTGCCAGCCGTACCGATACTTCTGGTGCAGGCAAACGCACACCTAAAGATCACTCAAGTATGGGGGCTATGCCTTACATGTGTGAGCAAGTGAACTTTGATACTGCACTACGTTACGCAAAAGTAGATGCATGGGCGCATCATAAAAACTTCAACACCTTGCTAAGTAAAGCGACTCGCGAACAGATTGATGCGAACAAAATCACTATCGGTTGGTATGGCGAAAGCGTTGCTGATAACACCGATGCAAGCGCGAACCCGAACGGTGAAGACGTAAACAAAGGTTGGTTCCAAGCCATGCGTGACCACAACGCAGCGCGACTTATCAAACAAGGTAAGAACGTGGGTGAAGTGCGTATTGGCCAAGGTGGTGACTTCATCAACCTAGACCTAGCGGTACTTGAAACGAAAAACCTACTGCATGACGCGTGTGAAAACGATTCAAACCTTGTGGCTATCATCGGCTCTGATCTGCTTGCTTACGACAAAGCCAAGTTCTACGAAGCACACGGTAATACGCCAAGCGAAAAAGGCAAAATCCAAGAGCTGCAAGTCATCGGTACTTATGGCGGTTTGCCTGCTGTGAAAGTACCAGGCTTCCCTTCTACGGGCATCATGGTCACCAGTTACGACAACCTGTCCATCTACATTCAAGAAGGTTCTATTCGCCGCTCTACAGGTAAGAAGAACGATGAAAAAGACCAGATTGAAAACTTTGAGTCGATGAACATGGCTTACGTGATTGAAGAGCTAGGTAAAGCCGCCGCGATTGAGTTCAAAAACGTGAAGCTTTGGATTAACGATGCCTGGCATTAAGCCAAGCGTTAAACACTAACACCCCCTCAATGCAGGCTCTATTGCTATTTCAGGTGCGCTTTGGTGCTAACTGTTATTCGCGATTGTCGGCCTGCATTCCCTAACCCAACAAGGATAAATCATGGAATTTGTCGGCAACAAAAACAAACCGTATCAATCTCAGTTGCCAGCAACGGGCAAATACCCAGTACTGAACATTTCAGAGTTTCAGTCTCTGTACCATTTCCAAAGCAATGAGACAGAGGCAGGCATTCTGCATCACGCGAAGGTGTCACGAATCAAAGTGCACTCAGAGCTTAAAGACACCTTAGTGCCTTTTGCTAGTTTGACAGCGTTATCCCAAAAGCGCTTTAGTGATGACGACTCGGCCGAAACCCTTTACAAGCAGGCTGTGTTCGCACTAACCGCCGCGCAACTGATTAGCGTGCAAATGAGTGGTGACGCAACCGCCGAAGCCGCTGACAGACAAGAAGCGCTCACCAGTAAGAAAGAAGAGTGCGAAGTGCAGTACCGCCAAGCGGTAGACATATTAATTCACGCAGAAGAAACCTACTGCTTCGAGAGAGTGTAATGAAAGCACTGCAAAGCTTAACGGACTTATTCAAAAGCCATGTGACAGACGCGGCCAAAATGGACGTGTGGGCGGAGGATGGCGCTTTATTTTGTGGACAAGGTGCTTTTGTCGATGGATTTGAAATTGAATACACCGCCATCGTTTTCTTGCAAAGCGCCAAGTTAGAGCCGCAAGTTTTGTTTATGCATTTAGTCAGCTGGCTTAATAAGTTCGACCCAGAGCGAGCAGAAAAAGGCTTACCCATGCCGACGTTCGCGCTAGAGCCTCTCGATAAAGGTGTGTTTGATCTCAAGCTGAAAATTGATATTCGTGAAGAGTTCGACCTTCAAGAAAGCGAACAAGGAAATTGGAAGCAAGGTGATACCCGTTATGAATGTGTCAGTGGTTTTGAAGCGCGAGCCGATGAAGACCAACTCGGTGAATTGGTCCACTTTGTCGGCCACTTAGGTGATTTGCCATGAGTGAATTAACACTCGCGACGCCTGAACAACTGACTCAAGTTGTGGAAAGTTTAGTGCTTACGGCCAGTGATAAGTTTGAGCTTAATAAACGAATGGCCAACCGAGCACGGCAGTTCTTTCGTCAGCAAATTCGCGCTCAGCGAGATATTGATAACAACCCGTACCAAAGCCGAACGCGGCGAAAGACAACCCAACTATGGGATGGCACCCAAGCGCAGAACACCGTTAACAATAAAAACATGCTGCTCGGTTTTGGTAAGGCATTAAGAACTCACGTAACAGAAGATAGCTTTGAGATTGGCCTAAAAGGTGTCGCGGGTCGCATCGGCCAAGAGCACAACCAAGGCTCTCAAGTGTCATTCACGACTCGCGTTAATGGCCACTACAACAGCAAAACAGGTCAATGGACAGGCGGCGTGAGAACCAAGCGCAATTATCAAATGCCCAAACGAACCTTCATTGGTTGGACACCTGCTCTAGAGCGAGAACTACTCGCCATGGCAGCGGAACACTTTGCACTAGAGGATGCAGCGTAATGGATAAACAAGTAGAGAAACCCAAAGTACCCACCTTCAAGATTAAGCCCGCCACTAAAGGCTTAATCGTGAAAGACCCTATTACCCGAGAGCCACTGAAAGCTGTAGGTGAAGTAAAGCCTCGCAACGCTTACTGGCTACGTCGACTCGCTGAAGAAAGTGTCGTGGATATCGACAAAACAGCCAAGAAGGAAACTAAATAATGAGTATTGGTTTTGCTGAAGTACCAAGCACCGCTCGCGTTCCCGGTGTCTATATTGAAATTGATAATAGCCTGGCAAACAGCGCAGAAGACTTACAAGTCGTCTTGGCGATCGGTAATGCGGTCAGCGGTGCAAAGGTCGCTCACAATAAAGTCACGCTTTGTATGGATGAGACAAAAGCGGCAGACTCGTTTGGTGCGAGTAGCGACATCGTGGAAATGATCACCTACTTCCGCAAGCAAGATAAAACCATGCCAATTTACGCGATCAGCGTGGGTAGCGATGATATTGCAAGTGCATTGGCGGCGCTAGGTGACACGCAATACCACCACATCATGTGCTCATTGAATGACGACACTACCATTCGCGAATTGGGTACCTTTCTTGAAAATCGTTATACCGCATTAGAACAAGTGCCAGGTATTGCGTATCTACCGAAGAAAGGCACGCACGCCGAGCTAGTTACCTTTTCAGCAAAGAGCAACTGCCCGTTAATCAACTTCCTGCCAATCAACAACTTTGGTGACTCTAAAGACCAAGCATTATCAGATGCAAAAGCCATTGGTGCATGGGTAGGTCAAATCGCCCCGTCATTGGCTATCGACCCTTGCAGGCCGCTACAAACACTCAAGTTAAACGGTGTTTATTCACTGGCAACGCAAGAGTGGGATTGGGCTGAACGCAACCTCTTTTTGTATGAAGGCTTGAGTACCTACACGGTGAACTCAGCGAATGAAGTCTTAATTGAACGTGCCGTGACGGCTTACACCGAAAACGCAGCTGGCGTAACAGACAACAGTTACCTCGATGTAATGACACCGGCAACCGCCATGTACTTCCGTCAGAAACAGCGCTCGTTGATCTTAAGTGTCTACCCTCGACATAAAGTTGCGAAAGACGGCACCAAGTTCGCCAAAGGTCAGCCGATTGTTACGCCGACCATGTTCAAGGCCAAACTGTTGACCTTGTATCGAGATCTGGAATACCAAGGCATCGTGCAAGATTTCGATGGCTACAAAAAGTCACTCATCGTCGAGCTTGATAAAACCAACAAGCAGCGCGTCAACTACCAAGATTCACCACAGTTCGTGAACGGTTTGATTATCGTTGCGGGTAAAATTCAATTTAGGAAGTAAGTCATGGGAACAAAAATTACTAGCCGTGCTGTCCTTAACGCAGGCTCATTGGGTCGCCTTCCCCTTAAAGAAGGCGCTGAATTCGGTATGGGCAATATGAAGCGCGAAACCATCATGGGTGACGATGGCGTATTGGGTTTCTCTGAACAGTTCTCAGATGCGCCTTTCATCAAGTGCACCATCATTCACGCTCAAGACACCGATGAGAAAGCCATTGCTGATTTTGTAGGTGAGGACATCACCCTAGAAACGAACACAAGCCGAGCTTACACCTTGAAAGGCGCCTGGACAGTCGACCCGCTTACCGTAGCGGTAAAAGATGGTCAGCTTGAAGTGGTCTTCAACGGTGACGAACTCATCCCGCAGTAAGGAGAAATACCATGATATCCATACTGATGAAACGAGAGGCACTGAAGGAAAAACCATTAACGGTTGAAACCTTTGAAGCTACTGACAGTGTCGACCTTCTAAACGATGTTGGCGCAATGAACGGGGCTGCATTGAGCCAATCCGTTCGCACTGCTTTTGCTGATAAGCCCTGGGAAGAAACACAGAACGTGTTTAAGCAAGACCAAAGCCGCTTGCGTACCTTGTCTGGCTCGAAAGAGAAAGACCCGTACAAACAAGAGCTCATTAACAAGTACCGCCCACTGGTTGAAAAGCTACTGGTTACCCACAAAGGCGACTACGGCAACCTCGATGTGATGTGGTGCTTTTATATGTGGCACTTCGACCTTGGCAAGTTTGAAGAGATCCACGCTGACTTTCGAGCAGCCATTGATGGCGGGTTAGAAGCACCGGCTAATTTTAAAGTGAACGGTCAAACGGGTTTCTGTGATTACGTATTTAAGTACACGCACAAAGCGCACACCGAAAAGAAAGCGTTTAAGCGCGAATATCTGCTAAAAGCGGTGAGCGATTTACTGACTGGCGAGCTTGCTACCAACGCCCCACTTAAAGTAAAAATGTTCCGCCTAGTCGGTGACTGGCACTTTGAAGCTGGCGAAAAAGAAAAAGCGCACAACCTGTTTGAGCTAGTGATGAAGCTAGATCCAAACAAAGGCGGCGTGAAGAAGAAACTAGAAGCATTACAAAAGGAGCTTGGTTATGACCAACCCCATTAAAGACGAGTCACAAATCAAGGTCGCTGAACTGGCCTCGCCTATTGAAAAAGACGGCAAAGCACTAACGCATATTGATATCAGCAAGCCACACTCTGGGCATTTGCGCGGGTTGAGCTTGATAGATGTGTGTGGAATGAAGTTTGAAGCGGGACAAACCCTATTGCCTCGAATCTCTTGCTTGAACGAGCGTGACATTATCAACATGCCTCCAGAGAACTGGGCGCCTTTGCTCACGACGCTTGCCTCTTTTTTCGTCGCGACGGAATAGTTATAGATAGAGTTGAAGACTATTACGCAGATATCGCCCTTGTGTTCCATTGGCCGCCAAGCGAAATAGACAAACTCAGCTACGACGATCTATTACTGTTTCGAGAGCTGGCCAGACAAAGGCACGAACAAACACCACAAGAGAGCGAATAAGCTCTCTTTTTTTGTATCAACAAAAGGCTATCCAGAATGAAAATGAAACTGTCTGTTCTCATGGATATGAAAGATAAAACTTCGGCCGTTCTCAAAGGTATGAGTGGCGAGAGTGATCATTACGCCAAGTCCATTAAGAAAGTACAAAAGACACAGGCTGATGACTCTGCCGCAATGGGGATGATTGACTCGTTCAAAAGCTCACGGAAAGCAATGAATAAGAATGCCATTGCTGTTGCTGCGGTCAGCGAAAAGCTTGAAGAGTTAAAAGTCAAAGCGGCAGGCGTTGAATCCCCAAGCGCTGCACTCACGGAGAAAATCACAAAGCAACAAGCTAAGTTGAGCAAGCTGAACACCGAGCAAGAGGGTTACAAGTCCCATTTAGAGAAGCTCGATAGCCAGTTAAAAAAGACAGGAGTAAATACAGGGAATCTCGATGATGAGTACGACCGTCTGAATCGAAGTTATAAGAAACACGGTAAGGAAATAGGAAGACTCAGTAAGCGTTATACCACCTTACAAAGAGTCATGAGCCCGATTCAAAAGCTGAACCGTTCCATCAAGTTTCCCAAAGTCGGCGCTGCAGCGGCAGGAAAAGGAGCCGCGCTGTTAAGTGGTTTAAGCTTTGCGGGGTTAGTGACGCAAGTGAATGGTGCTGCAGGTGAAATGGACAACCTGGCAAAGACATCGGCGACCCTAAAATTACCTATTGAAGAACTTCAAGCCATGCAGTCCCAGGCTGAACATGCAGGGGTAAGCTCTGACGCATTGTCTAACTCAATGCTTCGCTTTACCAAACGACTTGGCGTGCTGCAAAAAACGGGTTCAGGTGCGTTAGGCTCTTACCTAAAGAAAAGTGAGAACGCGCTGCATAAAGACTTACAGGGAGCGCAAGACACCAAGCAGGCTTATGAGATGCTCCTTGAAGAGTTCTCTCAGCTTGAAACGCCTCAAGAGCAAATGGCCTTTGCCGATGCGGCCTTTGGACAAGACGGTCGCAAAATGCTGATCATGTTGCGTGAAGGCACTGAAGGGCTAACGGCAGCAAGAAAAGAACTCAATGCATTGGGTGGCGGTGCGACTGCAGAAGATGCGGCGAAAGCGGAAGCCTACAATGATGCTCTGCAAAAAATCGAAGAAAGCGTCCGCTCTATGAAGTTTGCAGCACTTGCACCCATCATGGAAAAAGCGACCAAAGCATTCACCCAGTTTTCTGAGAAATTTAAGAACGCGGCCTGGCGAACCGACTTTATTGAAAAGCTTATCCAAACCGTAGATGGTCTTTATCAAGGCTTTGAACTGCTAGGTAAAGGGCTTATTTGGTTAGCGCAAAACTTCAAAGGGATTTTGGCGACGGTCGCCATTCTAAAAGTGGCGTTGATTGCTTTAAATGCGGCTGTTCTGGCAAACCCAATAGGGCTCATGGTGGCCGCGGTTGCTGCTGCGGTAATCGCGATTACTTATTTAATCGATAAGTTCATTGGTTTAGATAAAGTCATTAAATGGATTGGTGGCGGCATTGGCTGGTTATGGGATAAATTCAAAGCCCTAATCAACAAACTACCAGATGCACTCATACCCGATGGGTGGAAAATTCAAACTGATGAAGCTGGCCAAGAAGTCGATAACTTAGCCGCTAAACTCAACCGTATTGAAGACAAGAGCGCGACGCTTGGCATTACGACCAATGAAACCCAAAACCGAACGGAGCGAACCCAAACCGAACAAGGTTATTATGCTTATCAAGCAGGTGGAGTTGAGCCAGTTATGCAGGACGCAACGTATGGTTCGTTGGGTAATCAAACCGAACAAGGGCCCCATGCTTATCAAGCTGGCGGATTCGAATCTACCAAGCAAAATACAGCATATAGCCCACTGGGTAACCAAACCATTAAAAGTAAATCCGAAGTGTCATTGACCATCAAGTCAGATAAGCCAGTCGCGATCGAGAAAGCGAAAAGTGAAAAGGGAACTGACTTGAACTTAGATGTGGGGAATATGGCGGTGAGCTTTTAGGATAATGCCCTTGAAATAACAAGGGCTTACTTTGTTAACACCTTAACGGAACTAGGAGTTACAAAATCACCCCTAAATTATTGGCAACTTCTTCAAGAGCTTGATCTATCATTTCTTGGTCCGCTTTCAATATGGACTTGTTATATAACGCTTGAACTTTCAACCAATCAGATTGAATAAAACTACCTACGCTATTTAAGTTTTTAAAGTGTATAACATTCTTTCCTGTTTGATTACCATTGCTATTCGCCAAGATTAGTCTGAGACTTGATAAGTTCAATAGATACTTATCTAAATCAGGTTCAAAAGTAGTATCACGAAGATCTTCGATGGCTAACTTAAGATGTGCTTGGTGAGCTACTTTATCATCACTAAGTTCCCATAAAGATTTATCGACTATTTTCATAATGAGTTGAAAGAACTTTACGCAGTCTTCATGTTGTTGTGATTTTTCTAGTAACTTTGAAGTATTGTCTTCACCAACCGAGTTGTCATGCAAGCTACTAACAAGTACTTCGAGCTTGGTCGATGACCCCGCGAGTTTTTCTAATATAGTGGTCATTTCTTCGACTTTATCTTGTTCTTTTCGTTTCTGAAGAAAGGAAAAGAACATACCAGCCCACTGCTTCTTTAGGTGATCTTCTATATCAGTAAAAGTTTTATACGTCTCAAGTCCATTGTTAGTACTTGCACGATGTACAGAATCAATAAAGCTGAAAATAGAGACAGCATCAGCTTGCTTCTCGATCGCGGGATAATTAATTTTTTTAGCAAACTCTTCGTCATTAGCTCGAACATTTTCCTTAAAATAATGCTGAGCAGCAGAAACGTCAGCTTTAACAAAGGTAAATATTGGTAAACCTAATTCACGGGCTTTGTTGTACTCAGCTTGAGTGATTGACTCCCCATTACCATTTTTAAACTTGCCGCCGTAACGCCCTGAAATGATCAATACAAACATATCACAGTGAGCAACTTCATTAACACATGACTCATGAGTGTGTGCATCTACATCATAATAAACACCACTATATTCACTTAATATTGGATGGAAGCCATAGTTAGTGATAAAGCGTTCAAGTTGAGCTCGCTCTTCTTGTAAGTCGTAACACGTAGAACTTACAAATACTTTGGGGATTGCCATAAACGTCTACTTTTAGAATTGAAACCTTGATACATAATTGAGTCGTATGCATCAACTTTCAAGGCTTTACAACTATAAACCTCGATTAAATACTTTAAATTCGGATAACTAGCGTTGACACCCTCCCCCTAACAACCTTACTCTAACTATGCACTGGCAAAATTCAGTGCCAGGTTTAGGACCCTGCTTTAACTTACGGCGCATAGACGCCAGCTTTTTGCTGGTTTTTTTATGTGCGGCTTCAGCACACTAGAACATAGTCGTTTCGTATAGAAACCGTACTATCTGCATTATGGTGGGCTGGGCGAGGCAGCTTCGGCTGGCCGTTTCGTAAGTGCGGTAGTCCTAACCTTGTTCAGTTCACCACCCGAAGTTTAGGACCTTTGCGTGGTGATTTAACAGATCACTTACGGAGGTCACTATGACCACAGCACTAACATTCCAAAATACCCATTTCGATATTGTCGAACAAAATAATCAAGTTTGGTTATCAGCTACCGACATAGCCAAAGCTTTAGGTTATGCAAGAGAAGACTCTGTTAGCCGTATCTACGATAGAAATTCAGATGAATTCTCTAGCGTAATGTCAATGACCGTCAATTTGACGGTGAACGGAATAAACAAAAGCTTGCGTAAAAAGACAACTCGCATATTTTCCCTTCGAGGTGCTCACTTAATCGCGATGTTTAGCCGAACCTCTGCTGCCAAAGAATTCCGCAAATGGGTATTGGACGTATTAGATCGAGAAATACAACAACCACAAAACAATCAAAACCCCACCCTACTCAACAACGCCAAAAAAGCATGCGAACGCGTAAGCCAGCGTGAGAACCAAAGCTACAATGAATTACTCGCACTCAAAGAAACCTTTGCCCAACTCGAACACTCTTCTCGTATTGCCCAAAACCAAATCAGCGACCTGTTAACCAGCCATCACTCTAAGCGTGACCATATCGCTCATATCTATTTAGCGCACCAGGTAATGGTTGTGTAACTTGCTTAAACAAAAGCCCTTATCCATTTGAATAAGGGCTTTGTATTTGTAAAGGCTCGTTATTTGTTAAGTCACTCGGCTCCCCAAACAGATGTGCTTGCGAATTTTTCAATGCCCATAAGAATGAAGCTAAATTAATAAGGGGAGCTAGAATGGTCGTTAACCCACCAGAATTAGAACCGTTTTTCCATTTCGTTCGTGTATCTATTGTCAGTGCACTAGGTGGCGATGAAGAGTCATACAGTTCGAACGAAGCACTAGAGCAATATATAAACGCAACCAATAGCAACATCACTCCGTTACTCTACGACTTCTTCGTAAAATTCGATTACTTGTACGCGCTTCAGCAAGCAAACGCGCCACTAAGTACCGAAGAGTCAGAAGTACTACTTTCAGCCCAAGACTTGATTGACGAAGTACACCTTACTGTCATGTGATATCCGGCATATCACAGCATGAAAGCTAAATAGCTTTAATTTCCCTCAAATATTGAACACAATAGTGCTTATAACCGTAGGTCCTAAAGTGTGAATAAATCAATGGCATTAGTTAGAAAAAAAATAGCCTTTTTTAATAATGAAAAAGTGAAAATATTGAGTGCGGTGACGGTGGTTACGAGTGTTATATCTGCACCTTACATAATTAATTTTTGGGGTTATAACATTTCAGATAACACTCAAGATTGGGGAGGGTTCGGGAGCTACATTGGTGGTTTGCTTTCCCCTATATTGGCCATCGGTTCGCTGTACTATGTTGTGAAAACCTTTCGCCAACAATCATTTGAGAACACGTTCAATCTACTACTGGAACAGCATAATACTCTTGCAGAGAAAATCTCTAGTGAGACAGTAGGGAAGGAATCAATCATAAAAGAGAAGTTGGGAGCTTTAGGTATCAGTTGGCTCATTGACCAAGCGTCATCAAGAACAACTATCAATGAAAGTTATGAGATCCATCAGTATCTTAGAGTCGTTTATCAAGTCTTAATGTTCATTGATGAAAGCTGCCCCAGCGATCAACGTAAGTATTCTAGAATCTTCCGTTCATTCCTTTCCAACGACCTCATTTACATAGTTGCGTTAAATAGTGCCCAGCGTGACAATAAAAAAAACTTTACCTTCCCTAAATATAAGTTTTTTATAGAAAAATATAGATTTCTAGAGCATTTGTTTTTCGAGACAGCCACCATAAAAAACGCTGTCACAGAAAAGCACAAACTGACAGATATGTTCTCCCTAGCTAAATCTTATGAACTATCAGCTTTTGGTGATGGTAGTAACATTACAGCTTCTATAAATTCAGTCGGAGAGGACTACTTAAAGCTACTAAATTATAAAATAGATGAGATAGATAAAAATGTGAAATCACATACCCAAAAAACAGATTTCATCCTTAACGATTACCCGATATTGCTAGATGGCTTAAAGCGTTATCTAGAAAAAAATGGTATACCAAGCCAGGAAATGTTGGACATCAACAAAAAAGCCCTTAATTTATTCGATAGATCTATAACGCTATACCCAACTGAAAAAGTAACTCAAAAAGACATTGAATTTGGAGAATTTCATAAATCAATGTACAACACTTCCGTCAGTAATAACTTGAAGCAATTAAAAGACGACTTAGCTCAGTTGGCCCTTTACAACTTACTTTTAAACGACCTAAAAACAGTGCCAACTTTAGACAGCAACAACGTAAGTACGATTGAAAACTTACAGCGCCGCATTCAACTATTAAAGAAGCAGTATCCTAAAGATAAGGTTGACTAAATCTCATCTTGCTAGCTAACTGCTCTACTTCGTTTATACTAGGCACAACTTATCTATAGGCTGTGATTTCAAAAAACTCATTGGTACACCTATAGTACACCCCATCCAATTGGAACCCTTACAGCACATGGCTCTCAAACCCACAATCTATAAGTTTCGTATTTCTTTAACCGATATGAATCGCGACTATTACGACTCTTTTAATCTAACGGTTGCACAACACCCTTCTGAAACAGAACAGCGCATGATGGCTCGTATCATTGCTTTCTGTATCAATGCATCTCCTGAACTTGAATTCACTAAAGGGTTGTCTAGCATTGAAGAACCCGATTTATGGCAGAAGTCGTTAGATGACCAAATCTTAGAGTGGATTGATGTTGGTGAGCCCGATCCAGAACGCGTTAAGAAGGCGACTCGCTTATCTAAGTCTGTGAGCGTGTTCAGCTTCAACACTAAATCGAATGTTTGGTGGGAACAGAACAAAGGTAAATTCGGTTACCTGAAAGCTCAGATCGTTCGTCTAGACAACGATGGTATTGAGCAACTAGCAGCGATGACACAACGTACTATGGACCTTTCAGTGATGCTGTCGGGTAACTCTGCGTTCGTAAACAGCGACACTCAATCTGCAGAAGTAACGTGGGAAGAGCTACAGAGTAATGACTGAGATCCAAACTCAGACTGAACCTCAGCGCCAAACTAAGCTCGAAGCGTGTTTGCAGCTCGCAGGTCTCGATTCAGTCAAAGCGCTGACGACTGGCTATGAAAAAGAGTTAAAGTCATTTATTGATGAAAACCATGCTCTGTTTAGACACGCTTGCGAGAACAAGCCGGACAACTCTGCACGTCAGACGTTGCTTGGCCTGTTAACCAAGGTACATATCGATGCAAGCTATCGCTTTGAAAGCAATAAAGAAGCGAATGAGGCAATGCAAAATGTATTCGATACTACAGTGGGCACTGAGCACAGCGACAAGTTTCAAAATTCTAACGCTCAGCAGTTAAAGTTAATCACTCATTTGTGGTTGTTCATTCAAGGACGACTAGGAATGGATTACAGCCTTGCTAATGATCATGCCGCTGTAGCCGCTACTCTGTTGTCTCGCATATCGAGAAGCAGTGATGATGAGATTCGCATAGAGTTTATGGCCAGTTTTTATGATGGTTTAAACCTCTATCAAGCTGAGAATAAGCCGTCCGGTTTTGTTCACCACTTTAAGCGTTTGTTTAATCTTTCTTAAGCATTCCCACCAGCGACTGACTCTAGATACGCTCTATATTTTTATAGAGCGCACTTATTCTGCTTAGCCGCCAGAGATTCCCTATTACACTCGTTCCTCGCTTTAGAGAATGACGACATTCTCAGTCATTGCAGTTTACTTCATTGCAAGCACAAAAAAGCCCCCACAAGATACCGCGCTTCAGCACTGTTGTTTATCCGATTGCAACCCAAAAACCATACGTTAGAGACGAACAAAGTCTTGTTGTGATAATGATACTTCTCATAACACGACGAATTAAAGCTACGTATATGGCAAGGTTACTTTACAACTATAACTTATCAATTTATTCAAAAAGTGCATATTTTTCAGATAATTATTCTCAAATGGAAATATCAGTTATGTGACGAGCAGAAGCATTTTCTCTTGTGATGGTAAGTACACTGATTTTTATAAAATGATAATAAAAAACCTGCAAATACAACTAACGTTAACTTTAAATTATCTTGTTTTATAAGCGGAGAATTAAAATGAAAATATGGTCTGTATCCTTTCTTGCAACTGCAGTAGCTGTCGCTCTAAGCAGTAATGCGATAGCTTGTACTGGGCTTATTGTTGGTAAAGAAGCGTCGAGCGACGGTAGCATTATGATTGCTCGTAATGAAGATTTTAGCGTTAACAACTGGAACAAATACCTAAAGTATCGACCTGCGCAAGATAACCAAGAAGGTGACTGGCAGTTAGGTAACGGGTTAATTGTTCCGATGCCAAAGCACTTCTTTGCTTACTCTGCGATACCAGACTGGGATGCGGATACCGTTAATCGCGACGGAAAGTTTTATGAAGAACGTGGGATTAATGAACACAACGTTGCCATTTCAGCAACAACCAGCGCAGAAATAAACGACAAAGTCGCCAAGGTAGATCCTTTAATCGACAATGGCGTAATCGAAGCCATTATACCTACGTTAATCCTTCCTCAGGCAGAAAACGCAAAACAAGCCGTAGAGTTACTCGGTCATTACATCGAAACCTATGGTGCTGGTGAAGGAAACAGTCTCTATATTGCAGACACCAATGAGGCGTGGTTATTTGAAATTGGTTCAGGTCACCATTGGATTGCTGTAAAAGTGCCAGATGACAGTTACGCCATGATTGCAAATGGCTTACGTGTACATGGTGTGAACTTGGCAAACAAAGAGGTACTGCATTCAAAAGACATATTCGAGTTTGTAGAACAAAACAAACTGCTTGATAACGCAGATGAAAAATCTTTCAATTTTGCAAAAGCATTCGGAGTTATTGGTGATGAGTATAATATCGATCGTGAATGGTTAGGCCAAAAAATACTGACACCTTCGCTGCATCAACAAAGTCGCATGACGCAATACCCTTTGTTTATGAAACCTGATACAAAAATCTCAGTTGAAAATGTGGCAGAGGTACTTAGCGCGACTTATAAAGACACGGTTTTGGAAGGAAAATCGAAACGACCAATTAGAGTTGAGCGTCAACTAGAGTCGCATATTATTCAGCTTCGCCCTGAGATGCCAGAAGAGCTTCAAGGTATTATTTGGCAAAGCTTCGGCGTGTTACCAGAATCTGTTTTAGTGCCGTTATACTCAACCCTACAAGATTACCCAAAAGCGTACCAAGTAGGCGATGATAACTACAGTGATGATTCAGCTTATTGGCAGTTCCGTAGCCTAACCGCCCTCGCTTCTACAAACCCAGATAAGTATTTACCAGTACTAAAAGCAACTTGGGACAAAGAAGAAACTCAATTATACAAGCAGGTCGCACACTTAGATAAAACGTTAACAGACATGTATAAAGTAGATAAACAAGCGGCTCTGAACATGGCTGCCGACTACTCATACGGACAGCTTAAGCGTACCTTAGATATGGCAACTGAGCTTAGATACAAAATGATTACAGATTTGACTAAAAGCACAGAGAAGAAATACTCAGAGGAAGAGTTTAAGAAAATAGTAAATCTGTAGGCTTATGAAGCAACCAATAAAAACGGAGCATAATGCTCCGTTTTTTTATCTGAATAGGTTTAGTTCTAACGCAGGCCGTGTAAGAACTCATGGCGCGTTGCTGGGTTTGATCTAAAAATACCCCCCAGAGCTGTTGTTGTTGTTTCGCTGGTTGCGTCCATTACACCACGAGATTTCACGCAGTAATGAACCGCATCCATGGTTACAGCAACATCATCCGTTTCTAGCAGCGTTTGTAATGCTACAAGGATTTGCTGCGTCATACGTTCTTGAACTTGAGGACGTTGAGCAAAGAAACGAACGATTCGGTTGATCTTCGAAAGACCAATGATCTTACCTTGAGGAATGTAAGCGACTGCGGTTTTACCATCAATGGTGACTAAGTGATGCTCACATGTGCTGGTGACGGTAATGTCTTTTACACGAACCATTTCACGAACACCCATCTTGTTTTCGATCACGGTGATTTTAGGGAAATTGGCGTAATCCAAACCAGAGAAAATCTCATCCACATACATTTTTGCAATGCGTTGTGGTGTTTCTTCCAGACTGTCATCTGCAAGATCAAGTTCAAGGAGAGTTAGAATCTCACGCATATGGTGTTCGATTCGTTCCTTTTTCTCTTCTCGGCTAACCTGGTTAGGACGCATTGGTGTCTCTAATCCGCGGCTTGCTAGCGCATCTTTAACCAACTTCGCTGATTCGCTAAGACCTGACATTGAACTTCCTCTTTTAATACCCCTTCTGGATGGCAAACAAGGATACTCGGAATTTTGATTAAATACACCCATATTTTAAGGGAGGTCATTATTTACGGGGCTTAAACTATGCTAAAGTGGCTGCAATTTCGTTGGCGAACAACCGTGATTTGATAATTATTGAGTCACCATTGCCAACCACTAAATCAAAATAATAACGACCAAAGGATTTCAATCATGGGCTGTTGCGACGCTCCGGGCTTAATGCCAATTGAAGAAGCACTAGATAAGCTGCTATCACCAATCAAACCAATCCAAACGACTTTATCTCTACCTCTTGCTGAAGCATTAGGTTATGTCCTTGCTGAAGATATTCTTTCCCCTATTTTCGTACCTCCTTTTGATAACTCAGCAATGGATGGCTATGCACTGCGCTTAGCAGACCTAGAGAACGGTAAAGTACTACCATTAGCAGGCAAATCTTTTGCAGGCCAACCGTTCGAAGGTGAATGGCCAAGCAACACCTGTATTCGCATTATGACTGGCGCAAAGATCCCTGAGGGTTGTGACGCCGTAATCATGCAAGAAAATACGGCCGAAACTGAGGCTGGTATTGAGATTCAACAAGACGACATCAAGCTAAACAATAACATTCGCCCTACTGGTGATGACATCAAACAAGGTGATATCGTTCTTAGCCGCGGTGAACGTTTAACACCTCGTGACATTCCAATGATTGCTTCGCTGGGTGTGAGCCACGTGACAGTGTTACAGAAGCCTAAAGTCGCGTTCTTTTCTACCGGCGATGAGCTAAAGCCACTAGGTCAACCGCTTGAAGACGGTCAGATCTACGACAGCAACCGCTACGGCATTAAGCCACTAATTGAAGCGTTTGGTTGTGAAGCTATAGACCTAGGCATCACCCCAGATTGCACTGCAACGCTTAAAGAGACGTTCGAGAAAGCACAGCAAATAGCAGACGTGGTTGTGACTTCTGGCGGCGTAAGCGTTGGCGAAGCTGATTACACGAAAGACATTCTTGAAGAACTGGGGCAAATCGGTTTTTGGAAGCTAGCTATCAAACCCGGTAAACCGTTCGCATTTGGTGAGTTGGATAACGCGTGGTTCTGCGGCCTACCGGGTAACCCAGTATCGGCGATGATGACCATGTATGTTTTGGTTCAACCTATGCTTGCTAAATTGGCTGGTCACACAGCGTGGACAGCTCCGGAATCTATTCCTGCTATCACCAAGTCTGCATTCAAAAAAGGCCCAGGCCGTACTGATTACCAGCGTGGCATTTACTCGATTGAAAACGGTCAATTTGTGGTAGAAACAACGGGTAACCAAAGCTCTGGCGCTTTCCGCTCAATGAGTTTAGCAAACTGCTTTGTGGTACTAGAGCGCGAACGCGGCCGTGTTGAAGTCGGTGAAACGGTTCAGATCCAACTGTTTAACTCGACGCTTTACTAACGAGGCTTACTGATGGAAATACTGTCTGACGTAGAGATGCTTCGCTACAACCGTCAAATCATTCTTAAGCAGTTTGATTTTGAAGGCCAAGAAGCACTAAAGCAGAGCTCAATCTTAGTATTAGGGGCTGGAGGCTTAGGTTGTGCCTCCGCTCAATACCTTGCGACTGCGGGCATTGGTAAGCTAACACTGATCGATGATGATATTGTCGAGCTTTCTAACTTGCAACGACAAGTCCTTCACACCGATGCTGACATTGGTAAGAAGAAAGTCAATTCTGCCGCTGAGTCGCTGCAGGTATTGAACCCTCATCTGACAATTGAAACTGTCGACCACAGGCTTGATGACCAAGCTCTTGGCAAGTTGATTGAAACTCACTCGCTTGTTCTCGACGCAAGTGACAACGTAGAAACACGTAATCAGTTGAACCGCTTGTGCTACGCATCGAAAACACCATTAGTTTCTGGTGCTGCTATTCGTATGGAAGGCCAGATCAGCGTATTCACTTATCAAGATACTGACGCACCGTGTTATCAGTGCTTGAGTGCTCTATTCGGCAACGCTGCACTAAGCTGTGTTGAAGCCGGTGTGATGGCACCGGTAGTTGGCATGGTGGGCGCAGCTCAGGCTTTGGAAGCTATCAAAGTTATTGCTAAGTTTGGACAACCAAAGCAAGGCAAACTTTTAATTCTCGATGCCATGTCTCACAGCTGGCGTGAAATGAATTTAATGAAGATGCCTAATTGCTCGGTGTGCGGATAGACTAAGCATATCCCCCCTCTAATCGACAGCCTAAGCCTTGACTAAAAGTCAGGGCTTTTTTAGGTCTCAACATCAGCTTCTCAAATCGATTTATCAATTTGAAATGATCTATAAAATATTAGTTTCATTTGAATTCTCATTTTGAGAATATATTGCACATCTCAGCAGTTTAGAATATAAACAATAAAAATCAACAACTTAAAAGTGGCACGTAACTTGTAAAAGTATCTAGACCTTCTATGACAAGGATGTAGATATGAGAATTACAACGTTAAGTTTGCTATTAAGTGCGCCTTTGGTCGCCAACGCAGCGCCATTCGATACCTGTCCGAGCCAGGCTTACCTATTCCAATCGACACCCGTACAAGTTTGGGGCGTGAACCTAGTGACAGGCTCAACCACCCTGTTAGAAGACGATACGGGCATGAACGCCAATATCAATGGTGTTGGTTTCGACTTTCAAGACAGATATATTTATGGCTATGACACTACCAACAAACGCTTGGTGCGCCTTGGACAGGATTTCCAAGCAGAAGTGATCAATACCAGTGGATTACCAACCGATCACACTTTCTATGTCGGCGATGTCTATGACCATGTGTATTACCTTTACCGTACAGGAAAAGGCTTGTTCACCGTTGATCTATCGCCGTTAGACGCCGACCCAAACGCGACTGTTACAGTTAACAAAATAGCTGGTAGCCCGGCAACCGTAAAACTGACTGATTTCGCTTTCCACCCAAGTGATGGTTCTTTATATGGTATCGATAATAACTCCGGAGGCTTATACAGCTTCAATCCTACAACCGGTGCCGAAACTTACATCGGTGATACTGGTGAGTTAGGTACATTCGGAGCGGGTTATTTTGATGTAAACGGCTATTACTACGTATCTCGAAATCAAGACGGGAAAATCTACCGTATCAATCTGTCTCCAGACAACGCGAGCAATATCGCAGCAGGAATTGTTCCAGCCGTTGAATTTGTATCGAATGGACCTTCTTCCGGCCAAAACGATGGCGCTCGTTGTGCCAACGCCCCAGTTGTTGATGAAGATTCCAACATCGACTTTGGTGATGCGCCAGACAGCTACCTAACCCTACTCGCCAGCAATGGTCCTCGACATGAACTTGATGGTGTGACTTGGTTAGGCACTGATGCACCCGATGCCGACCTTGATGGCTACGTAACTCCACAATCGGATGAAAGTGTTGGCATTGATGACGAGTGGGCAAACGGTGGTATCGGTTTTGTTACGGCGCTTGAAGCCGGGCTTGATTCAAAAGTGGTGATTGAAGCTTCAACAACCGGTTACCTTTCGGCGTGGATTGACTGGAACCAAGATGGCAGCTTCGATGGTGCTAACGAGCAAGTATTTACCGACTACCAACTGGATGCTGGTGAAAACGATCTGTTCCTAAATGTCGATATCAACGCACTAACGGGGACTACTTGGGCTCGCTTCAGATTCAGCCAACAAACCAACCTGAGCTACTTTGGTGGTTCGACATCTGGTGAGGTAGTTGATATTCAAGTTGATGTTCTTAACGACGGCGCTACAGCCCGTTACTTCCCAAGTGCTTCTGGTTACGCAACCTTGGCGTATGAAGATAACTGGCCTTATAAAGCTGATTACGACATGAATGATGCTGTGATTATGTATCGCATTACCGAGATCCTTAAAGATGGAAAAGTCGTTAAATCAACCATCGATGGACGTCTTGCTGCAGTAGGTGCTTCGTACAGAAATGGTTTTGCGGTTCGACTTCCTAATCTAGACCCAAGCTTAGTGAGTAGCGGAAGCTCTTACATGAAGCACAATGGTGTGTTCACTGATTTAGACTTGGAGCAAGGACGTAGCGAGGCAATCTTTGTTATTGCTAACGACCTTACAGAGAAAATCAGTACTAGTTGTACCTTCTACCGCACCATCAGCTCTTGTAAAGAAGATGAGCAATTCGCTTTCCAAATCGGGATTACTTTAGCTGGCGATGGAGTGAGTACTGGCAGTTGGACTGACATGCCTTACGACCCATTTATTTTCGCGACGCCTGGGTATTATCATGGTGAAAACCTACCTCTACATCCAGGGCGCAGCTGGGAGGTGCACTTGCCAGACCAAGATCCAACCGAGGCGTTTGATACCGCTAATCTCTTTGAAGCAGGACTAGGCGTTGATGACAGCAATCCATCAACAGGCAAATATTTCAAAACTGCAGACAACCACCCGTGGGCACTGCTGATTACTTCAGACACGGAATGGCAATGGCCACTGGAATATGTAGATATCGTCACCGCCTATCCAAACTTTGCGAACTTTGCTGAATCCGGCGGTACTCAATCCACCGATTGGTTCCAAACACCTGCCGCTGACCAATGTTACTTGCCTTAGGAGAATGATTATGAATATGCCAATTAAACAGACAGTAACAAACGGTCGCCGGAACTTTAACAATGCTATCTTATCTAGTCTGTCGAATGCTGCACTTAAGAAAAATACGGCTCAGTCGCAGTCAATACGTATTCCATTACTAATCGCATCACTAACGTTGGTAGGGTGTGGTGGCGGAGGCGGCGATGGAGGAGCATCAACTCCTAACCCATCGCCTTCAACACCAGTGACGTCAACACCAGTGACGTCAACACCAGCGACGT
>NZ_JBFRTD010000037.1:0-26930 GCF_041473955.1 Vibrio sp. 10N.222.54.E6 | reverse complement strand
CTTGTTGAGCGTTCCTTTTAGTAAGGAGCATCTCTAAGTGGACGGCCATTCTAGCGAATTGGGTTCCAGTGTCAAACACTTTTTCCAGCTAATTTTTCAAAGCATCTTAAATGCTTAATGTCGTCTCGTTACTTAGTTCAAACCGCTTGGTTATCCCTAGCAACGGAGGCGCATTATAGAGAGAATCCCCCTTTGCACAAGACCAAAAACAGAAAAAAATCGCCACAGGCGATCGTTCGGACACTATTCACTCAAAGCGTTCAAAATAGGTACGATTGCGTCTTAATTTCGACTAATCGTACCTATCGTTCTTACCTTGATTATTGGTGAGCAATAATTCGGTCGTTATTCACTAATAGCTGCACTTTCTTATCCGGATTGATTTTCCCCGCAAGTATCGCTTTCGCTAATGGGTTCTCAACACTCTGCTGAATTGCTCTTTTAAGAGGCCTCGCACCATATACAGGATCAAAACCGACTTTAGAAATCAGCCTCAGTGCTTTATCCGATACTTCAAGCTCATAACCATTGTCTTCCATTCGCTTTTTCAAGTGCTCAAGCTGAATAGCGGCAATTGACTCAATGTGCTCTTGGCCTAATGGATGGAACACAACGCTTTCATCAACTCGATTCAAAAACTCAGGTCGGAAATGTTTACCCACCACTTCCATAACCTCATTTTTAATGCCTTGGTAATCCAATGTATTAAAGTTCTCTTGAATACGAGTTGAACCTAGGTTCGATGTCATGATTACCACGGTATTTCTAAAATCGACCGTGCGACCTTGTCCGTCAGTTAATCGTCCATCATCTAAAACCTGCAATAGAATATTGAAAACATCTGGGTGAGCTTTCTCTACCTCATCAAGCAGAATGACAGAATAAGGTTTTCGACGAACAGCTTCGGTTAAGTACCCACCTTCTTCATAGCCCACATAACCAGGGGGCGCACCAACTAAACGAGCGACAGAATGTTTTTCCATAAACTCAGACATATCGATACGCACCATCGCATCTTCACTATCGAACATAAAGTTAGCTAATGTTTTACACAGTTCGGTTTTACCGACACCTGTTGGCCCTAAGAACAAGAACGAACCAATCGGCTTATTCGGATCAGACAAACCAGCACGGCTACGACGAATCGCATTCGATACCACTTCGACCGCTTCCGCTTGACCGATAACCCGCTTATGCAGAACACCTTCCATTTTCAGAAGCTTCTCCTTTTCCGCTTCTAGCATTTTAGAAACAGGAATACCGGTTTGCTTTGAAAGGACATCGGCGATCTCAGCGTCGGTCACCTTATTACGTAATAAGGTCATTTCTTGCATTTCAGCTTGAGTCGCGAGATCTAACTGCTTCTCCAATTCTGGGATTCGACCATATTGCAATTCAGACATACGGTTAAGGTCACCAGCGCGTCGTGCAAAATCCATATCCATTCGAGCTTGTTCTAGCTCTGATTTAATATGTTGCGTACCAGACAGCGCCGCTTTTTCAGCGTTCCAAACTTCTTCAAGCTCTGCGAAATCGCGTTCTTTCTCAGAAAGTTCGCTTTGTAACGTACGAAGCCTCTTTTCACTGGCCTCATCATTTTCATTCGTCAGAGCTTGCTGTTCGATCTTCAATTGAATGATTTTGCGCTCTAACTTATCCAATGACTCGGGCTTTGAATCTATCTGCATTCGAATACTCGAAGCCGCTTCATCAATGAGATCAATCGCCTTATCTGGTAACTGACGATCTGAAACATATCGGTGAGATAGCGTTGCCGCCGCTACGATAGCAGGATCGGTAATTTCTACATGATGGTGGAGTTCATAGCGCTCTTTCAAACCACGAAGAATCGCTACCGTGTCTTCAACGGTGGGTTCATCCACGATCACTTTTTGGAATCGACGCTCCAAAGCCGGGTCTTTCTCTATATATTGTCGGTATTCATCGAGCGTTGTTGCGCCGACACAATGCAGTTCACCACGAGCTAATGCTGGTTTCAGCATGTTACCCGCATCCATAGAGCCTTCGCCTTTACCTGCGCCGACCATAGTATGAATTTCATCGATAAAGAGAATGACATTGCCTTCTTCTTTCGATAATTCATTAAGCACTGATTTTAGACGCTCTTCGAATTCACCACGATATTTAGCACCCGCAACTAATGAGCCCATGTCTAATGAAAGCACTCGTCGGCCTCTTAAGCCTTCAGGCACTTCATTATTGATAATACGCTGAGCCAAACCTTCGACAATCGCAGTTTTACCTACACCGGGTTGACCGATAATGACAGGGTTGTTCTTAGTACGACGTTGAAGGACTTGAATCGTGCGACGAATTTCATCATCACGACCAATCACAGGATCTAGCTTGCCTTGCTCTGCTCGCTCGGTCAGATCAATGGTGAACTTCTCTAAAGCTTGGCGTCTACCTTCCGCATTCGGGTCATCAACCTTTTGACCACCACGAACTTGCTCGATAGCTTGAGATAGTTTTTGCTCAGTAAGGCCTAACTCTTTAAGTAAGTTACCTAGAGATCCTTTGTCTTCTATTGCAGCGAGTAGGAATACTTCTGAAGATATATAACTGTCTTGACGCTTTTGCGCGACCTTGTCACATAGGTTGAATAGCGTTCCCATTGCGTTAGAAAGCTGAACATCACCACCGATACCGCTTACTTTTGGGACTCTGTCTAATATTTCGCTCAATTTAGAACGCAATTGAACAACGTCAATATTCAGCATAGTGAGCAATGGACGAATCGCACTGCCATCTTGATTAAGCAAAGACACCATTAGGTGTACAGGTTCTATATATTGGTGATCACGACCTAATGCGAGCGACTGAGCATCAGATATCGCAATTTGGAATTTACTAGTGAATCGATCGAGACGCATGCCAACCTTCCTACTCTTAGATATGTTTATCTTATGGTTAGAAGATGGATACGGTAACGCAGATTTTCAAGGGATAAGGATGAAGAATAGAGCTGATATGAAAATATAAATGAACTGGATGAGTGGTTATGCTAGTCAGAGATTACTCTAACCAAATAAATGTTGCCTGACGCCCAGTAATACCATCACGACGATAAGAATAGAAAGCATCTGAATCTGCGTATGTACATAGATTCGAATCTGTCACCGAAGTCACGCCAACTTTCATTAATCGTTGAGTCGCAAGTTGAGACATGTTTGCTAACCACTTGCCGGGTTCAGATTTAGCTTTAAATGCTAATTTCGCTTGAGGGTCAAAACGAACAAAAGCGTCCAACACATCGTTGCCCACCTCAAACGCATCTTTACCAATAGCAGGGCCAAGCCAAGCAATGATCTGATTATCTGAATCTAGGTTTGAAAACTTTGCTACGGCATTTTCAAGAATGCCACCAGCAAGACCACGCCAACCGGCATGAACGGCAGCAACTTGAGTGCCTTTGGTATCGGTAAGGATGACCGGTAAGCAATCGGCTGTCATCGCAGAACACACAATCCCCTTTGCAGTGGTAAATGCACCATCCGCATCAAGCACATTCGCCACAGGTTCTAAAACCGTAATGACATCCGTTGAGTGAGTTTGATTTAGCCATACTGGAGCCGTGGGCATCTTAGATTGTTGCTTTAGCCATGTTCGATTACTTTCAACAAGTAAAGCATCATCCCCAACATGCATACCAAGGTTTAACCCTTGATAAGCACCTGTAGAACAACCATCAAAACGAGTCGAAGCAAATGCTTTCACGTTTTTTGGTGCATTCCAGTCAGGGATGATCATTGACACGATTAAATGTCGTCTTCTATGTTTTCGCGAGCATCAACACGCAACGCTTCAGCCATCACAACCATGTCATTTGGCACAGGTGCGTGGAACTCTACTTCTTCACCAGTAATCGGGTGAACAAACTTCAGCATAACCGCGTGTAGCGCTTGGCGATCAAAAGAACGAATCATTGTCGTTAGCTCTTCAGATGCACCTTTTGGAATACGTGCACGACCACCGTACGCAATATCACCTAACAACGGGTGCTGAAGGTATGACATGTGAACACGGATTTGGTGAGTACGACCCGTTTCTAGGCGCAGACGAATACGAGTATGTTCGCGGAAGTGCTCAGCAACACGGTAGTGAGTTACCGCAGGCTTACCCAGTTCATTAACGTCCATTAACGTACGCTTAGTTGCATGACGGCTAATGCCTTTCTCAACCACACCACCAGCGGTCATTTTACCAATAGCAATTGCTTCATATTCACGAGTAATACGACGTTTAGCAAGAGCTCGTACAAGGCGAGTTTGAGCTGGAACCGTTTTAGCCACAACCATAAGACCAGTTGTGTCTTTATCAAGACGGTGCACAATACCCGCACGAGGTACTTCAGCAATCTGAGGGTAATGGAAAAGCAATGCGTTTAGTATGGTTCCATCCGGCGTACCTGCACCTGGGTGTACAACCAGATCGCGAGGTTTATTGATAACCAATAAATCATCATCTTCATAGACAATGTCTAACGGAATATCTTGTGCTTCCCAGCGCTCTTCATCCGCAAGCTCTGCTTGTAAGATGATCGCTTCACCGCCCAAAACTATGGTGCGCGGTTTAGTGATAACTTCGCCATCCACTTGGATTTTGCCGTCAAGAAGCCACTCTTTAATACGAGAGCGAGAAAAATCGGTAAATAGTTCAGCGACAGCTTGGTCTAAACGTTGACCTAACTGGCTGCTTTTTACTGTGTCTGTTAATGTTATCTGCTGAGCCATATCGAACTTTTTTAAAAACCGTGAGACTAATACCCATTAGTATGGATAAAATAGAATAATTGCATCATTGTATCTGTTACTGGTTAGAAAGTAACGGAAGCTTACGAAATATTTAATTCAAGGAATCGACGCCTGACATGAAACACCTTACTTTAACGGGTCTATTAGCCGTATCACTCTTAGTTGGTTGTTCAAGTAGTGAAGAAATAGTACCGGATGTACCGCCATCGGTTCTTTACTCTGACGCCCAAGAATCACTGCAGAGTGGTAGCTGGCTTTCTGCAATCGAAAAGCTAGAAGCCTTAGACTCACGTTACCCATTCGGCGCCTATTCTGAACAAGTACAACTGGATCTGATTTACGCTTACTACAAAAATGATGACTTGGCGCTTGGCCTTGCGACTATTTCGCGATTCCTACGTTTAAACCCAACTCATGAGAAACAAGATTGGGTTCTTTACATGCGCGGTTTAACGCATATGGCACAAGACCGAAACTTCATGCATGATATTTTTAATATCGATCGTAGCGACCGAGATCCAGAGCCAGTGAAACTTGCATTTGCTGATTTCAAACGACTGTTAGAACGTTTCCCTGCAAGCCCATACGCTGAAGATGCACAAAAACGCATGTTCGCACTGAAAAACCGCCTAGCGGAGTATGACTTAGCAACCGCTGATTTCTACCTGCGTCGTGAAGCTTGGATTGCAGCTATAAACAGAACACAAGAGTTACAGAAGACTTACCCTGACACCATTGCTGCACGTAAGTCTTTAGACATTCAATTAGAAGCTTATGAACAACTAGGCTTAGAAGACGCAGTGTTACGAACAGAAAAGTTAATCGAGCTCAATCCACTGCCTTAGTCAGCGAATCACACTCGTCGTTAACTAAAACAATCACTTCAAAATCGCGCTAATTTGTTAGCGCGATTTTTTTTGAACTTCGTCTGGTAAACTTGATGAATGGCAACATAAGCAGTATCTTCAATAGATAACTTTTAACAAAACATCAACATGGAGTGTGGATGTGAGCAGGATGTTATTATTTATCTGGATCGGGTTATTTAGCCAACTTTCCAACGCATTAGAACTGTCCCCATTGAGCAATCAACCTTACATGGGAGACTTAGATGTACTCAAAACAAAAGGAACAGTGAGAGTATTGGTTTCGGCTGATCTGGGCTTTTACTACATAGAAGATGGCAAGCCAAAAGGTATTGTGGCAGAAATGCTCTACCACTTTGAGAAAAGTCTTCGTAAGAAGCACCCCTATCTCAACGTTCAAATCATCCCCGTGCAACGAGATGATCTACTCCCCTCGTTAGAATCTGGTTACGGTGATGTCGCTGTCGCCAACCTAACGATCACCGACAAGCGGTTAAGTGTCATCGATTTTTCCGATCCAATGATCAAAGATGGGAAAGAACTGATTATCACCGGAAAAAATTCTGCCCCTATCACCGAAATCAAGCAATTGAGTGGTCAAGAGGTCTGGATCCGAGCTAGCTCAAGTTACTTCGAGAGTGTTCAAAGAGTCAACAAAGAGCTTAACGCACTAGGTTTACCACCACTGCATGTCCACTTTATCGAAGAATCATTGCAAGACTACGAGCTGATAGAACTAGTTAATCAGGGTTATATACAAGGTACAGTTCTAGATAGCCACAAAGCTAAGCTCTGGCTCGATGTTATGGAAAACATTCAGGTACACACTGAGTTGCCGCTGCGTGAAAATGGTCAAATTGCTTGGGCACTGAGAAAAGACAGCCCTCAGCTAAAGAAAGAGATCAACAAATACGTAAAGACCGCACGAACAGGAACTCTACTTGGGAACGTTATCTATAATAAATACATCGACAACACTCGTTGGTTAGGGCGAGCACTCAACCCAAATAAAGTAGACCGAGTGGCAAAACTGGCAGATGTCTTTGAAAAATATTCGAATGAATACGAATTCGACCCTTTGATGATGTCAGCTCAAGGTTTCCAAGAGTCTGGACTTGATCAAAGCAGGGTTTCTCACCGAGGCGCCATCGGTGTAATGCAGGTGTTGCCAAGTACCGCCAAAGACAAAAACGTCAATATAAAAAACATACATAAGGTGGATAACAACATCCATGCTGGTGTGAAATATATGCGCTTTATCAAAGACCGATATTTTGACGATCCAGCGATATCGCCTGACAATCAAATCTACTTCACTTTAGCTTCTTACAATGCCGGCCCCGCTAAGATAAGAAAGATGCGGAACATTGCTAAAAAAAAGGGTTATAACCCAAATATCTGGTTTAAAAACGTGGAAATCATCACTCGTAAGTACGTGAGTAAAGAACCCGTAACCTATGTCGCCAACATCAATCGTTACTTCGTCATTTACAAACAATTGCAAGCAATCAATGCCATCCGAGAGGACGGTACAGCGAGATTACTGAACACTAACGATTAACTTCGCCCTTAACATCAGAGCTTGAGGAACAAAGGTGTTAGATAAGGTTAAAAACATAAAAGCCGCATAAGAAAACTTATGCGGCTTTTGTTTATCTAATTCTGAAGAAGCTTACGCAGAGAGCTACATCATGATACCTATATCACAAAACACTATTGAGTAAATTTCAATCAAGCACTTTCTATAGGCTGTAGTCCGCCCCTAAAAACTGGTTTAATTTTTAGCGAAGCCTTGCCTCCAACTTATCGTTTTTCATAGGGATAACAAGTATTTTTCGACAAAAAGATATCAAGACTTGCGTGAGATCACATTTGATTTTAATGCTTATCCCACCCAACCAAAACAAGATCTAAATCACATTCTTTATTCCTAAAAGTCGTAATCTGAAGTTAACCCATGAGGGATACAACAGAGGAAAACTTCTATGAAAATGAACATCACTGGTAAAAATATCGACATTACCTCTGCAATCCGTGATCACATAGAAAGCAAATTTAAGAAGCTGGATAAATGGCAAGTAGACATCATTGGCTGCCAAGCGAGCTTTAGCGAAGAACCAAATAAAAAGAAAAAATTTGAAGCCGTTCTAACGGTACCAAAAGGCCAACTTGTTGCTTCATCAATTCATGACGACCTCTACGTAGCTATTAACGAAGTAGAACAAAAACTAGAGCGTCAACTCAACAAGCTGCGCCATAAACCAGAAGCGCGCCGCGCTGAAAAGCCTGAAATCGAAGAGCTAGAAGCTGAAGTAGAATAAGGAAATATGACAGATTAAAAAATAGCGCCTCAGGGCGCTATTTTTTTGCTTGACGCTCGTAGCTCGCTTGCTTATTGTGTTTAAACATTCATAAAACAATCACTTTTTATGCACTCTCACTCTTTGTTTATTTTTGACTTCTTTTTTCTTCCGTAAATCGGAGGCTAAGTCGTTTTAGAAAAACAAGTCAAAAACGAACAAGAAGCCTCCCACACTAGGGGGGCTTTTTTATAAGGACACATTTATGACTGACCGAACAATTTCACTAGATGATATCCGCCTTCGTCTCAATGATTTAGACGACGAACTCCTAAAATTACTTTCAGAGCGTCGTAAGCTGAGTATCGAAGTCGCTAAAAGCAAGGTAGAAACGTCAAAACCCGTTCGTGATGCAGTACGAGAGCAACAACTACTAGTCAAATTGATCAACAACGGTAAAGATAAATACGAGCTTGATGCGCAGTACATTACTAAGTTGTTTCATACCATCATTGAAGATTCGGTTCTGCTGCAACAGTCATACCTGCAAAACCTTGCGAATCCACAAAGCCGTAAACCACTAGCTCGCGTTGCATTCTTAGGTTCTAAGGGATCGTATTCTCACCTTGCGAGCCGTGAATACTTCAGCCGCAAGAATATGGAATTGATTGAGCTGAACTGTAATCACTTCAAAGAAGTCGCATCGACTGTAGAATCGGGCCATGCCGACTACGGTGTACTGCCGATTGAAAATACCAGTTCAGGGTCAATTAACGAAGTCTACGATCTGCTACAACACACAACGCTTTACATCGTTGGTGAACTTTCTCAACCGATTGAACACTGCCTTGTCGCGAAAAATGATATTCGTTTAGAAGACATTAAAACGCTCTATTCGCACCCACAACCTCATCAACAATGCAGTGAGTTTTTAAGCCGCCTTAAAGATGTCAGCCTTGAATCTTGTGCAAGCACAGCTGATGCTATGAAAAAGGTAAAAGATCTAGACGGTGATGATGTGGCAGCGATTGGTAATGCATCGAGCGGCAAGCTTTATGGACTTCAACCAATCCAAGGCAACATTGCAAATCAAACTGAGAACCACACTCGTTTCATCGTGGTCGCTCGTAAGCCTGTTGAAGTATCGACTCAGATCCCAGCTAAGACGACACTCATCATGTCGACTTCTCAAGAAGCCGGTTCTTTGGTTGAAACACTGCTGATTCTGCAACGCTTAGGTATTAACATGACCAAGCTGGAATCTCGTCCTATCATGGGTAACCCTTGGGAAGAGATGTTCTATGTGGATTTAGAAGCACACTTAGATTCAGATAATATGCAGCAAGCGATAACGGAACTAACAGCCATAACTCGTCACCTAAAAGTGTTAGGTTGTTACCCAAGTGAGAACATTAAGGCTACTCAAGTTAAGTTGTCTTAACTTTTTATTATCTGTTCCCCCATTTTAACTGCTATAAGCTTTTCACTAATACAAGCATTTGGCCTACTGCAGGCCAAATGCTAAAAGAAAGTAACTAATGGAATAAAACTCGAACTAAGGAATACGCAAAGTCTGTATACTTAAAAAGGAATTGGTTGTGTTACTGATTCTCACTCCTATCCACTTCAATCACCCCCACCGTACTTAAACACTCATTACTGATAATTTAATCATTAAATACAAAAACTTAAAACCCAAACAAAACTCTTCAAACACAATATAATCGATGGCAAGAACTCTCGAAATAACATAAACTTGCGCGCTAAAATTTATAAACCATGTTGTGAATAACCATGAAGCTAAGTACTAAAATATTACTTGTGATTGCCCCCGTAATACTGTTCAGTACAGCGGCTTCTAGCTATATCATCTATTCCACGCAAAAAAACAGCTTTATCAAACGTGAAGACAATGCACTGCAATTAAGCATGGAAAAATTAGCAGGCTATTTTCAACAGTCTCGTTCTTTCCTCAACAATTACTCCTACACCCTCACCAATAGTGACCTGGTTAAGCGTTATTTTATGGTTGATGAAAATGTCGACCACCAACGTGAACTGACTGATAACCTAAACGAAACGATTAAGTTACTGCAAGATGGTAACGACAGTTTTACAAGGGTCGCGTTGCTTGATAGCGATCGAGCTCTTAAATATTACGCTGACAATACCAATGATCCTTTCGCAAAAATGGATCCCAAGATATTAGAGTTCATTGAGCATCAATATCAAAAAACGTTAGCAACTTCGAGTACGGACTACATACAGAATTCCCAAGGTGAAGGGGTATTAGTTCATTATGATGTTATTGATAAAAAAACAGTTTCGACACCAATAAACGATCCACCCAACAATGTGTTTTTTGTGGTTGTATCTGTCTCTCTTGATAAGTTTAATTCACTACGAAAACAGATAGAGTTCGACTATCAAACTAGTTTGTTTTTTACCCCTACGTTAGTGACACAGGGGCGTGAGTTAACACAATCTATAAAGCTAGCACCTGGCCTCTACGCCACGCTCGATCCTGCACCATTCTTATTAGACAACAAACTCAAATCTATCTGGAATGAACTGAGCCTATCCTTTGCCCTATCTGCATTTGTCAGTGTTACCTTACTGCTGATCCTGCTATCTCGCTGGGTGATAAACCCGATCACCCGTTTAGATAGGCAGCTTCAAGAGGTTGAGAAAAAACAGAGAAAAAACATTGAGCGCCTAGGAACAAATGATGAGTTGGGGCGCTTATCCCAACGCTTTTATGATATGTACCAAGAGTTGGATGACACGTACCAACAGACTAAGTTGTTGGCAGAAAATGATCAGTTGACCCAAATAGCCAATAGGCACCAGTTTCAAACCTTCGTGCAGCAGTCGTTGTCAAAACCTAGTTCGAACACCGAAACCTGGGTTCTCTACTTTGATTTAGATAACTTCAAATTTGTGAACGACAAATACGGGCATCAGATCGGCGACTCGATTCTCGTCAGTTTTGCTCAGCGTATCTCCAATATTTGTAACCACTACAAAACAGAATTAAATGCCCACTGTCTGCCAGCCCGACTTTCTGGGGACGAGTTCGTTGTATACATTAATGCTCCAAATCACCAAGAAAATATCGCACATCGATTTTCGAATGATTTACTCACCCCACTACAAAAGGGGTTTGTCACCGAGTCAGGTAATTTCCCGATTACGGTCAGTATTGGTATTGCGACCCACCCTAATGATGGCGATACAATCGAGAAGCTTCTTTCGAATGCTGATACCGCGATGTATCAAGCCAAACGTGCAGGTAAAAACCAATTCGCAGATTACTCGTTAGACTTAGATAAAACCATTCAGCGTCAAGCCAGTATTGAGAGCGCCCTCAGAGAAAATAATTTTGATGAAGAGTTTAAGCTCGTTTACATGCCTTATATGGACTCAACAGGAAGTTATATTATTGGTGTAGAAGTGCTATTACGTTGGCACTCAAAACACCTTGGTTTAGTGCCACCCGATGAATTCATTCCTATCGCCGAACAAACCGGATTATTTGAAATAATTGATCGCTGGGTTATCCAGAATGCATTTGCTTCATTCCATCAACTTCAAGCTCAATTCGATCACTCTATTCAGCTATCGATTAACTTATCTTCAGCCGGGATTAAAACCACTCACCTTGCTGATTTCATCAAAGAGCATGCGAAAATCAATCAGATTCCGCCCAATTTGATCGATTTTGAAATCACAGAAACCTTTTACTCAAACTCTCAGGGGTTCCCATTACTTAACCAGTTATCATACATGGGCTATAGATTAGCAATCGACGACTTTGGTTCTGGTTACACCTCGATCACTCAACTGGTTCAATATCCAACTCAGAAGATTAAATTGGATAAAACCTTTTTGGACACCTTGATTGAGACAGATAACCAGAACATAGTGAAACCCATTATCGGGCTATGCCATGCTCAAGGGAAAAAGGTCACAGCCGAAGGAATTGAAACTCAATGCATGCATCAGTGGTTACAAGATGCGCAGTGCGATATGCTACAAGGCTATTATTTTGGTAAGCCAATGCCATTAGAAGAGCTGACGGAATGGTACCGACAGCATCAACTCAATTTTATCGATAATAAAAAGAATCAACCACATGAAATCTGTAATCATCGCATCGCTGAATCCAGCTAAAATTAGCGCCGTTAAAAGTGCATTCTTATCGGCTTTTCCTGATACTGAATTTGATTTCAAAGGCATCAGTGTCCCTAGTGGCGTCGCCGATCAACCCATGAGCAACGACGAAACCTATCAAGGTGCGGTAAATCGTGTTTACAACACGATCCAAGCTCAGCCTAATGCAGATTTTTATGTGGGATTAGAAGCTGGAATAGAAAAAAACGTTACCTTTGCATGGATGGTGATCGAAGCAAATGGCCTACGTGGAGAATCGCGTTCAGCAAGTTTGATGTTGCCACCTGCAGTACTTGAAAAGTTAGAACATGCGAACGAGCTAGGGGATGTGATGGATGAAGTGTTTGGCACCGATAATATCAAACAAAAAGGCGGTGCGATTGGCCTACTAACGCATAACCAACTAACACGCAGCTCTGTCTATCATCAGGCTTTAATTTTAGCGCTGATCCCATTTGTGAATCCAGAGCACTTTCCTATCTAGATCTTCGCTAAACTTCGAAAGCCTCAGAGAACAATCACCAGAATTAAAAAACGCTAACATTCAGTTAGCGTTTTTATCGAATTAATAGACACACTACTCAGAGGTTGCTTGACTCAGTTATTGTTTGAGCAAAAGGTCGGCGATCACGGCTTTCTCTTGTTCAGATTTGGCCTTTAGCTCATTTGAGCCTCTGGTTATCGTCGCGACGCCTACTCCCAGCATTTGGCTAACCTGTCGTTGAGACATCTCACCTTTCATCAACTCACAAAAGATGTTAATTCGAGCAACTAAAGCATCTCGCTCGTCTGGTGTCATCATCATGGTCAACAATAGTTCATGCTGATCTTTTTCGACAGCCGTCTTTACCAAGTCCATCAGTTGTTGCCAATTCTCATATTCAGGTTGTGATGCCATATCTCTACACTTACTTTTAAATTCTGACTTTAAAGAGTCGCTTAACGATTGAAAGCGTCGAACACTTTATACCGAAACACTTGATGTGATCCAATGTAAAAAGGCAGTAAGTGGAAATGGTTCGCACTCACTGCCTTTAATATTACTCAGCTTGGAGAAAAATACAGAAAGCTTAGTATTTCGTTTTTGCCTCGTGAGGTGCTAAAAACGTCCCTTTCTCACCCAGGATATCTCGATAGTAAGTCTCAAACATCAAGATATTCTGAACGTAACCACGAGTCTCTTTGAATGGGATCATCTCGATAAAAGCAAATGCATCGAGCTTTTCATCGCTGCGAGATCGCCACTGTTTCACACGACTAGGGCCAGCATTATACGCGGCAAATGCGAAGATGCGGTTATCATCATATTGAGCGAGTAGGCCATCTAAATAATGACTACCTATCTCAATATTCTTACCTACATCATAAAGATCATCGCTGCCCTGGTACTTAATCTTATGTTTGTTAGCCGTGTATTGCGCCGTCTTTGGCATAATTTGCATGATGCCACGCGCGCCAACTGGAGAGCGAGCCTCTGAATCCATCGCACTCTCTTGTCTTGCTAAAGACATCAAAGTAATTGGATCGAGATCGTGCTTCTCGGCATAGAAATTAAACCACCACTTATGAGCGACAGGGAAACGTAACGCAATGTTATCCCACATCTTCGCAGAAATACTCGCCGTTACCGTAAAGTGATTCCATCGCTGTGTCGCAGCATGAGCAGCAAGCATCGCTTTTTGCTCTTTATCTGCATGACTTAATAACCAGCGCCACTCACTCTTTGCAGCCGCTATTTTATCTCGCTCAATCAGCTCACCTATGCGAACCAAAGAAGTGTCGAATGGTTTCACCATTTCTGCACTGTATTTAAGGGTCGACGTTGGATAGCTAACAGGCTTATTTAATTGCTTAGCGGCAGCCACACTATAGAAATTACGCTGACCCAAAATGTCTGACAATCGCTTATTACCTTCAGCAGTATCGCCTAGCGCAATCTCAGCTCTACCCTGCCAATACTGCCAGCGAAGCGAAGCTTGATGTTTACCATCTAAGCGCGCAATCCACTCTTTCAAACCCGTCCAATCGGCATGTTGAATAGCTAAGCGAGCACGTCTTTCCAGCAAAACTTGCTTTGATGAACTCGCGAGCATTTTGTCTCGCCACGCCATCAACTCTTCAGAGTCGGTATTGATCAAGCGGAACGCTAGGTAATCCGCGAGCTCTTGGGATTTTTCTTTCGAAAATTTTTGAGCTTTCACAACATCATCAAAAACCTCTTGAGCGCTGCTTGCGGATTTCCTTACTAGCTTCTCGAAACCAAATTCGGTTTGTGCTTGGTAGAATTCATTCGCTGGGTGCTTCTTAGCAAACGCGAGTACATCTTCAGGCTTGTTGTACAACGCCTTCATCTGCTTCGCTTGAGTAATTGACTCATCATGATCTAATTGCTTAACCAAGTAGCTCATTAACTTACCGTTTCGACTCTCGAACGCTAAAAGCATTCTGTCCAGAATCAGCTGATCCGTTCTTAAGCCCGCTTCATCCCAACTTTCGAAAAGTGAATCACAGTTATCATCAACACCACGGCCACTTAACCAAAGTTGTTTCGCACCTTTAAAGGCGAGATCTTGATTACCTTGTTCATAATTAGCGCGGTAATAGATACATTGATATTTTTCACCAACAGGCTCTTGGGTTTGAAACTCAAGGATCGTCTTCCACTGTTTTTGAGCCGCCAATAAATCTAAATAAGGCGCTCGTATACGATTGGAAAACGGCAGTGCTGTGTTCTCTTCAATAAAAGCATCCACCTCGCTTGGCGTTCGATCACCTAAGCCCAGTAAAAAGGCGCGATAGTCAGTGTAAGGTGTTAACGGGTATGTTTGAATTTTGTTACGAAGTGCTGAATAAGCTTTTAGATCACGGTTGTCTAAAACCTCTTGCGCTCTGTCATAAACATCACGCTGCATTTCAAGCTCGGAAGCATTGCTGGCCATAGCCATTGGAGCCTGTGAAAATGAAAACAAAATTGCCGATGCAGCGACAGCAATTTTCGTATTACCAATGCGGAAAAACATTCGCTCTTTCCTTAGTGCGTGTATGAATACGTGAAGTCTATTTACGCCCGACATCACATCAAATGTAAAGAGTTTGAGTGTAAATATTGTTAATATTTAACACATCGCCTCGAAAGCTTATTAAATATAGTTTTAATGACCAATGTGACAATAATAGGTGAGGATTAGTTCAAGAATGGCTTTTCTGTCCTAGGAGTAACATCTTTGAGGATATTGGTATAAAATAGCAAACAATTTTGAACAATAATTAGGATCGATCGGCAATGGCTGAATACGTATATACCATGTCTCGGGTGAGCAAAACTGTTCCACCTAAGCGTCAAATTCTTAAAGACATTTCTCTTAGCTTTTTTCCTGGCGCTAAAATCGGTGTTTTGGGTCTAAATGGTTCAGGTAAATCTACCCTACTACGTATCATGGCTGGTATTGATACTGATATTGATGGTGAAGCACGTGCACAACAAGGTCTAAAAGTAGGTTACCTACCTCAAGAACCTGTACTAGACGAATCAAAAACCGTTCGTGAAATCGTAGAAGAAGCGGTTTCAGATGTTGCTGACGCACTTAAGCGCATCGACGCAGTATATGCCGCTTACGCAGAACCTGATGCAGATTTCGATGCATTGGCGAAAGAGCAAGGTGAGCTTGAAGCTCTGATTCAGGCGAAAGACGGTCACAACCTAGAGACAGCTCTAGAGCGTGCAGCTGACGCACTTCGCCTTCCTGAGTGGGATGCGAAAATCGAATTCCTATCAGGTGGTGAACGTCGTCGTGTTGCTATCTGTCGTCTACTTCTTGAGAAGCCAGACATGCTGCTTCTTGATGAACCAACCAACCACTTGGATGCAGAATCAGTTGCTTGGCTTGAGCATTTCCTTGTTGATTACAGCGGTACTGTTGTGGCAATTACCCACGACCGTTACTTCCTAGACAACGCTGCAGGTTGGATTCTAGAACTTGACCGTGGTGAAGGTATCCCATGGGAAGGCAACTACACATCTTGGCTAGAACAGAAAGATGAGCGTTTGAAGCAAGAAAAAGCTGGCGAAAGCGCACGTCAAAAAACGATTGAGAAAGAACTTGAATGGGTTCGTCAAAACCCTAAAGGTCGTCAAGCTAAGTCTAAAGCTCGTATGGCTCGTTTTGAAGAAATGACGACTGGCCAATACCAGAAGCGTAACGAAACCAACGAATTGTTCATCCCACCAGGTGAGCGTTTAGGTGACAAGGTACTTGAAGTTAAGAACCTAACGAAGTCATTTGGTGATCGCGTTCTTATCGATGACCTATCATTCAGCATGCCTAAAGGCGCTATCGTTGGTATCGTTGGTGCCAATGGTGCGGGTAAATCAACACTATTCAAGATGCTAAGTGGCGCAGAACAGCCAGATTCAGGCACAGTTGAACTTGGCGAAACGGTTAAGCTTGCTTCTGTTGATCAGTTCCGTGACAGCATGGACGACACAAAAACAGTATTCCAAGAGATCTCTGAAGGCGCTGATATCATTAAGATCAACAACTTCGAAATCCCTGCTCGTGCATACTGCTCTCGTTTCAACTTCAAAGGCAACGACCAACAGAAGATCATCGGTCAGCTTTCAGGTGGTGAACGCAACCGTGTTCACCTAGCGAAACTGCTAAAAGCGGGCGGTAACGTACTGCTACTCGATGAACCAACCAATGACCTTGATGTTGAGACACTACGAGCTCTTGAAGAAGCACTACTTGAGTTCCCTGGCTGTGCAATGGTTATCTCGCATGACCGTTGGTTCCTTGACCGTATTGCGACCCATATCTTAGACTACCGTGATGAAGGTCAAGTTAACTTCTACGAAGGTAACTATACTGAATATACAGAGTGGCTGAAAAAGACTCTAGGTGCACAAGCGGCAGAACCTCACCGCATCAAATACAAACGTATTGCAAAGTAAATAAGCTTGTATTTTGAACAAAGGCCGCGATAATAGCGGCCTTTGATATATCTGGCTTACTATTTACCTATTGATATAGAGAGATTACCTATGCTTGAAAGACGTAAATTTTCACGAGTTATTTATCAAGTTCCGACTGAGATTTCACAAGGACAAGTAAATGTATCAGGCTCAGTGCAAGACCTATCTCTTCATGGTTTACTCATTCAATGTGATAAATTACAGCAACTCAGAACTGACACTCCTGTTCAAGTCAGCTTTAAGCTCGAAAACAGTGATATCAATATTCAGTTAGAAGCAACGATAGTCTCGACCATCAATACCTCAATGCGTTTACGTATAGAGCATTTAGATATTGATAGTATCAGCTACCTTAAGCGCCTTGTGGAACTTAACGTTGGCGACGATGAACTGCTTTATAGAGAGATTGAACACCTTACCGATTTAGGTAATGAGTGACGTCTCCATTCCCCTTTTTCTATTAGAAGCATTTAGTTAATACAGAACCATGTCTAAAAAAGTTTCCATTACAATCCCCTTAACCCAAGGGGATCAGACGTTTTATTTCGGTCGAAAAGCCGTACTACTATGTACTACCGCAATTTTTTCAGTGCCTCTATTGATTGGCGGAGCTGCATACATGCACTTTGAGGGCAAGCAAGAACTCGCCCTACAAGCCGATGATGCACAACAATTGATTGAAACACTGATTGTTGAAAAAGAACAAACCGACTTTCTTTACGCTGAGCAGGTAGAAACCAATCACTCACTGTCTCAAGCATTAACCGAGAAAGAAGGCACTATTCAGTTACTTGGCAAGCGTGTATTTGATGTGGAATCAGTGCTTGGCCTGACCGATGAAGAGCCGCTTACTGATGACGTCTCTTTAGAAGACCGAATTGATGCAGCTGCAGTAGATTCAGCAGTCAGAGCCACAATGTTTCGTTTGATTCCAAATGACAGCCCTATGGCTTATCAACGCATATCATCCTCTTATGGGCGTCGCTCGAACCCTATAACAGGTAAACGCCACGTTCATACTGGTATCGACCTAACATGTAAGCGTGGTGAAGATATAGTAGCGCCAGCTGATGGCGTAATTGAAACCGTGCGCCCAAGTAAGAAAGGCTTCGGTAACTTTATAACTATGCGTCACTCATTCGGTTTCATGAGCTCTTATGCGCACCTACAGAAGTTCAAAGTACGTAGCGGTCAATTTGTGAGTAAAGGCGATGTGATTGCGAGCTGTGGTAACTCAGGTAACTCAACCGGGCCACACTTGCACTATGAGGTACGCTTTCTTGGTCGTTCATTGAACCCTCAATACTTGATGGATTGGACACCTGAGAACTTCAACTACGTGTTCGAGAAAGAGAAAAAGGTTAAGTGGGGTCCATTGGTTCAACTGATTGATAATGTGGTTCGCTTGCAGATCAACCTGACTAACGTGCCTTACATTAGCTCGACCATAGACACCGTATCGAGTGAAGATAGTAAGAAACCTATCACGACTAACTAGTTATTGGTTATTGGTTATTGAGGGATATTGATTTGGCCTATGATGATCTAATTGCTTTTAGCCTACAGTAGACCAAATGCTTTCATAGCATTCAGTACAAACAAAAAGAGCGACCTGATGGTCGCTCTTTTTTATGATTTCAAATCGTAATTAGCCTCGATGAATCGAGTCATGTGCTTGTTTTAGAAGACTTTGGCTCTCTTGCAAGAACTGCTGCGAGTAGTCGCCAAACCAATCACTGACTTGATTAAAGCTATCAACGAATTTAGCTTTATCTTTCCCATCCAAGATTTCCAATGCTTCACCGAAACGACTATGGAAACGTCGAATCATCTCAATGTTCTCATCTGAAGAAAGAATGATATCACCGTACAAGTTCGGGTCTTGAGCAAACAGACGACCAACCATCGCAATCTCAAGTCGGTAGATTGGCGAGCTTAACTTCAGAAGCTGATCAATGTTCGGGTTCTCTTTACTTAGGTGTAAGCCGTAAGCAAAAGAAGTGAAGTGACGGAGAGCTTGAATCAGAGTCATGCCGTGATCGTGTTCCGCAGCATCCATCTGGCAAAGGCTCGCGCCCCAAATACCAAATTGATTCAGCAACCATTGATAGCTTTCAGAACTACGCCCATCACTGTAAACAATCACTTGTTTCGCAAGGCTTGGAACATCAGGACCAAACATTGGGTGTAATCCAACCACAGGGCCTTGGTGCATGTCTAACATAGCTTGTAGAGGCTTTGATTTTATCGACGTCAAATCACAAAGAATACAATCGCTTGGTAGGTTACCCAACTTCGCAATCACACCTTCTGTCAGGTGAATTGGAACCGTTACAACCACAAGGCCAGCATTATCTAAGATCTCATCGGCTTTGTCCCAATCTTGGCTGCCAAGGATTTTCACTTCGTAACCAGAAAGCTTGAACATACGTCCAAACAGACCACCAAGCTGACCATTACCACCAACGATAACCACTGAACGTAACTCTGGGTTAAGGCACTTAAAACCAGAATCTTTTTCACTGGCATAAGACTCACGCATCGTACGACGTAAAATATCTTCGATTAACTGCGGTGGTACTCCTATTTTCTCGGCTTCTTGACGACGAGATGCCAACATTGCGGCTTCACGTTCCGGTACATAAATAGGTAAACCATGTTCACTTTTTACTTCACCGACTTTCTCCACTAGAGCCAGTCGTTGAGCCAGTAAATCCAACATTTGTTTATCGACAGCATCGATTTGGTCGCGTAATTCGTTCAGTTCAACGGCCATTTTATTCCTTACTCATCTATAAGCCCGTGCCAATCTAAAAGCCCGCACTGATGCAGGTTCGTTAGCAACAGATCTTAAAATGCCCCATTAGATGAGGCACTTAAATTTAAACTCTGACTAACCTTTCAAGCGGTTCTCTAAGAACGGGACTAATTCCGTATGTGCACGTTTCAATAGTGCCTCAGTTGAATCCCAATTGATACACGCGTCGGTAATAGATACACCGTATTTCATCTCATTGAGAGGTATATCTGAAGATTGGTTTCCTTCGTTAATATGGCTCTCAATCATCAGGCCGATAATCGACCTATTACCTTCACGAATCTGATGGATGACATCTTCAGCCACCAGCGGTTGACGACGGAAATCTTTACGAGAGTTCGCATGACTACAGTCGACCATTAGTGCCGCCTCTAAGCCAGATTTACCCAGCTCTTGCTCACATTCGTGTACCGATACTGAATCGTAGTTCGTCTGCTTACCGCCACGTAAAATTACGTGACCATTTGGGTTACCTTGCGTCGTTAGTAGTGCGACTTGACCTTCACGGCTGATACCCATGAAACGGTGGCTAGAAGAAGCCGCCTGCATTGCATTGATTGCAGTACCTAGATTGCCATCCGTACCATTCTTAAAGCCGATTGGCATTGAAAGACCACTCGCCATTTCGCGGTGGGTTTGTGATTCAGTCGTACGAGCGCCGATTGCTGCCCAGCTGAATGTATCTGCTAGGTATTGCGGGCTGATTGGATCTAGCGCTTCTGTTGCTAGTGGGATTTCCATCTCAGCGAGTTCAACAAGTAACTCACGACCAACATGCAGACCATGCTCAATATCGAACGTACCATCTAGATGTGGGTCATTGATCAAGCCTTTCCAACCAACAGTGGTACGAGGCTTCTCAAAGTAAACACGCATTACAATATACAGTTGGTCGCTAAGCTGCTCAGATAAAGCTTTTAAGCGTTTCGCGTATTCTTTCGCAGCTTCAATATCATGGATAGAACATGGGCCACATACTACAAGCATGCGATGATCTTTCTTATGAATAATGTTTGCTATAGTTTGACGAGACTCTTGAATGAAACGACGAGCATTATCACTCAAAGGCAGTTTTGCTTTTAACTCCTCAGGAGTAATCAGTACCTGTTCGTCGATGATATTGACATTGCTTAATTCACTTTTCTGCATAACTCAACCTGTATATTTATTTTTACACCCACAATTTCCATTTGGGCTGACAATCTTTAAAAACACAATAACAGCTACAAAAACGATTGCAAGTGTAAACAATAAAAAACATTTACTGTAAATTAAAACTTACACATCTTCTTTAATTCACTCTGATACACAAACCAGCTTAAACTGCACCTCACACATACAAAAAAGGCGATATTTCTCATATCGCCTTCTTCAAACTTATAGAGTGTTTATTTATCACCCAGCGTTTAACATTCGCTTAATTTGCTCTGAGGCCTCTTTCCATCGACTATCCGAGTGAAGCGTCGATAAATCAAAGCAGTGCTTTTTAAGCAATGAGTTGGCTAAAGGCACCTCTTGAATCGCTAAATGATCAAGAGCCTCAATTTGTGCATCTCGCTTATTACACATCAGCACCATGTCACAGCCAGCATTCAAAGCTGCTTTCGCTCTGTCTGCTGGTCCGCCCATAATGGCCGCGCCTTCCATCGTTAAGTCGTCAGAAAAAACTAAGCCTTTGAATCCAAGCTGCTGCTTCAATACTTTCTGCAACCAATACTCAGAGCCGCTCGCTGGTTGATCATCATAGTGAGAGAAAACCACGTGTGCTGGCATCATGGCATCCAATATTCCGGCTTCAATTTGCGCCTTGAAAATGGCCATGTCTGTTTCAAAGATATCATCTCTAGGATCGTAAGGCGTTTCTAAGTGCGAATCAGCAATTACACCGCCGTGTCCTGGGAAGTGCTTCCCTGTTGTCGCCATTCCAACCGATTTCATGCCTTTAATAAAAGCACTGCTGTGGCGAACGATGGTATCAATATCTTCACCAAACGCTCGGCTACCAATCGCTTTACAGTCGTGACCTTTATCTAATACAGGCGCAAAGCTCAGATCGATATCATGGGCAATCAATTCCGCCGCCATCAACCAACCGGCTTGTTCTGCTAACTGCTCACCATTATTCTTAGTCGCGAATTCTTGAGCGGCAGGGATAATTGAAAAGCCATCGCGAAAGCGCTGAACTCGGCCACCTTCTTGGTCAACGCCAATCAAAATAGGACGTTTCGCGACCTTGCGGATCTCTTTATTTAACGCCGAAAGCTGTTTGCTATCGTGGTAGTTTCGAGCGAATAAGATGAGACCACCAACGGTTGGGTGCTCTAAAATTTCTCTGTCTTCAGCTGTCAGTTCGTAGCCCGCGACATCTACCCACAACGGTCCCATATTTATCCCTTATTAAACCTAATTTCATAAACTTCCCGAGATTATTCTCTTTAAATTTGCTTTACAATGTTTTTAAACCAATCTTTGGAAGACTTTAAGAATGCAGTGCAAGAGCTTAGGAATGGATCGTAAAGAACTGTATATCGGTGTGATGTCGGGGACGAGTATGGACGGTGTTGATACCGCCTTAGTTTCGATTGAAGATTCGCGCATCACATTGCTCGCTCATGATGAGTTCCCAATGCCTGATGATCTCAAAGCGCGTCTGCTTGAAGTTTGTATTGGTCAGAAAACGGATTTGATTGCCATTGGCGAACTAGACCACCAGCTTGGTCATCTATTTGCTGATGCTGTTCTGCAACTTCTCGATAAGTCAGGTACGCCTGCATCTTCTGTGACTGCGATTGGGAACCATGGCCAAACAGTATTCCACCAGCCAACCGGTACTTCGCCATTTACCATGCAGTTGGGTGACGCTAATATCATTGCCGCTAAAACAGATATTCAAACTGTTGCCGACTTCAGACGCAAAGACATGGCGCTTGGCGGACAAGGTGCGCCATTAGTCCCCGCGTTTCACCATACGATTTTTCACCCGCGAGACAGCTCGGTTGTAGTCTTGAATATTGGTGGTATCTCGAATATTTCAGTACTGCGCCCGAATCAGCCTACTCTTGGTTATGATACAGGCCCGGGCAATATGTTGATGGACGCTTGGGTTGATACGCACACGGGTGAGAAGTTTGACCGTGATGCGCAATTCGCACTTAAAGGTCAACTCAATCAAGCCTTGCTCGAACAGTTATTAAATGAATCTTATCTATCTCAAATGCCGCCGAAAAGCACTGGCAGGGAGCTATTTAATCTACCGTGGTTAGAGCAACAATTAACAGAATTTAAAGACCTTGCGGCAGAAGATGTTCAGCACACACTTTGTGAATACACTGCATTGACGATAGCGAATGAAGTGGAGACTTATCGCTTGGGTAACCAACCTGCGCTCTATGTGTGTGGCGGGGGTACGAGAAATCCACTGTTGATGAAGAGACTGTCTGAACTGCTTCCTGGCTGGGAGGTTGAGTCAACCACCAGTAAAGGCGTTGATGCCGATTATATGGAAGCTATGGCCTTTGCGTGGCTTGCTCAACGTCATGTTCATCAACTGCCAAGCAATTTACCAGAAGTGACTGGCGCGAGCAGAGCGGCCTCTCTAGGCGTTCTCTATCGTGCTGACTAAACAACTTTAGAACCATCATTTTAGAATCACCATTTAAGGATCATTATGAGTAACGACGCTCTCATATCAGCGCTCTCGCACCTCGTTTCGGAGGGGAGAAACCCTGACACTATGGATATTGATCTACTCACCTCTCTCGAAGTGGTTGAAAAGATTAACCAACAAGACAAACAGGTACCACTGGCGATCGAAGCCGAATTACCACTGATCGCGAAAGCGGTTGACAAGATCGCTCACGCCTTTCAAAACGGTGGCCGACTGATCTATATGGGTGCAGGCACCAGTGGTCGATTAGGTGTATTAGATGCCTCAGAGTGCCCTCCGACTTTCGGTGTTTCAGACAAAATGGTTATCGGCTTAATCGCTGGCGGACCAGAAGCGATTTTAAAAGCCAAAGAGGGAGCGGAAGACTCGCTGACTCTCGGTATTGAAGACCTGAAAGCCATTCAATTTACAGAAAACGATGTCGTGGTAGGCATTGCAGCCAGTGGCCGTACACCTTACGTGATTGGTGCGCTCAACTATGCGAATCAGATTGGTGCGGTGACGGTTGCGCTGTCTTGTAACCCAGGCTCTCCAATTGCTGAGATTGCTCAAATCGCAATTAGCCCAGTGGTTGGCCCAGAAGCATTGACTGGTTCAACACGACTCAAATCAGGGACAGCACAAAAGCTGGTGCTTAATATGCTCACCACTGCGAGCATGATTCGTATTGGTAAGAGCTATCAGAACCTGATGGTCGACGTAAAGGCGACCAACGAAAAACTGGTTGCCCGCGCAGCTCGTATCGTAATCCAAGCAACTGAATGTGATAAAGCCCTTGCAGTTTCGACACTTAAAAACACCGATTATGATGTGAAGCTATCTATTTTAATGATTCTGACAGGGCTAGATTTAGAACTGGCCAAGGCTCAACTTGATCAACAAAATGGCTTCTTGAGAAAAGCGGTCGAGAATAATCAGTAATCTCAATTCTGTTTGTAGCTTCTCATTTAGAGAGTGACTTTAACGACATACAACAAGACCAGTACACATGCAGTACTGGTCTTTTTTAGTTTTAATTTGTTATCGCTAGCTTGGGCTTAATAGTCGTTTGAGAACTCATCCCAGCCACGTTGCCATTCCATACGGAAACGTTGAGCGTCTTCCGTACCAGAACACACGCCTTCATACACCTGACCAGATAAACCAATTTGATAAGCATGGTTCGGATTACAATATTCCGTCACACCTAAATGGTAACCTTCTGTATAGCTAGCTTGATCGACTCCGCCAAGCTCGGCCATATCTGAATAAGAACGCTGAGTGTGGCCTTTGATACCATCACGATAGCCAATCTCTTGCCAATTGCCTTCGGCCGCTAAATCTTGAACATTGGCGCTGCATCCTGCAAGGCTAAATGCCACGGCGAATAATGCGATTATTTTTTTCATTTCAATCCTTTATATTGTTACTTCATCACTTTCTGACGAAGCGCTGCCTTTGTGGCGATTCTCCGCTGAACACTGACTGATGTCCACTTATGTCTGTTATCTGCCGTTGATATTTATTGATTACCGCTTAAAGCTGATAAGTCACCACTAACTAGAAGCATGACACTTCTCAACACCAGTAACCAACCGCTCCGCAAAGGTCACAAACCACTAAACCGGTTATAACACCACTTAATTAGCTATTCGACCACTCACTCCAGTAGCGGAAGTTTCTTCTCATACACTCCTTTAATATACACCCTGACTTAATTAATACATTCAGGGATAACAAATTATGATGTGGTTTCTTACCTGTGTTGCAGCACTCATTGGTGGCTACTTTATTTACGGTGCCTTTATCGAAAAGATATTCGGTGTCAATGAAAAGCGTCAAACACCCGCTCACACCAAGCAAGACGGCGTGGACTACGTTCCAATGTCAACACCAAAGGTTTACCTAGTTCAGCTGCTTAACATTGCAGGCGTCGGTCCAATCTTCGGCCCTATCATGGGTGCTCTTTACGGCCCAGCAGCAATGCTTTGGATCGTTCTAGGTTGTATCTTCGCAGGTGCAGTACACGACTACTTCTCAGGTATGTTATCTATCCGTAATGGTGGTGCTTCGGTTCCAACCATCACTGGACGTTACCTAGGCAATGGCGCAAAACACTTTATGAACATCTTTGCCATTGTTCTACTGCTTCTTGTTGGTGTGGTATTCGTTTCTGCTCCAGCAGGCATGATCACTAACCTCGTCAACGACCAAACTGATTTCGCAATGTCTGCAACAACCATGGTTGTTATCATCTTTGCTTACTACATCATCGCAACGATTGTCCCTGTCGATAAAATCATTGGCCGCTTCTACCCACTGTTCGGTGCACTACTTATCTTTATGTCTGTTGGCCTAATCACTGCGATTGGTCTATCTGACGAGCACCAAATCATGGGTGGCTTCGAGATGAAAGACATGTTCACCAACATGAACCCGAATGACCTACCACTTTGGCCTGCTCTATTCATCACTATCGCTTGTGGTGCTATCTCTGGCTTCCACGCAACTCAGTCTCCTTTGATGGCGCGTTGTATGGAAAACGAGAAGAACGGTCGCTTCGTATTCTACGGTGCAATGATTGGTGAAGGCATCATCGCTCTAATCTGGTGTGCGCTTGCTCTGTCATTCTTCGGTTCAGTTGAGTCTTTATCTGACGCGATTGCAAACGGCGGCCCAGGTAACGTGGTATACAGCGCTTCATTTGGCCTACTGGGTGTATTTGGCGGTATCCTTGCTTTCCTTGGCGTGGTTATCCTACCTATCACTTCTGGTGACACAGCGTTCCGTTCAAGCCGTCTTATCCTTGCTGAATACTTCAACATGGAACAGAAGACACTGCGTAACCGCCTACTGATGGCTCTACCACTGTTCGTTATCGGTGGTATCCTGACTCAAGTAGATTTCGGTATCATCTGGCGTTACTTCGGTTTTGCTAACCAATCAACAGCAGTAATGATGCTGTGGACGGCTTCAGCTTACCTACTTCGTCACAATAAACTGCACTGGGTAACAACGGTTCCAGCTGTGTTCATGACTTCTGTGTGTATTACATTCATCCTGAACAACAGTCAGCTAGGCTTCGGTCTGCCAATGCAGCTTTCAACCATCATCGGCGTAGTGAGTGCATTCGGTATCGCAGCTTACGTTATCAAAATTTCAAAAGGCAAAGGCGATATCGACCTTGCTGATGAAGAATCAGAAAAGGAAGCAAAGCCCGTAACAAAAACAGCTTAGCTTTCCCCGAAACATTCTCACTCTTCATAGAAAGAGGAGAATAAGAAAGCCAAAAACACTTCGCTTGTTCCACCACATCTTTGATGAACTGGAATCTAAGATCAAAGCCCATCATGTATGATGTAATGCCGTTCGGATAAGCA
>NZ_JBFRTD010000036.1:130340-245176 GCF_041473955.1 Vibrio sp. 10N.222.54.E6 | reverse complement strand
CGTCTTATGCTCGCTTTATTGGTTTCAAGAAGAGCTTGTTCTATCCACTCAATCTGAATGGCGTCGACAACAGATTCATAATTGTCGGCATCTTCAATGGTCTCGTGTGCCATTGCTAATTCTTGTTCAAGCATAAAAAAATCCCCATCAACGTTGTTGATGGGGATTATCTGCTAACTGCAAGATCGTTCAAGTCTTCTTAAACGATCGGCATTAATCATAAAAATGGCCTTTACACAGAATTTTTTGCAGTCTCAACCCTACAGATCAAACGTTCAGTTAGTCGATGGGATGGGATGGGCTCACCGCTCTTTATTTAAGCAGCATTCACTGATGATGTGACCTTTTGCTTTTGTTCAAAAAACTCTTCATGTAATGCACAAATGGCCTCTTGATACTTATCGTCGCTCACAACAAATTGTACATTCACGTTTCTCATCGACGAATGTAACGCAATGGGCGTAACACTATTGCTCATCAAAGCCAATATGCCATTCGCTAGCGTTTTATTGGTGTCAATTTGAGAGCCGATCGCCGAAATGATAGCGACCATACGTCCCGAAATAGATGCTTTCGGATATCGCTTCTCTGCCTTATAAAACACCTTATTTAAACTTTCTGAACTGCCGCCTAGATAATACGTAATAGAGTTAGCATTCATCTCTTTTCCGATAAGGTTAACTCTCGCATCCGCGATAATTTCCATTAGTTCATAACTGACGTTATCAGCCTTACCGACCATCCCCTGATCAAATACATGCAATGCATATACTTTCTGCTTTCCAGCAATAATCTCTATCTGATTGGTGTCTGGGCGGTAATCTGAAGAAATCAGTGTACCTTCATGCTCTGGTTCAAAAGTGTTCTTTATTTGTAGTTCGATTCCACTCTCGCGCAACCCTGCTGCGGCATTAGAATGAATAGCTTCCATACCAAGGTTTGCTAACTGATCGGCAACATCATAATTAGTCGCTCCAATTGGTTTAACAGAGCTAACCCCAACCACTTTTGGATCGGCCGAACTAAAGTGATACTCCTTATGAATAATAGCTAGTGATGCCTTAGTCATAGTCGCGATACGGCTAAACGTCATCTCACTGTAACCACGATCATAAGTATGCATCAAACCTTCTTTACAATAGGCATAACCCGTCACTATAGGTAGCTCTTCAGCCACATTTATGTCTGAAAAAGCATCTCTGATGGTATCGTCCAAACTCTGAGGAGTCTTGTTATCCCAACCAGAAAGGTCAACAAAGGTTGAATTAATACCAATATTTTTCAATTTAAGAGCCGTATTATACGCACTATGTGACTCGCCAATTGAAGAAAGAAACTCGCGGATCTGAGGCAAGTAATGCCTCAATGAAAACTGACCGTATTGACACGTTTCAAGGATATTTGTAATACAGTTCTTCGCTTCTGAAATACGCGACCGGATGAACTTATCAGCACGCGCACGATTCATAGGATCTGCAAAAATATGCTCGTTGATCAACAACATACGGCTTTCAATGTAAGATAACGCTTCTTCCCAAGAATCATCACGCATTGCGATCAATTGATAAACACCTGGCTTGCCTGTTTTTTTGCACTCCAAAAGTGCATCTGTCATCCCGCTATAAGCAGACACAACAAAAATTCGATTGTACGGGTTTTTCGGGCGGAGAATAATATTGTCGAGCACAGCATCAAATGCTGTCATGGATGTACCGCCGATTTTTTCTACGGTAAATGTCATAAAAGACCTTAGTTATAGAGAAGCAATAAAGACTAGATAAATGGAAATTGGGGTGAGATTTCACCCCAGAAAAAGTCGGTTAATCAACCAGAGGATAAACGCCGTTTTCATCGTGAACTTCAGCGCCAGTAATTGGCGGATTGAATACACACGCCATAACCATTTCTTTGTTTTTATACGCACGTAAATAGTGTTCATCGTGCTTATCAAGGATATAAAGCGTCCCAGGTTTGATGGGATAAGTCTCACCACCAACCACTTCAATTTCGCCTTCACCACTCATGCAATATACTGATTCTAAATGGTTTTGGTAATGAATATGTGTTTCCGTCGCTTCATAAATTGTCGTGATATGAAATGAAAAACCCATGTTGTCATCTTTCAACAACATGCGAGTACTTTCCCAATTATCCGAAACAATACGTCTTTCGCTATTGCGACATTCATCAAGTGTTCTAACAATCATTTTGCTGTCCCTATTACGATACTTTTTTGAAATACTTAGTTGCTACAATTTCTACTGAATCTTCGAAGATGGTTAAACCTTGCATCAGTTCCGATTCAGATATCGTCAGTGGGCAAAAGAACTTAACTATTTCATCGTTAGGGCCAGCTGTTTCAATGACCATACCGTTTTCAAAACACGTTTTGGCAATTTCGTCAGCCGTGTTTCCATCTTTACATTCAATGCCAATCATCATTCCACGTCCCTTGCGTTGAACGAATAGCTCTGGGAAACGCTTGATATTGCGTTGAATGACATCATCGACCATGCTTGAGCTACGTTGAATATGATTTTCAAAATCATCATTTGACCAATACATTTCTAACGCTTTCGTAGCGGTAACGAACGCATGGTTATTACCACGGAAGGTGCCGTTGTGTTCTCCCGGCTGCCATTTGTCTAATTCAGGCTTTAATAAAACGACGGCCATCGGTAAGCCATAACCACTTATCGACTTAGACAGCGTGACTATATCTGGCTTGATACCTGATGGTTCAAAGCTAAAGAACGTACCCGTTCGACCACAACCCGCTTGGATATCATCGACAATGACTAAGATATCGTGAGCTTTACAAATTTTACTCAAACGCTGTAGCCACTCATTTGAAGCGACATTCAATCCACCTTCACCTTGAACCGTTTCCAATAAGACGGCTGCTGGCTTATCCATACCGGCAGAATTATCAGCTAACATCGTTTCGAACAATTTTAATCCATCAATGCCAGCGTAACCCTCAAATGGCAAACGCGTAACGTTGTTAAGGTTTGAGCCCGCGCCTTGTCTATGATGTTGGTTACCCGTAGCAGCCAGTGCACCTGCAGTACAACCATGAAAACCATTGGTAAACGCTACAATGCTACTTCGGCCTTTCACTTTTTTAGCCAATTTAATCGCGGCTTCAACGGCATTAGTTCCTGTTGGGCCTGTAAATTGAACTTTATAATTGAGATCTCTTGGTTCTAGAATTAAGCGAGTAAGCGCTTCTAAAAATTCAGCTTTGGCTTCTGAATGCATATCTAAACCGTGCGTAATCCCATCCATTTCAATGTAATCAAGCAAGGCTTGCTTAAGTATTGGATTGTTGTGACCGTAATTGAGAGATCCTGCTCCAGCAAGAAAATCGATGTAACGATCACCTTGTTTCGTTTCAAGCCAGCAACCTTTTGATTTACTAAAAGTAACTGGAAAACTATTCGAGTATGAACGTACGTTAGATTCCTGCTTTTTAAAAATATCCATGATAATGCCGTTATTTAATTCCTATAAGTGTTTGATTATTTAAGGAGGATTCGATAGAGGTATTCGGTATCGTGCTGCCCGTTAAAGTGAAGATTTTCATCTAAGAAAGTAGTCACTTTCCCGGTGTTACCGTTTTTTTCGTCCAGCTTTTTGAACAATGCCCAAGACGCTTGGTTTGATTCAGTGATAGTCGTTTCTATCGCTTCAATGCTCTTTAGGCCCTCTCGTTTAAGTAAGGTGTTCAGCATCTTGTAGGCTAAAGCATTGCCTCTAAACTTAGGCGCCACCGCCACTTGCCAAATAAAGAGAACATTGGGCTCACTGGGTTTTTGGTAACTAGAAATAAAGCCAGCAAGGTCACCTTCATGCTCCACTAAAATACAAGTTTTACTAAAGTGAGTAGACTGCAAGAAATTGCAATATGAAGAGTTAGTATCTAATGGAGGGCACTCTGAAATTAATTGATAAATGTTGTTGCCATCCGAAACTTCTGGCTCACGAAAATTCCATTTTTCAATCATCTTTTCTACAACCTCTGGATACAATATCCAAGGCGCTGATGTAATCATACCGAGACATTTCCTTTGAACTCTAATTAAATTCCTTTTAATTATGAGCATTTCCCATACACAAAGATCAACACATTAGCGCTAAAAATCAAATTTTAGCGACGAAGATCACACTTGCGCAAGTATTATATGTATTAAATAATACTTTGAGTTCTAATGTATTTATTGGGTCGGTATAAATTTGAGAGTCTTGAAGGGAATAGACGAAAGGAAATCGTTAGTGCAATTCATAAAATACAGCGTTCAAGTGCCTGAGTAGGAAGGATAGGAATCAGCAAAAATATCGACGACTCCAATACTGAATAAGGTAAACAGTGACGCTCTAAAAAGAGATGGCTTAGGCTCTAATATTGAAACGCAGATACCTAAAACAAAAAAACCTAGCGTGAGATAGCTAGGTTTTTCAAGTAAACATAAATTGGCAATCAATCAAAAGAAACAAATTCGAATCACTGAGTTAATCGCGAATTACTTCAGGGGATCATTATCAGGCAGAGCCTTGTGTATCCATAATGCTAAACGCTTCTTAATATTCGCGCCATCAAGCTTACTTTCAGGTAAAGGCGTGATCTGATTAACTCCAACAAGAAACAAGTACACAGCCTTAACTTTTATAGGTTGAGATGAGTGTGGCAAATCAAAGCCTTGTAACTTTGCCATTTTAGAACCGACTTCCAGAGCTTTCTTTAGCAATTTATCTTCATTAATGATCTTCGCGGTTTTCGACATATCATCTCCATCATCTTAATCGAATGAACACTGAGTATATCAAACCGAAAGACTCACAAGATTACTTCGCTCTCAGTTTGACGAGTCGCTTTGATAAATTGCAGGTTACGGACTCCAAATACGGAAAAGCCCAAAGTTGTTAGCTTTGGGCTTTTCTTCTAACTGCTGTGGTTAATTACGACAGAGTGATACGACAACCGAGTTTTACAGCGTGATATGCAGAATTGGAAAATCAATCAGGCATCACAACAATACCCATGGTTTCAAGCAACTGATCTTGTTGCCAAGCGACAATCTTAATCCCTGTCGTATCCACTTTACGAGGGTCTAACCCTTCTAATTCCGCATGACACAAGTTAGCCCCCTGCATACTGAATTGCCCCCATACATCTTCGGAGAACACGCCTCGGCTGAGATCAGACTCTTTCAGTGACGCACCGCCAAGGTAAGTCCCTATCCAGCGGTTTTCAAACAACTCACACTTTTCCAAGCAGGCCTGCTCCAAGTTGGCGTATGACAAGTTACAGCCCGTAATATACGCAGAGCAAAAGTACATCCTATTGCTTACTTGATTGGCAAAGTTAGCACGAGTAAAATTCGCTCCTTTTAAATCGCATTCACGCAGCTCAATCCCATAGCAATTCGCATTACTAAAGTTCGCCATCGCCAACTGGCAATTCTGGAAACTTGCGTCTCGTAAATCGGCAATATCAAAGTGGCACCCCTCAATATCGCCTTGTTCAATAAACTTACAGTTAATAAACGTTGCATCACGTAAGTTCGAACGTCTGAAATCACAACGGATAAACGTACAGGCCGTAAATGTAAGCTCTGATAGATCTTGCTGAGCAAAACTGTGCTGATGATAAGTGCTGTTATTAGTGTCCATTTAACCCCCTAAAGAAATCAAGCTAAGACTACCATTGTGATCTTAAGAAAACATCAAATTAAAAACCAACAAAAACAGCAACTTAAAACACCATAATTTGGCCATTTTAAGGCACCAAACGAGCCGTTTAAGGTTGTTATTTTCGTTTTATGGCATGCGCTTATCTTGAAAAAAGTTTTGTCGCTTAGAAGCGGGGGAGATTAAACACAACGAGAAGATCATCATATGTCAGCACAAACTTGATACAATAGCCTATATAGATACCTTCGCTTGATACTTGGTCTTTCGAAAACCTTAGCTTATATCGATAGGCTACAACTAAAAGATGATTTTTATTAGTAAAGTCAGAAAAATTGGGAGGCCAAGATCAAAAAATGGCCGCTTGATGCGACCATTTTATAACTCTTTAAACTTTTTCTTAGCTAGACAATTTAAAACTACGTTAGCTCTTGACGACGTTTGCAATGCCTTCAAGCTGTAGAACTGGAGCTGCGTCGATGTCTTCGGCGTTCATCATTGCAGACACACGTTGCATCGAAGAAAGCAGTAAGCTTTGCTCCCATGCTTCTAAATTTTGGAATTTTTTAACGAAGTTATCTTGTAGCGGTGGTGGCGCATTGTTAAGTAGCTCTTGACCTTTTTCAGTCAGATTTGCGTGTACTTTGCGGCGATCTGACGAGCTGCGAACACGTTGTACGTAGCCGTTCAATTCCAAGCGATCGATGATCGTCGTTGTCGTCGCTTGACTCACATTAGTTTGATTAGACAATTCTTTGATCGTCACATTACCCATCTCTTGGATTGCGCGCATTAAAATCAATTGAGGGCCCGTCAAACCATACTCTTTACTCAGCTTTTTCGAGTGTAAATCGATAGCGCGAATAATTTGGCGAATAGCGACCAAGATTTCGTCATGTTTATCCAAGATGCAGACCTTTGTACTAATATACTGTGAGTGACTTTACAGGGTCGTGGCGATGAGATTTTCCAAACTGAACAGCTTAGGATCGCTCGAATTACACTGTAAATTGATAATTTACTTCATTGATTTTTCCGCATTGTACTGATGTTAATACTATTCTCAATCTTTTCTATACCACTAAACTTGCGTGGTACGGCACTTTTGCTTAATGAAGGGGGAATCAAAGCTTCAATGACGGCAAAAATAATGAGTCAGAGAATACAAACTAAAAGAATAATATATTTTAATAATCATAGAGGTAGAGAGATTTAGCCCTCTCTACCTAATAAAAAACCAGCCTAAATTGCTAAGCTTAAAAACGAAATTTTACGCAGCGGTATTCATCTGAAAGTTACCAGTAAGCGCATTATAAAATTCACTGTTATCCAAAATACCGACCAGTTTATTGTCTTCCACCAGCAAAATCGGATGATTACTTAGCTGTTTCAGTTTAATCGCATCGCGCATGCCAATCTCTGGGCTTGCCACTACCACACTCGACGCGCTGATTGCCGTTAAATCGTCAGATTCGTTCCACTCAACAAGCGCTAAAGTTGATTCACCTTTTACAGATAAAGTACCTTCACTCTGCTCAATCCATAAGTCTTTAGAGTCACAGATCTTCCAACTTTCATCTTCTTGTTTCAAAGAATCCAGTGGCTGCATCAACGAACGACCTTTCAATACGTTCAACGGGTTAGTGTGTGCGACAAAATCTTTCACATATTCCGTTTTTGGTGTGAGTACGATCTCTTCAGGCTTACCATGTTGAATCAACTTGCCTGACTCCATGATCGCAATGTTATTACCAATCTTCAGCGCTTCGTCTAAATCATGACTCACGAACAGAATCGTTTTGTTAAGCTTGTTTTGCAATAGAATTAGCTCATCTTGCAACTGCGCACGAATCAGCGGATCAAGCGCTGAAAACGGTTCATCCATAAGAAGAATGTCGGTATCCATCGCAAAAGCACGCGCTAGGCCAACACGTTGCTGCATACCGCCAGAAAGCTCATGCGGATACTTGGTTTCCCACTCAGCCAAACCCACCATTTCAAGTTGTTCACGCGCTTTAGCACGACGAACATCTTTGGCGACACCTTGCATCTCTAGACCAAACGCCACGTTATCTAACACGTTTAACCAAGGCATTAGGGCAAATTTTTGGAACACCATAGAAACGCGGTGAGTACGAAGATGACGCAAGGTCGCTTCGTCGCACTGTTCACCTAAATCAACCAGCTTGTCTCCATCTTTGATCGCCAATGAGCCACGGCTGATCTCATTCAAGCCGTTAACTGCGCGAAGCAAAGATGATTTACCAGAACCAGACAAACCCATCAGCACACAAATCTCGCCTTCTTCAACGGTCAGCGACACATTATCTACGCCAACGACTTGGCCAGTCTCATCAATGATCTCTTGGCGAGTTTTACCTTGATCGAGCAACTCAAGCGCTTGCTTCGGCTTATCACCAAACACAACATCGAGATTCTTAATGGTAATCGCGTCCATTGTCTTTTTTTCCTGAGAGTTAGACATGATTATGCTTCCTTCTGGTTTGGTGTTTTGCACAAGCGATCAAGAATGATAGCGACTAATACAATCGCCAGCCCGGCTTCAAAACCTTGTGAGATGTTCACTGTGTTCAATGCGCGAACAACAGGTTTACCAAGCCCGTCAGCACCGACAAGAGCAGCGATAACCACCATCGAAAGCGACAACATAATACATTGAGTGACACCTGCCATAATACTTGGTAAAGCAGCCGGTAATTCGACCTTCATCAGCAATTTCATGCGGCTCGCACCAAACGCTTTACCCGCTTCAATCAACTCTTCAGGTACTTTGGTGACGCCTAAGTAAGTCAAACGAATTGGTGCGGCAATGGCGAAGATGATGGTCGAGATTAAGCCAGGAACGATGCCCAAGCCGAATAAAACCAAAGTCGGAATCAGATACACAAACGTTGGAACCGTCTGCATTAAATCAAGAATGGGTCTAAGCACCGTATATAACCAAGGGCGATGCGCGGCCATAATGCCAACTGGAACGCCAATTAATACGGAAATCGTTGTCGCTGCAAACACGAGGACAAAGGTTTCCAGCATTTCTTGCCAGTAGCCAAGGTTTAAAATAGTCAGCAAAGCTGCAACCACGAAAATCACAAGCGAGGGTTTACGGTGTAAATACCATGCAATCGCTGCGGTCATCACGATTGGTAAAGCCGGTGGCATCCACTTAAATACATCGACTAAAAACATAATGACGGTTTCTAGAAAAATCGAAATAGCGTCAAAGAATCCTGCTGCATTGATTGTTAGCCAATCAACACCCGCTTCCATCCATTGACCAACAGGGATTTTGTTTTCCGTAATAAAATTCACAATATTGCCTTTTATTATGGGTGGGCTACTTCAAACCAATAGACAATTGGCAAGCCCACCTTTTTTATTTATAGAGCTTTGATAAATAGATCGATAGGTAGGTAAAACTAAGCTTTAACTTGTTTTAGGTATTCAGTAACCGCTTGAGCCGCTGATTCACCTTTATGCGTTTTTACGTTCTCTAACCAAGCTTCAACTTGTTGAGGGTTATTGTTCAACCATTGTTGAGCCGCTTTCTCAGGCTTCACTTTTTGGTTAAGAATCTCTTCCATCAACTGGTTTTCCATCTCTAGAGTGAACTCTAGGTTTTGCAGAAGTTGACCGACGTTTGCACATTCAGACACGTAGTTTGAACGAACATTGGTGTAAACATTCGCGCCACCGTAGTTAGGGCCGAAGAAGTCGTCACCACCTGATAGGTATTCCATCTCAACATTGCTGTTCATTGGGTGCGGTGCCCAACCAAGGTAAACGATCCACTGGCTACGACGAGCAGCGCGAGATACTTGCGATACCATGCCCGCTTCACTTGATTCCACTAGGCTGAAATCTTTCAAGCCAAACGCGTCAGCATCAATCATTGATTGGATTAAGCGGTTGCCATCGTTACCCGGCTCAATACCGTAGATGCGGTCTTTAAATTTGTCGGCATGTTTTGCTAGGTCGGCGAAGCTTTTCACGCCAGAGTCGTACACGTATTTTGGTACGGCTAGTGTGTATTTCGCACCTTCAAGGTTGGCACGCACTGTCTCTACCGTTCCCGCTTCGCGGTACTTAGCGATGTCGCCTTCCATAGTTGGCATCCAGTTACCTAGGAATACGTCAATATCGCCGTTCGCCATTGAAGAGTAAGTAACAGGTACTGAAAGTAGGTCAGTTTTTGTTTTGTAGCCTAGGCCTTTCAGTAGCTCTGAAGTGACCGCCGTTGTTGCGGTAATGTCTGTCCAACCAACATCAGCGAAGCGTACGTTTTCACATTGTTGTGGTTCAATAGAAGCGTTAGCACCAAATGCAAATGCAAATGAACTGATGGCTAGTGCTGTTAACGTTTTCGTGGTCATGTTCTGAATATTTAGAGTCGTCATAATGGTTCCTTTTTATCTTTCCTTTTTCTGCTCGATATCAACACCGATAGAGAGCAGTTCTTCTGACTTTTGACTTTTGACTAATTTTTGTTGTTACTTTTTGCTTTTTCTATTTTTGAACTATTTTCTATTTTTGAACTAATAACAGAGGCTTACGCTTCTCTTACTGGTTTATTTATTCTTTGCTTCTCTTGCCACTCAGGTGCAATCCACACTGGAACGTCCTGCGCTTTGAGCATTGGCTTACCCAAAATCAAATCGGAAGCACGCTCGGCAACCATAATGGTCGGGGCGTTCAAATTACCGTTTGGAATGATTGGGAAAACCGATGAGTCGACAACACGTAAGCTGTCGATACCGCGAACGCGACACTCTTCATCAAGCACCGCCATTGGGTCGTTATCTGAACCCATTTTGCAGCCACATGAAGGGTGATATGCACTTTCAACGTTCTGCTTAACCCATTCGTCAATCGCTTCATCAGAAGTAATATTTAGACCCGGCTGAATCTCTTTGCCTCGGTACACATCCATCGCAGGTTGAGACAAAATCTCACGCGTCAGACGAATACAATCGCGCCAATCTTGGCGATCTTGTTCAGTCGAGATGTAGTTGAAAATGATCTCTGGCTTGGCATGCGGATCAGCAGAAGTGATCGCAACCGTACCGCGACTCTCTGGCTTGTTAGGCCCAACGTGTACTTGGAAACCGTGACCATCAAAGGCCGCTTGCCCGTCGTAACGCATCGCTGCTGGCAGGAAGTGATATTGAATGTTTGGCCACTTCAATCCTTTGCGAGAACGAATGAACGCGCACGATTCAAAGTGGTTAGTGGCACCAAGGCCTTTGCGAGTCAGAATCCACTCTGCGCCAATCATGCCTTTGCTGACTAAACCAAGCTTGCTGTTGAGCGTGATGGGTTCGTTACAGTGATATTGGAAGTACACTTCCAAGTGGTCTTGTAGGTTTTCACCGACGCCACTGAGTTCGTGTTTAAGCTCAACACCCGCCTTCTCAAGTACCGCTTTCGGGCCGATACCAGAAAGTTGCAGCAGTTGAACCGAGCCAATAGAACCCGCAGAAGAGATCACTTCTTTGTTCGCCACGGCCACTTGGGTATTGCCTGACTTTTCAAACTCAACACCAACCGCTTTCAGGCCTGATTGACCTTCTGATGACTGGTCTTTTGCGACGAGTGCTTCAAGTAAGAAACGACGTGCCACGATGCCTTTTTTCAAGGTAAGATTTGAACGCTTCAATGCACGACGTAGATAAGCGTTAGAGGTTGAGGCTCTAACACCCTTGTCTACCGTCATATGCATGGTGCCAAAGCCTTCTTGCTGGTAGCCGTTGTAATCTTGTGTTTCTGGGTAACCGGCGTCTTTACCTGCATCAATGAATGCTTGGTAAAGCGGGTTGAGCTCCATATCGTTACCGTTACAAGTGCCGACAGGGCCATTGTCGCCACGATATTCGTCACCACCTTTATTCCATGATTCAGCACGGCGGAAGTAAGGCAAGCAAGCTTGGTAATTCCAACCGGCTGCGCCCTCTTCTTCCCATTGGTCAAAGTCACAAGCGTGGCCACGAACGTAAACCATGCCGTTGATCGATGAGCTGCCACCCAACACCTTGCCGCGTGGACAATGCAGTTCACGTCCATCAAGGCCCGGTTCTTGTTGGGTCTCAAATTGCCAAGCGTACTTTTCAGTATTCATCGGGTAAGAAAGCGCAGTCGGCATTTGGATAAAAATACTCTTATCCGTACCACCCGCTTCCAATAGTAAAACGCTATGTTCACCGCTTTCCGTTAGCCTATCCGCTAACACACAGCCGGCCGAACCCGCGCCGACGATAATATAATCGTAGCGTTGTTCCATGTTTTGATTTCCCTGAGATAAGTCAGTAGGGCTAGCTCTGTTAAGCTAACCCATAAAATTGAGTGTTACGCGTTAGGCATAAGGGCTGGCGTAGTCGCCAAGTTCAATAAGAATGCTCTTAGTCTGCGTATAGTGGAGTAGAGTCTCTGGCCCGTTTTCGCGGCCAACCCCTGAAAGTTTGTAGCCACCAACAGGCATTTCTGCAGGTGAGTCACCCCATGTATTAACCCAACAAATACCCGCCTGCATTTGATGAATAACACGGTGAGCGCGAGAAAGGTTTTGCGTGAACACACCAGCCGCAAGGCCGTATTTGGTATCGTTAGCACGACGAATCACATCGTCTTCATCGGTGAACTTCAACACTGACATAACAGGGCCGAAAATTTCTTGCTGAACGTGAGGCATGTCGTCATGGCAATCGGTGAATACCGTAGGAATAACAAAGTTGCCGTTTGCTAAGCCGTTGTCCGTCACTTGATAACCGCCAGTCAGCAGGGTTGCGCCCGACTGTTTAGCCAGCTCAATTGCTTCAAGGACTTTTGAAAGGTGTTCTTTAGAAATCAACGCGCCGATCTGAGTCTCCATATCCATTGGGTTACCAATGATTAGCTTCTCAGTGCGTGTTTTAAGTTGGTCGATAAATACGTCATAGATGTTTTCGTGTACATAAACACGAGTACCGTTAGTACATACTTCGCCTTGGGTGTAGAAATTAGCGACCATTGAAGCCGACACCGCATCGTCCAATTTCGCATCATCAAAGATGATCATTGGTGATTTACCGCCGAGCTCCATCGTTACAGACTTGAGTGTTTTAGCACTGTCTGACATTACCGCTTTGCCCGTACCGGTTTCGCCTGTGAACGACACTTTAGCGATGTCTGGGTGCGCCGTTAGCATTTGGCCGACACGGTAATCGCCCTGAACTACGTTAAACACACCATCAGGAAGGCCAGCTTCTGTGAAGATCTCAGCAAGTTTAAGTGCCGTTAGCGGCGTTTCTTCTGAAGGCTTGAAAATCATCGCGTTACCCGCAGCGAGTGCTGGAGCCGATTTCCACATTGCGATTTGGATAGGATAGTTCCACGCGCCAATGCCCGCACAGATACCTAGCGGTTCACGACGTGTGTAGAAAAATTGGGTGTCACTAAGAGGTTGTTGATCGCCTTGCAGCGTAGGTGCTAGCCCTGCGAAGTACTCAATAACGTCGGCGCCAGAAGCCACATCGACTTCGATCGCTTCTTGTAATGGCTTGCCCGTATCGACAACCTCAAGGTTCGCAAGGTCATTATTTCGAGCTCTAAGTATCTCTACCGCCTTTAAAAGAATGCGGCTGCGTTCTACGGCTGTCATTGCTGACCATACCGCAAACCCGCGCTTCGCCGATTCAATCGCATTTTCGACGTCAGCTGAAGAAGCTTGGCCAAGCGTTGCGATAGGTTCGCCGTTTGCAGGGTTAATGCTGACGAAAGTTTCGCCTGAGGTAGCGTCAACCGCTTTACCATCGATGTATAACGAGTTCATTTCCATTTGATCTTCTGACTTAATTATTGTTGTTAGACTCTATCGGTCTATGTATTTGTGAATGCATATCGTTGTTGAGAGCGAGCCTTTTGAGCTCACTCACTAGAATTTTTGATGACTCATTAATCACGCTGACACGAGTAAAACGTAAGCTGCTTGTCTAAGTAGTCATTGATGATTGCACGAGCTTTGTCGGCGTTAATGCCTTCAGGATTGAGCGTCCCTCTCAGCCAGATGCCATCAATTAATGATGCGATGCCGTGTGCGATCAATTCCGCTTGATCAGGTTGAAAAAACGATTTTAATTCAATAAGTAAGTGAGAAATCAAACGCTTTTCATTCACGCGCTGAAGGCGCTTGAGTTGAGCGTCATGCATCGAATAAGACCAGAATGCGAGCCATGTTTTCGACACTTTATTTTCCGCTTGATAGCCTTCGAAATTACCGTTGATGATAGCGTTGATCCTTTGCTGGTGAGCATCAGCAGGGAGCGCTTTTAATTCTGTTGTTACGGTATTCGAAAGTTGGCGCAGTATTTCTCGCATGGTCTCTTCGAGCAGCCCATGCTTTCCACCAAAATAGTGATTAATAATGCCAGTGGAGACTCCCGCTTCTTTGCTGATCAACGCAATACTCGCGGCATGCAAACCCACTCGATCAATCACCGTCATGGTGGCTTGAACAAGCTGTGGTTTACGTATGTCAGGCATCCCAACCTTGGGCATTTCTTATTCCTTCTATTTTATATTGAACGTTCAGTTAAGTATAAAATGACAGAAATTTAATTAGGGTTCAAATGATTATTTAAAACAAATTCGTAACAACACACCATTCAAAATCAAATAAATTATTTTAAAACAATGCTTTAAATATCATTTAGATCACTAAATAAAATCATTAAAGATTTGAGGTATGATGGTTACGGGTCAAAAGTTTTGCTTAGGAAGAGCAAAAAATAAATCAGTAGGAATACGTGTAGACACTTTTTGGGGGGAAGTTAAAAGGTAGTATCAATGAGTCTTAATACTGAAATTTAAGATTAGGAAATCTGCACTCAACAAAGTAACGAATCAAGACATGAACAAAAAAAAGGCCGATAATGACAGAGCCATCACCAACCTTTGCGGAGTCGTTATTGTTACTTTCTTTGACTACTCAATACGAGTAATAAAACCGTACTTATCAGAGTCTGCTTTGGTCATCCAGTGTTCACCGGAAGCCGGGGCAGAATCTAAAGTGAAGATATAGAAGTCTATCCCTTTTTCTCCCATCACCTTTTTAAAATAGGTCGCTTGCTGACGATGACTCTCATTGGTGTATGGGAATTCTTTGGCCGTTTTATTCCCTTCAGCCCAACTATGCACACCCACCTGTTTATTCAGTTCAATGACCTTGGTAGTATCAGCGCGTTGCAATATGCGTGGGTTGCCAGCAGCAAATAGATCCGTACCACCCGAAAAAACCGAACCCGTTGGAGTCACAACCGTCGTCATCTTGTTGTTATTGATCATACGCCCGGTGTACATGTTGATTTCGTCATCAGCACTACCGCCAATATGGTTGGTAAACTTCAACGTCATCTCACTGCCTCGGTATAACTTCACGATATCAAAAAGCTGAGAATAGGTTGATGCGCCTAGAGTGGAAGTAATCCGTTCAACAGCGCCAGTCTCGTTGAGCACATCGCGGTAAAAAGCGTTGAAGGCAAACGATGTGGTAATGGTGACTTTATTACCATTTTTGGATTTACTCAGAATCGTCGAACCTAGGCTCGTCACGTATTGCGACAACTCGTTTTGGTATTCAAGATTAACGGAGACTTTTTTATCCTTCGTCATTGCTTTTATTGACGTAGTATCACTAGAAGTAAAGCGTTGTGCTGCATCACAATCAAATAGATCCAAGCCCTTGCTCTCTGTATAAATACCACAACTATCAAACCCAGCTTCAGGAAAGTACAGATCAACACTTTGACCTAAGCCATCCAAAAGCCTAATCACTTTTTGCTTATCACTAATGTCTTCAGCAAACTGAATTTTTTCATACAAAATACCATCGTAAGAGAGCTTCATAGCCTCTTCTTGGAGCTCTTGCCTCTCTTGATACAACTCACCAAGTTTAGCTGAAGAAAATACGTAGTCAGCCTTCGGTTCCTTTTGCGAAATGGTGGTTGATTGTCCCGTGTTTGAACTTGAATTACAGCCAGCCAAGAGAGCCAAAGGTAACGCTAGCAACGTATTTCGATAGTACTTCATACCATTATTCCCCAAAATTTTGATTGGAGAAATTCTATTGGTTAACAATTAAATTATCTGTCGTAACTATGTAATGGAATGTATTTCATCTATATCCTCGCCCCCCTTCCTTGCTAAAAACACTCACTTCAGAGTGCAAACCAACTCATAAGACCAGTTACACGAGCTTACATTCAGCCACTCTAAAATTATATATAATGCTAACAAATCATCAACAAGCCACATGGAAAGCCACTTCAGTAGTGTCAGGCAATTAAAAATATCAATAAAGGTAGACAATGAAGCGTTCACTATCTTGGACCATTATTTATCCAATCATAGGAATAGCACTTGCTTGTATTTTACTATTCTCTTTAATATCGACCGTTATCCTTGAAGATTTCGTTCAAAAAGTGTCGGTTGAAAATGCAAAGAACTACGTGACTACATTTCATAGTATTCGTAACTATTACTCATCAAATGTCATACAGAAAGTTGTTGATAGTCAAGAACTCGTGGCAACAGCCCAGCACCAATCCTTAGAGAACACTATTCCGGTTCCTGCTACCTTCTTAATCGAAATGCTTGATAAATCTGATAAAGATCTCACCATCACGACCTCGTTTACCAGCCCTTATCCTTTTAAAAACCGTCAAGGTAGGCTTTTTGACGAATTTCAACAACGGGCGTGGGTAGCGATTAACAAGAAACCAGATGAGTTCTACGTCGAGTTTGTACAAGAGCAAGACAGAACCCGAGTACGCGTCGCTCGGGCAGACCGCCTCAATGACCAAACTTGTGTAAACTGCCACAATAGCCACCCCGACTCGCCTAAACACGATTGGGAACTCAACGATGTACGAGGGATTCTCGAGGTAAATACAGTTGTAGATGAATGGCTAACATATGGAAAGATGATCAATCAATCTTTGATGTCTATTAGCATAATCAGCTTTATGACGGTGATGTTTATTAACTTTGCCATCGCTCGTCGAGTATCGACTCCGTTAAAAAACATCACTCGCTCTCTTAGTTTATTGGCACAAGGCAAAGAAGAAAGTGCGTCTTTACCACCAGCAAAATATTACGAGATAACAGAACTACAAAGTGCTTTTTCTAGCCTTTATGATAAAGAACAGCAACGCAGAGCATTAACAAAAGAAATCGAAACACTGGCTTACTATGATTCGCTCACTAAGTTGCCGAACCGTCTTGGGTTTTTGCGTTCGCTTGATGAGTTGCTTAATAAACACAAAGAAAAAAATGAACGCATCACCGTGTTAATCATTGATATTAAGCGTTTTAGAGATATCAACAATACACTCGGCTATAAAGCTGGGGACACAATCTTGCTTCATCTAGCCAACCGCTTATCCGCATGCGCAACCATGGTTGATTTTAACCTAGCTCGATTGGATGAAAATAAGTTCTGTATCGCAGTGCCTGCGAAAGAACACAATGGCGATCAAGGTTCTGATGCTTTTTTTGCTATGTTGATTGATGTGGTTTCAAATGAAATTATCATTGATGAGAACAAGATAAAACTAGTGGCTAACCTTGGTGCAACCTGCAGTTCAAATGGCGCACAAAGCAGTTCTGAAATGCTCATTCAAGCGAACATCGCTCTATATGTATCCAAGGAAAAAGGCGATGACATTACGGTTAAGCATCAACCTGAACTGTCAAATGCTGCGTTGCGACGTATAACGTTAATCAAAGAGATAAACAATGCGATTGAAAACAGAGAATTTATTCCTTATTACCAACCTCAATTTTGCTTAAAGACCAATCGTATCATTGGTGCCGAAGCGCTCATGCGTTGGAAAAAGCCAAATGGAGACCTCGTAAGGCCTGACCTTTTTATAGAACTGGCAGAGCAATCCCATTTAATCATTCCAATGGGGGCTCATATTTTCGAACAAGCTACCACTGATTGCCAACAGTGGCAGAATCATAAAGCGCTTGCAGGTGTAAAGGTTGCCGTTAATATTTCGAGCATTCAGTTTTCGGAACAGAACATTTTAGATCTGACACAACTAACCTTAGAAAAAACTGGCCTTTCTCCGAGTTTACTGGAATTAGAAGTAACAGAAAGTGCCATGTTGGGTGATGTGTCGAAGGTCGTGGCTGTATTGAATGACTTAAAGAAGTTAAACATTGAAATAGCGTTAGATGATTTCGGTACTGGTTATTCATCTCTTAGCTATTTGAAGCTACTCCCTATAGATCGACTGAAAATAGATCGAGAGTTTGTAAAGGACTTACTTAGCAACACCGATGACCAAGCTATCTTGAGCATGATTTGTAAGCTAGCAACCGAACTCTCACTCAATGTACTTGCTGAAGGCATTGAAGAAAAAGAGCAACTTGAATTTTTAGGCCGAGCAGGGTGTCACGAAGTACAAGGCTTCTATTTCGCAAAACCAATGCCACTAGACGATTTTGTTCTGTTTGCCAAAAATCATAACTCGGAACTCATAAATACGCATGCTTAGGTTCAAACCGTAGGCCTTAATTTTTGAGTTAAAATCCAATTAAGTTCCAACCAGCCATGAAACCTCTTTAAAAAGATGCTTCATGGCTGGCTCTTCTGTTATTAAACTAAAAACTCGACATTAGAGCTCTCATTTCCGGCCTTCTTCGCTAACAGACTAAAACACCACCTCTAACCTACTGAAAAACCCAAGCAAAAATTACAAATCGGCATTGAACTAGCATGGAAAGTGTTTAATCATTCACATCAGGAATTTCTTCGTGACGCATTTGTGATGAATATGCAACAGTAGGAGCTGCCAAAATTAAACGCACTCACGTAATTTCAATAAATTAAACGCACAACAAGGCTGATAACGGAATGACAAAACCTAAAATGATCATCGTTGAAGACGATTTAAAACTTCAGCAAATGCTAAAGGATTACTTTGTAGCACAAGACTTTGAGGTCACCGCGTTAGACGATGGCAGTGATGCTGTGCAAACCATCCTTGACGATCAACCTGATATCGTGTTGTTGGATTTAATGCTTCCTGTAACCGATGGGCTGACAATTTGCCGACAGACTCGTACGCTCTTTAAGGGTAAAATTTTAATGCTCACCGCCAGCGATGATGATTTTGATCACGTTGCAGGTTTAGAGACAGGTGCTGATGACTATGTCACCAAGCCAATCAAACCAAGAGTTCTACTGGCAAGGGTCCGCTCGCTATTACGCCGTCAAGAAACCAATACACCTCTGGTTGATGATTCAAGTAGCCTTCAGTTTGGTCAACTTACGCTGAAAAACACCTATAAAAAGTGCGAGCTTTCAGATGTAGTTTTATCACTGACAGACAGTGAATTTGACCTACTTTGGCTGTTAGCATCCAACCCTGATACCCCGCTGTCACGTGATTACTTAACTCAAACGCTGCGTGGGATCGAGTACGACGGGATCGACCGGACGATTGACAACAAAGTAGTACGTTTGCGAAAAATACTTGGTGACGACAAAGCACCAGCAGAGAAAATTCAAACCATTCGCGGAAAAGGTTACTTATTTGTTTCGACCGCATGGCATTAACCGCGCTCAGTACGGGCGCAATGAAAGAGAGCGATTATGCGACGTATCTATTTGGAGTCCCTACTAGGGCTGTTAACTTGCTTTATTGTTGGTCTTCTCGCCTACGAAATTTGTGTCTATCAGCTCAATACCGACTATGAATATATATTGCAAGATTACGAAGCAACGGCCCACCAACAGCTCCTAGAAAACATAGCGAATAATCAGGGCCTCGAAGCCGCTCATCAAGCCATAAATCAGTTTGTTGACACCTCCCGCTATACCCTCGTCACATTCAAATCGAATGATGAAGTACCGACTCCAGTTTCTGAGTTCTTTACTGCTAACCCCAACGTATTTATTTTTCACGACGACTATCGGGAGTTATGGTTTCGCTTAGCTAACAGTAAAAACATCTATCATTACCTGCCCAACGACGACACGCTCGTTCGACAAAAAATAGAGCTCGAAGATGACCTCATTTGGGTATTCTTTATCGCGAGCTTCATCGTATATGGCCTGGGTCATCTGTTGATTATTTTCCGCAGAGTTAAGAAGCTTGAAAATGCCACATTACGCTTCTCTGAAGGCGACCTCTCTTCGCGAGCTGAAACATCAGGCGGCAGTGCAATTGGAACTCTGAATAAATCCTTTAATCTGATGGCCGACCGAATCCATAGCTTAATCGAGAGTAATCGTTCACTTACCAATGCGGTAGCTCATGAACTGCGAACTCCGATATTTAGAATTCAATGGCAGGCTGAAATGCTCAAAGACACGCCACTCAACGAGGGGCAGCAAGATACTATCGAGAGCATTGTTGAAGACACAGAAGAGATGGAAAAAATGGTCGATGAGTTACTATATTACGCAAAACTCGACAGTTGTGATCTAGAGAACTTGCAACAGCCATTAGAGATAAGAGACTTTCTCGATCATGCAATGAGCCGTTGGAACAAAGAGACTGAGTTTAACATTGATCTATCACTACCAGAACAACCTCATTTGATATTAGCAGATGATACGCTGCTCAATCGCGCGTTAGATAACCTAGTACGTAACGCGATGAAATTCGCACGTTCACAAATTTCGATAGAAGCAAGCGTGCACCACGATATGCTACAAATCGCCGTGCATGACGACGGTGACGGCGTAGCAAAAGAGCACCGTTCTCGCCTATTCGAACCTTTTTATGTTGGAGATAAAGCGCGTAACAAAGCCAAGAGTGGCCATGGTCTAGGGCTTTCTATCGTCAAGAAGATCTGTGTTCAACACGGTGCAACAGTACAAGTCGCACAAAGCAATACTTTAAAGGGCGCCGTATTCACTATAGCCTTTCCACTGTGTAACGATTCGACTGACAAACTCATACAGTAACGACCAATCATCTCTGGAATAATGTTCAACATCAGCTGGAGGGGACCACATATCCCCTTCAAACCATACAACACTCGTTCACCCTTACTGACGTGAGCTGAATTTTATCTCTGGAGAAACACATGAAAAAACTACTGATCATCGCGGCACTATCGCTAGTAGCAACAGGTTGCGCTCAACAAACTTTCGTAATGGCCCCTCAAGAGAGCGAAGCAACAACACCAACAACTGAAAAGTCACACCACTTTTTCATCAACGGTCTAGCGCAGAAAAAGCAAATTGATGCAGCTAAAGTATGTAACGGTATCGACAACGTTGCTAAAGTTGAAGTTCAAGAGACATTCGTGAATGGTTTACTAGCAGCCGTGACTTTTGGTATTTATACACCACGAGAAGCACGCGTTTACTGCAAAGCTTAACTCGTCGTTATTTGTCCACGAACCAACTGACGACACCAAAAGTTTGGTCTTGGAAGCTTCTACCTGACATTCAATACTTTCGCTGGTGCTCAAGGACTGAGCATAGAATACCGTCATATTGACTGTAAATACGGGGGCTGGTGCTAACATCTCCCCGTTTATTCCTCCTAAAATGCAAACATGCAATATCTCATCCCACTCAAAGCCTCATCCAAGTCCACAACCACCAAACCTGTGTTTGCTCGGTTTAACATCCAACTCTCCTTGTCATGATTAGAATCAGCGTACTGCTTTGCTTTCAACAAACACCGCAACAAATACTACAATAGAATAAATACAATGTTTGTTATGTTTTATTTTCCATTAGTTAGATAAACCCGACCTCACTTCAACCTTAAAAAACATCGTTTTATTTAGCAAATTTAACCTTTTGTCAATATGTGAATTTTATTTATAAAGAATATAACCAACAAATATGACCTTACCTCTTGATAAATCAAGGACTACAGATAGTCACTTTATCAATGAAAAAATAGGTTTCATTTGTGAGGGTTTTATAAATCATTCGTCAGCGATACCGTGACTTACATCACAGGATGAGTAAACAAGGTATTATCATGAAAAAATCAGTATTAGCACTCGGCTTAATCGGTTTAGTTTCACTTCCAACTTTTGCAGCAAGCACAAATGGTGGCGCGTATGTAGGTGGTGGACTTAGTGTCTATCAAGACTCCGATACAGATGGTCACGGTAATTTAGATTCAGATGGTATGGGTTATAACCTATACGGTGGTTACCAATTCAACCGTATTGTTGGCGTAGAGCTTGGCTACAACGATTATGCAGATTACAAAAATGGCGCAGAAAAACTCTCGCCAACCTCTATTTCTGCATCAGCGAATATCGGTTATACGTTTGACAACACTATTCGTCCATTCGTGTTGGCTGGTTTAAGCTCTGTTGACCTTCACGCGAATCAAGCGGCAAACTATGGGGACGACAGCGGTACTGGCTTCCACTTTGGCGTAGGTGTTGAATACACGCCGATTGAACACTTAACACTTCGCCTTATTTCACAAGCTGACGCGGTGAGTGTTGATGACTATTCCTATCAGGGTTCTCTCAAAAACGATGACCACACACTAGCGTTCAACAGTGTTAGCTTCGGTGGTTCATACAACTTCTAATGTGCTCCTCACGGCCACGTTGTAAGTAAATAACTCAAATTCACTTTGCTACTCTGCCCTATGATAAGGCAGCACAGTAAAGTGAATTTTTGTATCTATACACCCTATCGAGTCATTTCACTTTAGCCGGTTATCACTCACCATCACTTCTCGATCTTTATGCGTTGATATTAGAGCTTTCTTGATAGGGAGACTAAAATAAAGAGATAAGATACGCAGGAAAAAAGACCTATGAATCTACCAAGCTTAAACATGTCGATAAACAAACTGCCCTTTGTGTTGGCTGTGTATTATCTGCTTATCATCAACATCCCTCTCTCCCTAGAACTGTTTAGTATTGTTCAGGTATCAAAGTCTGAAAGTGTCGCGTTTCTTATATCCATCCCGTTCTTCTTCCTTGCTGCCTTCAATTTTATCTTCCAAGTCTTTAATTGGCCGATATTCTCCAAGCCGTTTTTCATCTTATTACTGATCACCTCAACCTTAGTCAGCTACAGCATGTTCAATTACGGCATATTCGTCGACTACGGGATGATAGAGAATGTGTTTGAGACCAATAGTGGTGAAGCAGCAAGCTATGTAAGTACCCACTCCATCTTATGGTTACTTGCCATGGGCGGTATTCCATCGTTCATCCTGTTGTTCACCAAACTTGAAAAAGAATCTTGGAAAGATTTCTTTGTCTGGAAATCGATTGGGCTGCTCTCTTCCTTGATCGTCATTGCCATTATTGCCGGGCTTTTCTACAAAGATTACGTATCGATTGGTCGTAATCATTCGCACATCAAAAAGATGATCATCCCGACCGAGTATGTGTCATCAACGGTTAAATATATCAATAACACTTACATAAAACAGCCCATCCCTTATCAAGAGTTAGGATTAGATGCGAAGCAAACAGCACAAGCCAAAGCGGCAACCAAACCAACATTATTAGTGTTTGTTCTTGGTGAAACCGCACGCGTGTACAACTACCAATATCATGGCTATGAGAGAGAAACCAACGCTCATACCAAGCCTTACAACCCGATATTTTTCTCTGATGTTCAGTCGTGCGGAACAGCCACCGCGGTTTCTGTGCCATGTATGTTCTCGAACATGAATCGCAGCAACTACGATCGCGACAAAGCCTACAACCAAGATAACGTGGTCGACATGATGAACCGCGCGGGCATTCACTCTATCTGGCGAGAGCATGATGGGGGAGACAAGGCGGTCGCACATCGAATCAAAGAGATGACGCTCGTCGCCAAAGACAGCGACCCGCTGTGTAATAAAGATGTGTGCTATGACACAGCCATGCTAGAGAACTTCGAACAAGATACTCAAGATCTTAAACAAGATAGCATCATTTTCTATCATATTTCGGGGTCTCACGGCCCAACGTACTTTGAGCGTTATCCAGAAGAACATAAGAAATTTACGCCTGACTGCGCTCGTGCAGACATTGAAAACTGCACCAAAGAGCAAGTGGTTAACACCTACGACAACACCATCTTGTACACGGATTTCTTTCTCTCACAGGCGATTCGGAAACTGGAGAAACTGACCGACAAGTACAATGTCGCACTGATGTATATCTCGGATCACGGAGAGTCTTTAGGGGAGAATGGCGTGTATCTTCACGGCATGCCCTACTCGCTGGCACCAAAAGAACAAACCCACGTACCGATGATCCTATGGATGTCTGATGGTTTTGCTGCGCAGAAAGGGATAAGCGAGACCTGCTTAAGAAAGGCGGGGAAAGAGCAGAGCTTTTCTCACGATAACCTGTTCGACTCCTTGCTTGGCCTGATGGACGTGCAAACTAAAGAATACCGAGCGAGCCAAGATATTTTTGCTGCGTGTCGGTAGTGTTTTTGCTTATGTAAACCATCGGAAAACTCGAGTTGCCTGAATAAGCTCTCCTCAACTTCCCCTAAAAAGAAAAGACCTCGGTCTTTTCTTTTTTTCGTCGCTAACATGGAGCCAGAGTGCTAATTTATAACGACGAAACAATGAGCTACATTTAATAGAAACAATAATGGAAGAGTCCGTCGTGCTCCAAAGACCAACCTGTCTTATTAGACTTTATCTCACTCACATCGCTCATTGAACTTACCAAGATTAGCTCAGTTCAATACCGTGCCTGAATGGCGCCTAATATCAATGTTAATGTCATATCATTAAGGACAAATGAATGGACGCTTTCATAATTTCAAGCTGGCAATTTTCTGAGGGTGTGGCACATGAACACACCACCAGCCCAGCCTCATTCGAGCAATCAACTTGGTATCACTGCCAAAGAGATGCTGACGGTTTGAGAGAATGGCTCCACAGTAATACGGTTCCAAATGCCATCATCGATTCATTACTCACCGATGACACCCGCCCTCGGTTCGAACAGTTTGGACACGACTGTTTTTTGATGATTCTGCGAGGCATTAATCTAAACGAAGGTGCTAACCCTGACGACATGCTTAGCCTACGCATCTTATGGTACAAAGGCACTTTAATATCGACACGTAAAGTTCCTTCAAAAGCGGTCAGTAATCTGGTGTCTGATCTCATTCAAAACCAAGGCCCCACATCATTGCCTGATGTGTTGTTGGGCATGATCCGTGGAATCAACCACAGTATTTCAACCTTCCTAGCACCCGTCGAACTATTAATTGACGAGTTAGAATCTAACTCCAATATCGACATAAGATCCATTAACGCTCTACATTCAAGGCTACTCAGACTAAGGCGTTATTTGAAGCCACAGAAATACGTTTTTGAAGATTTAATGAGTGACCTACCTGCACCATTGAGTAATCACAACAGTCATATAAAGAACAGCCTTGATACCATCCTGAGAATTAACGAGTCTGTTGAGTTTTACATCGAACAAATTAATGTATTTTTAGCGAGCCTAAGTCAGCAACAAGCTGAAAAAATGAATAGAAATACGTACCTATTTTCTATCATTGCAGGTATTTTCCTCCCTGCTGGGTTTTTCACCGGTTTACTGGGTGTCAATATCGCGGGGATACCCGGAACAGATAACCCAATAGCATTCCCACTCTTTTGCGTTGGGCTGCTCGTAGTCATAGCGGCAGAGGTCATTATTTTGAAAAAATTGAGGTTTATTTAATGGTTGAGTTTTTGCAATCCAATATGTGGCTTAGACAAGTAGTTTTAGGTTTACTTCTTATCACTGTGTATTGGGTGATCAAACGCTTAGGTAAGAACTGGATAGAAACATTAGCGGAAAATAAGCGTGTCGAATTGAAGCGAAAGCAGTTCGTGATTAAGTGTTTCAATATTGTTCTGTTTCTACTCTTCATCGCTGTGTTTACGATTGTTCTTAACTTGGGTTTTGGTGATATTTCGCTGTTCTTATCATCCATATTTGCGGTGCTGGGTGTCGCTTTATTCGCGCAATGGTCCATTCTAAGTAACCTCACAGCCAGCGTACTAATATTTTTTGTCTTCCCTTATCGCATTGGCGACAGAGTAAGAGTCGCGGAGAAAGACGAAGACATCAGCGGTGTGATCATCGATATCACCATGTTCCACGTTATTCTTCGACACAGTTCGGGTAACATTATCACCTACCCCAACAACCTGATTTTACAAAAAGGCGTGATAAAGGTTTTGGTTGAACCTGAAGCAAAAAGTGAAGCTTCAATAAGGTAACAGGCCTAACACCGAATACCTATGCCAAACAAGTTGGGTTAACGATTGATGTGTATGGAGGAGTGAGATCAGAGTAACCCACTCTTTGTCTATAACGCACATTCTTTCTATAGCGAAGGCTCTGTCTTTTGTGTCCCATTAGCCGCAAGTTTTATTGAGTTTAGATTTGCGACTAAATATACTGGAGACACCATCAGACGGAGGACAAAAATGAATAATAAAAACAAACATATAGTTTTAATTCATGGTCTATATATGCCTGCGTTGATCATGCAATATCTGGATAGAAACTTCAAAAAACGCGGCTTTACAACGCACAAGTTTGCCTACAACTCGCTGCGTTTCCCTTCTGCAGCCAAACGTCTCAATCGTTTCGTGAATGCTCGTTTTAATGAGTATGATGAGGTCTATTTTTTCGGTCACTCACTGGGTGGCTTGCTGATTCGTCATTACTTTAAATTCTACCAACCACACTTCGCCGACACCTGCATTATTACAGCAGGCACTCCGCACAATGGGGCAACCATCGCCAAAACACTGTCTAATCATGGGCTTGGATTTATATTTGGTTCGAGCAAAATGATTTTAAGCGATGGCTTGGGTGACTACGATATTGATGTGCCGATTGGCGTAATTACTGGCACCTACGACGCTGGCGTAGGACGCATTGTATTGGGAAGAAATCCTGGGGATGGCACAGTAACACTCGAAGACGCCAACCTGAGAGGAGCCACTGATACTTACGCCCTCAAACTCAACCACACAGCGCTGGTCTACTCTAAGGAAGTCGTAACACTGTCGGCTCAGTTCATTGAACACAGAGCTTTTAAGGACGCTTCATAGCTTTTTTCAGTAGCTTTGCGCGTTGACTCCTGTATCGAGCTCTTGTTCTCTTATTTGTGATAGATAAAAACAAAAATACCACTCTGCGATAAGAGTGGTATTCGAAGATCCATTGCTGGAAATGAGCGCTTGCTATACTTTCTATACTTGCTACAGACGATTCACTCGGGTTGGTAAGAACACCTCGCCCAACATGCATCGCACCGAACCACCGCCGATGTCTTCGATCGTTTTCACGTTAAATGGTAGTAGCTTACCGTGTGTCGAAAGCTGAGCTAACTGAGCTGGAGAAAACGCATCATAAGCCGATTGAGACATCGCGATCACCTTGTCGCCATTCACAGTTTCAAGCTGAAGGATGTTGCCACAAAAACGATTCATCTGATCGATTGAGATAGAGATAACTTGCTTGTCTTTGGCAAGAGACTTCACAACAAAGCGGCGCTCAAACTCTGGGATCACTTCATCACAGATCACGCAGAAATTATCGCCAATCGCCATCATCACATTGGTATGGTAAATCGGTTGACCAGACGGTAATGCCGTTTGGAACGAGACCACGCGAGAATAGCCAATGCGCTTCGCGTAATCTTCCAATACTTCGCGGTCACAACGTTGTGAAAGCGCAGCATAAATGGTCTTGTTGATATGGTCGATCACCATCACGCCTGTGCTCTCTAGATAAGAACCTTGAGCAACGTACGACTCCATAGACTCACTGTGATTAACAATGCGACCAGACGCTTCCAACGCTTCAATAAGTGCATTCGGCTTAACTTCATTTTGACGGTTTTCACACGCCATAGGGAAAGTGAATAGGCTTCCATCACTACAAGTACTGAACCAGTTGTTTGGGAACACTGCGTCAGGGGTTTCAACACCCAGTTCCGGATAATCAAACTCTACAACTTGCACACCTTCTTTACGTAGCGAAACCACCATAGCCTTAAACTCGGCCATCGTTTCTAACTTTACCTCAGCTTCAGTCAGATCGACTCTGTGCTGAAACTCGTTATCACGGGCTGTTTCTTCGTTAAATTTAAATTCTTTTGGCGGCACCATAACAACGCAATTTGCGTTTTGAACATTAGTAATATGCAGTGATTTTTTGTGTAGGTTTAACATTTTAACCGTCCCTATCTTTTATTTACCTCAGAATTGTAAACAACTTGTTACGACAAAATTCACTGAAAATCACAATGATTTGAATATTTATCCCAAGTAATTACTGCGAATTTTAGATTAGTCGGTAATTTTTACTGCAAGATAACAGCACATCAGAAAGAACCAACTGTATGCATATTCGTTAAAGAATTTACTGGATAAATATTCTCATTTCATTTTTCAACTCCACACGAGTTTTGATTACAATTTAATCCATTTAACGTTAGGATTATCACCGTTGCATAACCATCAATTACGTTTGAAATAAGCTTAACTTTTCCTGTCTAATTCAATCTAAAATTAGCTTCATGAAAGACACTCTTTGGAGGTGTTCTGTGTCGCTTAAACCAAGTACTTACATAAGAACTAAACAAAAATCTATCGAATGGCTTAATACTTATAAGAACGCGTTGGCACTTATATAATTTCAAACTAAAACTGAAAAATTCAAATCAAGACTATAAAAACAAAGCTGCACATCACGATGCTCTAGCATCAAAGATGCAGTAGCTTATAAAGGGAAAACTATGTACAAGAAATTTGAAGGCTTTACTGAAGCCTTTCCAAAGGGAGAGCCGATACAACCTCCTACTGGAATACTGGCATTCTGCCGCCATTACACACGAGGTTTTGAAAAGCCGTTGATCTTGCTCGGATTGATGAGCATGACCATCGCGATCATCGAAGTTGCGCTGTTCGGTTACATGGGACAACTGGTTGACTGGCTATCAACCAGCAACCCGGACACTTTCTTAGCAGACAACGAGTCGACACTGATGGGGCTCGGCGTTCTGCTGTTGGTCGTGATGCCAATCTTGATCAGTGTTTATTCGCTATTGCTTCACCAAACTTTGCTGGGCAACTATCCAATGTCGATTCGTTGGTTAGCGCACCGCTACCTTTTGAAGCAAAGTTTGTCGTTCTATCAAGATGACTTTGCCGGGCGTGTTGCCACCAAAGTCATGCAAACATCGCTCGCGGTACGTGAAACCGTGACCAAAATGGTCGATGTGTTTGTTTACGTGACGGTTTACTTTACAGCGATGCTGTTCATGCTCGCTGAATCGGATTGGCGCTTAATGGCTCCAATGTTGATTTGGTTGTTCATTTACGTCGGTATCCAACTGCACTTCGTACCAAAGCTGAAAGACGTGTCTTCAGAACAGGCGGATGCTCGCTCACTGATGACAGGACGCATTGTTGATAGCTACACCAACATCGCTACGGTCAAACTTTTCTCTCATAGTAAAAGAGAAACCGAGTACGCAGAAGAAGGGATGGAAGGCTTCCTAGACACAGTCCATCGCCAAATGCGCTTGGTTACAGGCTTCAACATCTGCGTTGAATTTGCTAACTATCTATTGGTATTCAGCATTGCCGGTATCTCTATTTACCTATGGTTAGATAACGCAATCACGGTCGGTGCGATTGCGATTGCAGTCAGCTTGGCTCTGCGTATTAACGGTATGTCGAAATGGATCATGTGGGAAATCGGCGGTCTGTTTGAAAACCTAGGTACTGTAATTGATGGTATTAAAACACTGTCTAAGCCCATTGCTATCGAAGACAAGAAAGACGCAAAGCCTTTGGACGTTCCACAAGGCGGTATCAACTTCGACAACGTGAGCTTTAACTACGGTGAGAATAAGGGGGTGATTAACAACCTAAACCTAAACATCAAACCGGGTGAAAAAGTCGGCTTGGTTGGCCGTTCAGGTGCAGGTAAATCGACCCTAGTTAACTTACTGCTGCGTTTCCACGATGTAGAAAGTGGTCGCATCCTGATTGATGACCAAGAGATCTCGAGCGTTACTCAAGATTCTCTGCGTAGCAACATAGGTATGGTGACTCAAGATACCTCACTGCTGCACCGTTCGATCAAAGACAACATTCTTTACGGTCGACCAGAGGCATCAGACGAAGAGGTATACGCGGCGACTAAACAGGCACACGCTCATGAGTTTATCGAAACGCTAACTGACCCGTTTGGTAACGTTGGCTACGATGCTCAAGTAGGTGAACGTGGCGTTAAGCTTTCTGGTGGGCAGCGTCAACGTGTCGCTATCTCACGTGTTCTTCTGAAAAATGCTCCGCTGTTGGTTCTAGATGAAGCAACATCTGCTCTCGATTCTGAGGTAGAAGCAGCGATTCAAGAGAGCTTGATTGAACTAATGGAAGGCAAAACCGTTATCGCGATTGCACACCGTTTATCGACGATTGCAGCAATGGACCGTTTGATCGTACTCGACCAAGGTAATATCGTCGAAGAAGGCACGCACCAAGAGCTGATTACACAAAATGGCATCTATGCTCAATTGTGGAATCACCAGACTGGTGGCTTTATTGGTGATGATCTTGAACAGACAACGAGCGCTTAATTTATATTCCATTTTAAAAGTGCGGCGTAATTCACACCAAAATGTTAATTGGCGGTAAATTACACATGGCAGAATGTTATGTCGTAATCATATAATGACATTAACAGCAATGACGCTTCGCTTGCGCGTTCTGGAATAAGGCTAGACTTCGGGGGGAGGCTAGCCTTTTTTATGCCTGTTATTCTCTGCCCCTTTCTCATCTGTTTTCATTGGTTCTATAAACTTCATCGATCCTTTTGTTTTTTTCTTGGCGTTTTTTTCTTAAAATGCGCGCAGTATTCTTTTTAGAGATCAACCATGAACAAAAGTGTCTTAACTAACGTTATTGCGTTAGCACTGCTTGCTGGCGGCTATGCGACAGCAAACCAATACTTGCTTTATGCAGGTTTATTCGCATTTTCTGGTGCCATCACCAACTGGCTTGCGATTCACATGTTGTTCGAGAAAGTACCCGGCCTATATGGTTCTGGCGTTATTCCAGCGCGCTTTGAAGAGTTCAAGGCAGCCATCAAACAACTGATGATGGAACAGTTCTTTACCGAAAGTAACATCGACCGTTTTCTGAGTAGTGAGATGACAGGAAAGTCACTCAACCTAGAGCCTGTGATTAAGAAGATCGACTTTAACCCTGCATTCGAATCGCTGGTGCATGTTATCGAAAACTCACAGTTTGGTGGCATGCTAGCGATGGTTGGCGGCACTGAAGCACTACAGCCAATGAAAGCGCCATTCGTGGAGAAGATGCAAGAGTCTGTGATCGAAATCAGCAAGAGTGATTCGGTAAAAAATGCCATCAAGGATGAACTTGAATCACCTGCGATGATGGATGAAATCAAAGAGAACATTGAAGCGATCATCGATCAGCGCTTGAATGAACTGACACCAAAACTGGTTAAAGAGATGGTTCAGACCATGATCAAAAAACACCTTGGTTGGTTGGTCGTTTGGGGTGGGGTATTCGGCGGTGTGATTGGTTTAATCTCTGCCGCAATTACGCTGTAAGACGGAGAAGTTTATCCGATTGCTCTTTATCTGACGTTCAACAAAAAATGGAAGCTTATTGGCTTCCATTTTTTATATGTAAATAACCTTGGTAAGGCGAAAGCAGGTCACTATTTTATGGTGGCCAACAGCTCAGGGTTAACACCAAAGCCCTTCTTGTGTTCTTCAATCACCACTTCGCTGCGTGTCTGAATCACACCTGGCAGGGTACCCAATTTCGTTGCCATAAACGCTTGGTACGCCTTCATGTCTTTTACTCGAACCTTGATCATGGTGTCAAAATCCCCCGACAGCGAATAGCACTCTTCGACCTCAGGCATCGTTTCAACCGCTTGTGCAAATTTATCAAAAATTGAAAAACTGGTTTGATCGAGGCGAATATGGATAAACACTTGGACATCGAGCCCCAACTTTTCTGAACAAAGCTCAGCATGATAGCCTGTGATGTAGCCCACTTTTTCCAATCGCTTCAACCTATCAGAGCAAGGTGAAGTTGTTAGGTTGACCTGTTTCGCTAGTTCAACAACGGGCAAACGGCCTTTCATATGCAGAATTCTTAGTATCTCTTTATCGATACGATCGAGTTGATGCTGAGACATAATATTCCTTAAACATTCTAGATTGCGCTCAGTATATTCCATACTAAGAGCAATCGAAGAAAACCTTGCTCACACATTTAGAAAACTAAATAGACCATTCCTATTCACGTTAAATATAAAACCGAACGGAGCGATAACAACCCTTATAAATCAAACTCCAGTTATTAACAAATTATTATAGAAATGACCCGATTAACAAATAAGTTGAGCCAGAAACGAAAGAAAGGATATAGGCCAAAGTGAATAATAGAATTCTCAAAGAGAAAGGATGACTCTATTATGAAAACGCAAGAACTCGCATATAAACCTTACGGAATCGGTTCATGGACACACGTAACGGTATCAAAAGATGTTGCCCAAGCACTCGCAAGTGAATACTCAAACTATGGCTGGGAAGTTAAGATTGATGGTAATGTCGTCGAGGCAGAACCTTCACTAAAAGCGGCATAAAAAACGAAAAAACCTCCATCAGGGAGGTTTTTAAATCTAAGTTAGTAAGCACTTACTACAATCTAAGCCAGACCAACTTGGGGAACTGCAGTTCCTGTTTCACAACGACAGTTACACGTTCGACAGAAGTGTTGAGTTTCCATGTCGTAGTACAGGTTTCCACTAAATAGCTTTGACGTCCATTGCATCACACGGCCAGAGGTTGTCTCAGGCTCAGATTCACAACGTTTCATTATAGACTTATGTAGTGTTGTTTTTTTACATCCTTTGCAATAGAGATCAGGCATACCTTTGTCCTATAGGTCTTTAGTGGTTACTGATAATTGACACATGATGTCCAATTCAGTGTAATAATTCACCGAGCTAATAACAAAAGTGAGCGCCAAGTTCAAAAAATAGCCATTTTATCGGTTATTTTTTGACATCAAGCGCTATGAAAAGCCTTTATCTTCTATTTATTTCCCTTCTATCATTTGGTTTCGATTTACATTGTAAACCTCATAACAGCCGTGCTTCTTCTGTATCCTACTGGTTTTTTATAAGACAAAGGTAGTGCCCACATAAAAAAATAGAGCCACCGAAGTGACTCTATTACTTTTATTTTTCAATTACTTTTTACAATTGCTTTTTAGCTAATGTTCTTTGCTAATTCACATATGTTTTACAATGTAAATTAGTCTAGCTCAACTAGGTTCTTCTTGAACTCAGCGTGTTGCTTTTTCACTTCGTCTTCTGGCTCGCCAGTCATTAGGCTCACAATAACGATAGAAAGCGTCGATAGGATGATTCCCGGTACGATTTCGTAAACATCGAACCAACCGCCCGTGAACTGCTTCCAAAGTACAATCGTAACACCACCAACCACGATACCCGCTAGAGCGCCGTTACGGTTCATACGAGACCAGTATAGGCTTAATACGATTGCAGGACCGAATGCAGCACCAAAACCAGCCCATGCGTAAGATACAAGGCCAAGTACTGAGCTGTCTGGTGTCATCGCCAGAACAAGAGCAACAAGAGAAATTAGAATAACCGCGAAACGGCCGACACGAACAATCTCTTCTGACGTTGCGTCTTTCTTCAAAACTTGCTTATACAGGTCTTCTGCCATTGCAGATGAAGAAACAAGAAGTTGTGAATCCGCAGTACTCATGATTGCCGCTAGAATGGCAGCAAGTAGGATGCCGGCGATTACTGGGTGGAACATCGCGTTCACAAGAAGCATGAAGATCTTCTCGCCATCGTCTAGCTTAGGTGCGCCAGAGTTCGTCACATAGATTAGACCAACAAGACCCACAAGCATTGCACCAATCATAGACAGTGCAGTCCAGATAACGGCAATGCGGCGCGCTGTTGTTAGGTCTTTATTACTACGTGTTGCTTTGAAACGCGCAAGGATGTGTGGTTGACCGAAGTAACCCAAACCCCATGCCGCTAGTGAGATGATCGCAATAGCAGACAGTGGCTCACCCTTCGCATCATTCCATAGCGTTAGCAGCTCTGGGTTGATGTTGTGTAGGTCGCTAGAAAGCTGACCTAGGCCACCGTTCATTGCCGCGATTGGTACAATCAATAGCGCTGCAGACATGAGTAGACCTTGAACCAAGTCAGTCCAAGATACCGCTAGGAAACCACCAAACAGAGTGTACGAAACTACACAGACTGTACCGATAATTACCGCTGTTGTGTAATCAAGGCCGAATACCGTTTCAAACAATTTACCACCTGCTACCAAGCCTGAACTTGTGTAGAAAAGGAAGAATAAAAGGATAAAGAAAGCAGAAATTGTTTGGATCAGCTTAGAATTATCATTGAAACGACGAGATAGGAACTCAGGCAGCGTCAGTGATTCAGTCGTAATGCTGTAAGTACGTAGACGTTTTGCACTGATTAACCAGTTTGCCCAAGTACCAACAAGTAGACCACCAGCAAGCCAAAATGCTTCAAAGCCAGCAGCGTAAGCGTAACCAGGCAGGCCAAGTAGCAACCAACCACTCATGTCTGATGCACCAGCAGAAAGTGCAGCAGGCCATGGGCCTAACGAACGACCACCTAGGAAGTAGTCTGTTGAGTTAGATGTACGTTTGTAAGCAATAACACCGATCGCTAGCATCATAATTAGATACGCAATGAACGTCGTCGTTATTGCAAAACTGTTTTCTATCATTTGATAGTCCTCATTTTGTAGAAAGCCTTCCATGCCTAATTCAATGCAAGACACTCACCGTAAGGCAAGCGAGTGCATTGAGTTAGGTATTGAGGCTCCAAGGCACTATGAATTAAATCCAAAGATGGAGAAAACCCAACAATGGAAAAAACCAAAAGTACTTAGAGCCAATTTTACTGAAGGTTAGTGAGCTTCACTTCCAAGTTCGAGCAAGGTCGCGTTACCGCCCACGGCTGTTATATTTATAGTTCGCGTACGCTCGGTAATGAAGCGCAGCGATAGGTGTGGATCATTAGCAACATTCATTGTCACCAGATCCGTTTCAGCTACTAAACCGACGATTGCACCGTCACGCTTAGCAAGCTGTAAATTGATAGCTTGTGCCGTTTGCGAGTTACCTACGTAACCCACGCTACGTACATCGCAAGACAACAACTGTTGAGCAGCGTCATACGAGGCAACTTGCACCAAGTTAGTTGGCAAGTTCGCCGACTTAGCTGCGTCTGCAACTAACGTATTGAACTGCACATCATCACTGCACAATTGAACGCTGTTACCTGCCAATAGCGCGGCAGTAATCAAAGCCATTGCAGTTTGCAGCGCTGGCACTTTCACTTCGCAATCATCAACAATCACCAAAGCCACACCGCGACCTGCGGCATATAGCTCATTGGTTTCGCCCGTAGGACCTGCCATTAGGTGATGTTCAGAAAGCAGTGCAGACGCTTGCTCTAGATGATAAGTCGCCACCATCGCCAAAGGCGCAGATTGACTTTCGATCTCTGATTTAAGCGCAAGTACCTGAGCACTCTTGTAATCAAAATCGGTAAGATTCCATTGTTCCCACGCTAGCAAAGCATCAGAAAAACCTGTCACTTGATGAACCATGATAATGCTCCTTATGCCTTGTCTTGTGATTGAGAGAAATGAATATCAGTAAAGCGATATAGGTAGTGAGGACCACCCGCTTTAGGGCCAGTACCTGACAAGCCTTGACCACCAAATGGTTGAACACCAACAACGGCGCCCACTTGGTCACGGTTGATGTAGCAGTTACCCACACGAACGTGTTTTTCGATCCAACGGTAAGTTGTCTCGTTACGGCTGTGGATACCCATGGTTAAGCCAAAGCCCGTTTGGTTGATTTGGTCTACCACTTGCGCTAGCTCACTCGCTTTGAAGCGAACAATGTGTAGCACTGGGCCAAACTGTTCTTCTTTCAAGCAGTTGATGTCATCAATTTCAAAAGCACTTGGTGGAACAAAATCACCATGTTCACAATCACTACCTAGAGAAAGTTGAGCCACCTTCTTCTGGGTATTGGTCATGTTTTCTAAGTGCGCCATTAGCTTCTGTTTTGCGTTTTGGTCGATAACAGGGCCAACATCGGTTTTATGAAGGTGTGGAATGCCAACACTCAGCTCGTCCATTGCACCGTGAATCAATCCAACCACGCGGTCTGCAATGTCTTCTTGGATGTAAAGCACACGTAGTGCAGAACAACGCTGACCTGCTGAAGCGAATGCTGAACGAATCACATCACGAACTACCTGTTCAGGCAGTGCAGTACTGTCGACGATCATCGCATTCTGGCCGCCTGTTTCCGCAATAAACGGAACTGGCTTAGCATTACGAGTGGCTAATGACACATTGATACGCTGTGCCGTTGGTGTAGAACCAGTAAAGGCAACGCCCGCAATCGCATCATGACTGGTGAGCGCACTGCCGATCTCAGCACCGCGACCCAGTAGTAGCTGAATCGTGCCAGCAGGGAAGCCCGCTTCATTCATCAGTTCAACCGCACGAGCAGCAATCAAGCTTGTTTGCTCGGCAGGCTTAGCCACAACCGTATTACCCGCCACTAGTGCTGCAGTAATTTGGCCAAGGAAGATAGCTAGAGGGAAGTTCCAAGGGCTGATACAAACGAACACACCACGACCTTGTCGAGAAGCGATTCGTGTTTGGCCATCAAAACCTTTTAGTTCGAAACCTTGTAGATTGTCAGCTTGTTTTGCGTAGTAACGACAGAAATCGACTGCTTCACGTACTTCATCAACACTATCGTGAATTGTCTTACCCGCTTCTTGATGACAAATCGCCACCAGCTCAGCGAGGTTGTCTTCCATCAGGTCAGCCAACTTATCAAGTGCAGCCGCTTTGGTTTCAACCGAAGTTGCGTTCCAATCAGCGAATGCTGCGTCTGCGCCAGTGATCGCTGCGGAAACATGATCAAGGTTAGCAAAAGCCACCTGACCCACATGAATACGACGATCATAAGGTGCCGTCACTTGCTCAACGTTCTGATCAGCCTTGATCATGCTTTCGGCAAGAGATTCACCGTTGATCACAGGGCCCGCAGTCCATTGGTTGTTTAAGAAGCTTTTTACTTTCTCTTCAAATTGATGCGCTTCGCTTTCAATATCAATGTTCACACCGTAAGAGTTCTTACGCTCAGGGAATACCGCTGGAGGCAGAGGAATCTTAGTGTTGTGCAATGTATCGAATGCCAGAAGCATATCGACAGGATGTTGAGTCAGCTCTGCCACAGGGCAACGCGCATCAACTAGGCGGTGGACAAACGAGCTGTTTGCACCATTTTCTAGCAAGCGACGTACTAGGTATGGCAGTAGATCTTTATGGCTGCCAACCGGTGCGTATATACGTACCGACTGTTGGTAAGCTTCCATCGCATGGTTGTACAGAGAATCACCCATGCCGTGTAAGCGTTGGAATTCAAAGTCTTTATGGTCGGTCATGACGGCAATAGCAGAAACCGTATGAGCATTGTGGCTCGCAAACTGCGGGAAGATATTGCCTCGAACACTTGGGCTCAATAGGTAACGCGCACAAGCAAGGTAAGCTACGTCAGTAGCTTCTTTACGAGTGTAAACTGGGTAATCAGTAAAGCCAGCTTGTTGCGACCATTTGATTTCGCTGTCCCAGTACGCGCCTTTCACCAAGCGAAGCGGGATCAAATCACCCTGCTCTTTCGCTAGGCGGTTTAGCCATACTAGAACCGGTAGTGCACGCTTTGAGTAGGCTTGAATAACCAGACCAAATTTACCCCAACCTTTTACAAGATCAGTACGGTACAGTTTTTCGAATAATTTAAGAGAAAGCTCTAGGCGATCCGCTTCTTCCGCATCAATCGTAATCGCAACATCGAGCTCTACTGCACGGCGCAATAGCTGCTCTAGCGTGTCGCAAAGTTCAGTCAGTACGCGGTCTTCGTTCGCCACTTCATAACGTGGGTGAAGCGCAGAAAGCTTGATCGATACCGATGGCGCAGGGCTCGATTTTGAAGAGACCTTCGATTGTGGAGAAACATAGTTGTCTCGACCTACGGCTTCAATCGCCATTAGGTAATCTTTGAAGTATTTATTTGCGTCAGCAGTGGTCAGTGCCGCTTCACCTAGCATGTCGTATGAGTAGGTAAAGCCTTTATCACGCATAGACTTACCGTTCTTTTGCGCTTCAGCAATGCTGCGGCCAAGAACGAATTGGTGACCCATCACCTTCATTGCTTGGTGCATCGCTTTACGAATCACCGGCTCAGAAAGCTTGTTCACTAAGCGATTAACGGCTTGACCCGCACTCTGCTCTTTAGATGAAAGTCCAACCACCTTACCTGTTAGCATTAATCCCCAAGTGGATGCGTTAACAAATACTGAGTCTGAATTCTTTAGGTGAGACTTCCAATCCGCAACGCTTAATTTGTCACGAATCAGCGCATCAGCGGTTGCTGAATCAGGAATACGCATCAAGGCTTCCGCCAGACACATTAGCAAGATGCCCTCTTGAGTATCTAAGCTGTATTCAAGCAACAATGCATCGATCATCTGGATAGAAGTCTTATCCGCACGGATAGCTTCGATCAATGATGTCGTTTTGTCTGTGATCTGCTGCTTTTCTGACTCAGAAGGGGTAGCTAGCGGCAGAAGTTGCTCTAGCCATTGGGTTTCATCCACCATATATAATGGTGAGATAAGCGACCATAGATCAGCAAGCGACTGCTCGTTGAATTCTGGCTTTAACACATCAGTAGCTGTAAACATGCGTTTTCCTTAATCTCACACCCGGAATTAGCCCGGGATCTCTACAATGGCTGCAGTGTATTTAGAGTATATAAGGATTACTTGTCAAAAACTCCGAGTTTTTTGCTAAAAACTCGCTTTATTAACAAAACAAACACAAGGTCACATATGAAACTTTAATATAATATGCCGTTTTGTTTCACTATTTAACAGAAGTTTGCTTTTTGTATTGAGATGGTGACATGCCTTGAAGGCGAGAAAAGGTGTGAGTAAAGGAGGATTGACCGGAAAAACCAGCCAGTTCTGCAACCTGTCCAAGGCTTAAATTACCTTGTTCAATAAGGTGTCGAGAGCGGTCGATACGCTTTCCTAAAACATATTGGTGAGGGGTAATGCCCATTTGATCTTTGAATAGCATGTGGAATTGGCTTTCGCCCAAGAACACACTGCCTGCAAGCTGCGCGACTGAGATCTTATTAGCCAAGTGTTGTTCGATGTAGCGATCCAACGACTCAAGATCGAAACGCGAATCTTTAATCGAGGTTTCAAATGCCGAGATGTGTCTTTGCATCAACGCAATCACCGTGTCATTACAAGCTCGACTCAACAACAGATCATCAGGACTGGCCTGCATCTCTTGCACCAACATATGGATAAGCTTTTGAATTTGCGCATCTAATTGGAAGTAGACGTTGGATGATTCTAACTGGTTAATCTTCTCTAGCATCAGAGGGTCATCATCGGTTGGCATAGGCATGTTGAGTACGAGAATATCCGACTGACCAACCACTCCACCGAAAGCATGATCAGAGCGAGCCGTGACTACACAGCCTTGCCCTGGACCGACAAGATTACCTTTACCGCTCACTTCAAATTCCGCCTGACCTTTTAAACCAATGACTACCTGCGAATAATGGTGATCGTGACAATCCATATGCGAAGGCAAAGTAATGATCTCCGCAGGGCGAGGGCCAGTAAGGCTTAGCGGGGACAAGTCAAAGTTCGGAAAGGGTAACGGTTTAGGCATAACATCAAAATACTCAGGTCGACATAGTAAGAATAATACTCTGAAATCTGCAGAAGATGAATTTGTAAATGATCATGAGAGATGTTTTCTCTTCTTCAAAGAAAGATCATTATTGATAACCACGTGATCATGTCTCCGGAAGTATGATCAAGTGAGCCCAAACTACGGGCTTTGTAAAGTCAACCTTCCAATCTTTAGGCCACTCTTGCTTGTTCCAAGAGCAAATAAATCTGAGCACCAAAAGTCAAAGCAAGTCACAAATGGAAACCAAATGACTACACCATAACGACAATATTTTCTTATATAGCTCAATTATTTCGGTGTAAATATGTAAAAAGTGTATCCGAAGTACCGAAACTTAGCTTTTGAGTAGATTGGAGGGCAATAAAACGGTATAAAGACGGGTACTGTGTTAATTGCTAATAACTAGTGACTGACAACTAGGAAGTAGACACTTTATTAACGAGCCAATTTTAAATATACAAGTTGCAGGGACCTATGACTAACTTTCGAATTTCAGCGCTTTTACTTGCGCTATCCCCACTTTGGGTATCTGCATCGTTATCAGCTGAAGAACTGAATCAAGTCGATCCCGTTTCAGCTATCGATGCAAAGCTAACAGAGAAAAACTCAGATATTGAGCGTATTTCAGCGACCAAAGTATCGGCAACTGAGACCTTAAAACAACTACAAAACCAGAACAGTAAGTTGTTACGTGAAGGTGAAGAGTTAAAGGCAAAACGTAACCGAGCTAAATCTGTACTCGACAAACAATACAGTCGCTTACTTGACGATCCAGAAACGGATCTGGTTTCTTTTCAGAAAGGATACCAAGATGCTTGGGCTGCGGTTAAAGAGAATCAATCGTCTCAGCTAGATAATCAGCAAGCGATGAATGAGAACGAAATTTACCTTTCTCAAATTAAGCAAAAGCAAGCTCGTTTGAATAATGAGCTGGCTAACTTGAAAGAATCAAAAGTTGAAGCTCGCGTTAAACGTATTGCAACAGAACTTCGTGAAAGTGCCGTTCTTGAAACGAGCTACACCACCACATGTTCATCAACAATGACACTGGGTGAGTGTATTGCTCAAGGTAAACACCTGACGAAGCAGAAAGCAGTACAAAACTTCAAGAGCAAATTACTTGAACAGCTCACAGAAAGCACGCTAGCGAAGCAAAACTTACAAGGTGTTCAATTGAACATTCATGTTCAAGACAGCCAAGCAATCAAGAGCGGTTTCTCTGGAAACAACTCTTACTTTGTGCAGATGCAAGCTCAACTTCAAGCAAAACCAGAAGCGATTGCAGCATGTAACTTATTGAACGTTTCAACTCGCTACTGTTTAACGGACAGCGACGTTAAGGTTACAAAGAAGAGCGACAAGCAGTGGGCAAACGTGATGGTACGTTCTGATCAGTACAATGACTCAGTCACTATCAACGGCATTAAATACGGCAGCACACCCCTAGAGGTTTCGCTACCGAGCGGTCGTCACCAAGTAACCATTTCAAAAGAAGGTTACGAATCATACAACCGCACAGTGACTATCAACGGCAGCGATACTATTTGGGTGAAACTCCTTCCTAGTAAAGAAAATGAAATCTAAATATATAAAGCTAAGCCTGATATAAATAGCCGTGCCTATTTCACAAAGCTGAATGAATACTCGCCATCTTGTTTGTAGTTATAGAAAGTAGCTTCAAACGAAATGGCGTTTTCGTTAGAATATTCAATTAACCTAAATTACGACTGAAGTAGCCCAACATGCGCCAAGGTTTTCCTACTCTATTATTTGCACTTGCTCCATGCTTAATGACGCCTGCTGTTTTCGCTGAAGCGACATCTCCAGCAATCACGTCATCAGTCATCGACATTGAAAGCTCTCTTTTCGAAGAACATGCCAGTTTAACGGCTATCGAGAAGAAGATGGCGGACAAACAAAATCAAGTCGACAACCAAGCAGAGCAAATGGCACGTCAAGCCAAGTTATTAGCTCAATCAGAGCAAAAACTCGCAACGGCGAAAACTAGCCTAGAGCAAGATTACACTCGCATGATTGATGAGCCAGATTTCGATATCTCACCAGCTCAAAACCGCTTTCAAGATGCCTGGAAATCGGTAAAAGAGCACAAGCTTACGATTTCGGATTCAGAGCAAAAGCTTCAAAGCTTAGTGATGGAACTAGAGGCCATCAAAGCCGAAAAATCGGCTGTAGAAATGTCTATCGCCCATTTGAATCAAGACAAACTAAGAGCAAGAGCTGAGAGATTAAGAAGCGAGGTCACTCAAACACAAGAACATACTGTTAGCTTTACCAACCGCTGTAGCAGCGACATGACGTTAGCTCAATGTTCAGACCAAACGGTGGCTTTGACACTTCAAAAAGCAGTAAAACAATTTCAAAATAGCCTTGTATCCAACGCGACAGAATCAAAAATAGTAAAAGAACACCTAGCGTCTGCATCTTTGAATATTCACGTTCTACAACACAGCGTGAAATCATCTGGCTTCTCCGAAGATAACCGTTACCGAGCAGTGGTTGCTGCGAATTTAGAAACTCGTCCAGATAAGAACACTCCTTGCCGCTTACTTGGCATTCAATCCTCAAACTGTTTCGATCAGAGCGATCTGCAAGCCGATGATCAGCAGAAAGAAGTTGCTTGGGTTAACTTGGTGGTTCGTTCAAATCAATATAATGACAAGGTTTCTATCAATGGTGTGAACTATGGCAGCACACCGGTTGAAGTGATGCTACCTACAGGGCAACACATGGTTACGATTGAGAAAGAAGGTTACCTTTCTTTCCACCAAGAGCTGAAAATAGCCCGAGATCACAACCTAAGAGCAGTATTACAAGCGAAGCAGAACTCACTGAATGTGGGGACTAAGTTTGCTGACCCAATGGGCAATGGTGCTCAAAGTCCAGAAATGATTGTGGTTGGATCTGGGACTTACCTACTCGGTGAAAATAACGCTGAGCAAGTCACGATCAAACAGCCATTTGCATTAGCGGCAACCCCAACTCGTGTTCAAGATTTTAAAGCATTTGTGAAAAATACGGGTTACCAGACAGACGCAGAGCTGATGAACACTTGTGATACCTTCGTGAATGCAGAAATCACGACTGTGTCAGACAATGACTGGAAAGCTCCTGGTTTCAAGCAAGTCGATAACTCACCCGTTGTATGCGTCAGCCAAAGCGATGCGAAAGCGTACACACGTTGGTTATCTAAAAAAACAGGCTTTACTTACCGCCTACCAACACAACAAGAGTGGGAAGCGGCGGCAAGAGCGGGTCAAGATACCAGCTTCTGGTGGGGCAACAAATTCCGTTCAGGTAGAGCTAATACTGGTTGGTCTGGTACACAGTGGTCAAACGTCAGTACTTCTCCTGTAAAATCATTCTTGCCAACGCCAACGGGTTTCTACGACATGGTAGGTAACGTTTGGGAATGGACTGCAACCCAAAAAGGCATCGCTAAGGGGGGCGCGTGGAGCTTCTCTCCTGAAGAGGCAAAAGTGTTTGCTGAACTGTACGTTTCGCCTTCTACTGCCGCTAACTACTTAGGATTCCGAGTATTACGAGAGCTATAAGCTCTTGGTATTCCTCAAAGCCCTCAAATATTTACCTTAGATTCTCCTAGTATCAGGTTGAGTCAGTGTTTATAGGGGAATTCCCTCCTTATATTCGATCTCGCCTAGGAGTAAATTCGTCGATAGAGTAGTAAGTCACTCTGGGTATCTATCTGATACCTCAGCTTAATTTACATGACCCTCGTAAATTAAACTGGAAATCTTCTACGTGTCGACAAGGTATATCTTGTCTTTGGCCAGCCCTTCTTCAGGCTGGTTTTTTTTTGCTTTTTTCTCATCCTTTTTGCTTAGCTATTGATCAATAAAGGCACACTTAAACAACATACCGTTCAACCATTAATCACACTCCATTTTTGATGCATAACTCGACTTCTAATTGTCATTGCAGCTCTATAAGAAACTGATATCATTGCAATACTTCCTCTTACGAGATAAAACCTTGCCGAATCCCCTCAACTCCATACATCGTTCTTTATTTGAACAACTTCCAGGTTGCTGGGGGTGCAAAGATACTGACTCTGTCTTCGTGTATGCCAACCTTGCTTACAACCAATTAATTGGCTTAAAACCCAACGAAACTTGTACGGGCTTAACCGATTTCGATATGCCTAGTCAAACAACCGAATGCGCGCAGGATTTCAGGGCTCAAGACAAACATGTAATGGATACACGCAGTACTCTTAAAATCCTCGATATTCACCCTTATCCAGACGGACGCTGGCACGCCCATATTTTTACTAAAACCCCTTGGCTTGATGGGAATGGCGAAGTTCAAGGCACCATTTTTTATGGTCAAGAACTCACCGACACCGCCATCTTAGAAGTAGGCCATTGGGTGTGTCAGGCAACTTGCGAAAAAGACAATCAAGTGTCCATTGCAGGATCAAAGCCACGCATATCAAAGCTCAAAAAGCGACTGACTTCGCGAGAATCAGAAGTGCTGTTCTTGCTGCTATTCGGCAAGAAACCACAGTACATCGCGTCTACGTTGAACATTTCAATCAAAACAGTCGAAGGGCATGTCGCCAGGTTGAAACAGAAATTTGATGCGCGCAGTAAAAGCCGGTTGATTGAGTATGCGTTGGACTCGGGGCTAGGCTCTATGATCCCAGAAACCCTGCTTAAAAAGCAGATCTCCGTTGTTCTGCACAGTGACTAGATATTGGTTTGATGAGATGCAGACAAAAAAATACCGTTGATAAGTCTAATCAACGGTATTTTTGGATCAGTTAAGCAGTTAAGCAAATTAAGGCGCTAGGCGGTCGATATCCCAACGGCTATCTTGGCGTGAGAACAAGAAGCGATCATGCAAGCGGTGCTCTCCACCTTGCCAAAACTCAATGCTATCCACACGCACACGGAAGCCACCCCAGAAAGAAGGCACAGGAATCTCTCCTTTCGCGAACTTCTGTTTAAGCTCTAGATATTTACCTTCTAAAATCCCACGAGCAGAGATACGGCTACTTTGCTTACTTGCAATTGCGGCCAATTGGCTCTCTTTTGGTCGTGACGAGAAGTACTTCATATTTTCCATTGCTGTCAGTTTTTCAGCCGTGCCCGTAATATGAACTTGTCGCTCAAGAGGGTGCCAAGGGAAATGCAAACTGATTTTGCTATTGTGCTCTAGCTGATGCGCTTTACGGCTACCTAAGTTGGTGTAAAAAACGAAGCCGTCTTTATCAACATTCTTTAGCAGAACAATTCGCTGGAATGGCTGACCATTTTCATCAACCGTAGCAACTGTCATGGCAGTAGGGTCCGTCAACTTAGCTTCAATAGCTTGCTCTAGCCATAGATTGAATTGCTCAATCGGGTCTGCGGCTAAGTCTTTACGTCTCAATCCACCCTTAGCGTATTCGCGACGAATATCGGTCAGTTCCATTTGGTTGCTCCTTTCAATTTTTTTTGATTTTGCGCTGTAATCCTTTGAAACACAAGTCTAAGCCATGGTTTTGTCTCACAGAAGGTGCTCTGTGTTAACAAGATCTCGGTACTCTATCCATCATATTGATAATCTTTATACAAACCGATGACATGCTGAGATCCTAGTGACTAAGATACTGCTTAACATAATGACTCCCTTCGTTTTATTCTCATTGTTATTGGGGGCTATTGGGCTGAGCGCAACTCATTTTTTGGCAGTACAATTTCAAGAAAAAGTGGTCACTCAAAAGCTCAACGAAGCAGCCAATAAAGCGAACCTACAAATCGACTCTGAACTGGATAAATTCAAACAGATCCCTGATTTGCTCAGCCATGACCCACGTCTGCTCTCTTATTTTGACTCATCACCACAAACAGACAAGATTTCCGCGGCGCAGCTCAATCAATTGCTATTTGAATGGTCTAATCAAAGCCAAGCTGACACCATCTATATTCATGACCCAAGCGGTACTGTGGTCGCTTCCAGTAATTACCAGAAGCTCGGTACTTTCGTGGGTGAGAACTTCTCGTTTCGTCCTTATTTTGCGTCCGCGATTGAAGGTAACAGCACACACTATGTCGCACTGGGTGCTCGCTCCAACGTACGCGGTTACTTTTTGTCTTCGCCCCTGTATATAGAGAATGACATTGTTGGGGTTATCACCGTTAAAGTGAGTCTAGAGAACCTTGAAAACATCCTAACCAGCGATGATTTTGAGATTGTGGTACTCGACTCTAACCAAGTGGTTTTTCTCTCCAGCCAAACTCAGTGGCTTTATCACTCGTTGTTGCCATTAAGCCAGAAGCAACAAACCGATATCGCCCTGCAGCGCCAATACGGTCAAAGCGAAATTTCGATCATAGAAGCTTTTCGCTCTTCCAACTATCAACAACAAGTTAACGACGCCAATCAGCCCAACAACATTCAACCAAATCGAGTACAAAGAGAACTCACGGCAAACCGATTGTTTAAACTTGGGCCGTTCAATCTTTACCCCGCAACCTTCAGTAACAATCAGTGCCAAGTTGTCGCATTAAAAAAGGCCGAAGCAGAACTTATTAAAGTGCTGCAGATCGATGTCATCTTCGTGGTGATTTACAGCTTGGTGATGCTCATCGCGTGGTCGTGGCGACAGACTTACGTCGCGAAAGTGGCGCTAACCCGGCTCAACCAAAACCTAGAACAAACCGTTGATAAACGTACTCACTATTTGAAGAAATCCAATCAACAACTTCAGCAAACCATTTTTCAATACCAAGCATCGCAGTTAAAGCTGAAGCAGACAGAACAAGAGCTGACCCAAACAGCAAAATTAGCGGTACTCGGAGAGCTGTCAGCCAGCATTAACCACGAAATCAACCAACCGCTTGCAGCGCTTCGAACCTACAGTGAGAACAGCTTAAAGCTGCTAGAAATGGAACGGACAGATTTGGTCAAAAGCAATCTCGATAAGATGATTGCTTTGAATACCTCAATTACCGACATCATCGCGCGTCTTAAAGTCTTCACTCGTAAGGTCACCAAGCAAGAACATCACGTCGCAAACCTGCATCAATCGATCAACAACGCGACCAGTATTCTTAGTGCGCTAATGATCAAACAAGGCATCACGCTAAGGTTAAGCACAGTGCCAAATCACATTAATATTGCCATTCATCCAACCGAACTTGAGCAAGTACTGGTGAATCTAATTCACAACGCGACCCAAGCGCTTCAACAACAAGTTCTTGAACAGAAAATCTTGCAGGAGCAACAAAACCTGGAAAACGTTGACCAACCGGCCAGCCCACAGATAGGCATCGAATGGCAACTGCATCATAACTCTTGTCAGCTGATCATTTGGGACAACGGAATTGGCATGCCGGACGATAAGCTAGAACAGCTGTTCAACCCATTTTTTACCACTAAACCGGAAGGCTTAGGGCTAGGGCTTTCAATATCGAAACGGATTATTGAAGCTTATCACGGCACGATCAGCGCCAACCGATTAGAGCCTTCAGGCATGGTATTCTCGCTAAACATCCCGTTATATAACGATAAGGGCTAACGTGCCGTTGTTATCGTTGATTAGAAAATGAATTTTACATACTGCTAATTTCACACATAGCTAACCTCACATACTGTTAAGGATTCGACTTTTGCACCCTCTGCCTAAACTCTATTTTGTCGATGATGAACCCGCCATTCGAGACTCCGTAGAACAAGCCATGCTCATTGAAGGCATCGATATTACCTGCTTCCCCAATGCCATTGAGGCACTAAAGAGAATAGATGTGACGCAAGCTGGGATTGTCATTACCGATATTCACATGCCAGTGATGGATGGTATTCAATTGACACAAAAGCTGCTGAATCAAAACCCTCATTTTCAGGTCATCGTACAGACAGGCCATGGGGATGTGCAAACAGCCGTATCCGCAATGAAAGCTGGCGCTTATGATTTTTTGGAAAAACCGTTTGTGGTCGATGCCCTGCTGACCGCAGTAAAAAAAGCATCGGATAAGCTGGCACTGGTTGAAGAGAATAATCTATTACGTAAAGAGTTGGCGGTACAGAATCAGGTGGGTCCAAAGTTGATTGGTCAATCGCCATCAATGCAGACATTACGCCGAGAACTGATCTCTCTAGATACCAAAACTAACCCACTTCTACTGTTCGTCGGCGATTTAGGAACGGGTAAAAGGGTCACGGCGCAGTACACGCACGATCTTCACAGCCATCAAGCCGCAGAGCTTTGCCCTGTTGCTGCGTTTAATTTGCCACGCAGTGACGAAGCGACATTCCATCAGTTTGTTTTGCAACTGTTCTTGAAACATCAGGGTGGGACACTTTATATCCATGAAACAGAAGCATTAACTCAAGACCAATGGCAGTGGCTAGCGAACCTAAAACCCACTCTACTTCGTGAAAACTCATGCAAGACCAGTGCAACTTGTATCATTTTAGCAACCACAATACTTCCTACTACAATGGTAAGTGAGTTCCGTCGATTTGATTTGCTACCGCTAGCGCAACGAACAGAAGATATTGGTTCTTTGTTTAAACATTTTGCTCGTGGTGCGGCAAGTCGATATCAGTTACCCCCTCCGGTGATTACAGAAAAAGAGGTTCAACGATTGATCGCCACTCACTGGAGTGAAAATATTCGACAGCTTCGCCAACATGCAGAGCTCAGAGTGTTGACTAAACCCAAGCTGGCATCGCTTGAATCAGAGCCTAATCATAATCAAGAGCAAAGCGACAAAGACCACATCGATCTAAAGACTGAAGAGCAACAACTGTCATTAAGCCAACGAACCGATAGCTTTGAGCAAATCCTCTTGATAGAGGCACTACATCGTCATCAAGGGCGCTTAAAAGAGGTACAGCAAGAGCTGCAAGTATCGCGAAAAACGCTTTATGACAAGCTGAGAAAGCACCAACTTGATAAAACAGATTTCAAAAAACAATAAGAGTTAAAAAATATATAAATTCAAAGATTTAAAGGAGCAAAGCCTTAACATTTATCAAAAGTAAGAATACACTCACAAAGCTTGCACTTTTATTTAGCGAACAAGGACTGTTATGAGTCAGAAAAATTTCAGCAAATTGAATGAGACCGAACTTGAGTATGTCGATGACAAAACAGCGGCACTGCTCCTCAATACGCCCACCAGTGCGCGTATTATGTTGTGGGTTATCGTTCTGTTTTTTGTCGCTGCTATTGGTTGGTCTGCTTGGGCTGAAATCGACAAAGTGACTGTTGGCCAAGGCAAGGTGATCCCTTCCTCTCAGATTCAGGTGGTGCAAAACCTTGAAGGTGGTTTGGTTAAAGAAATTTTAGTCAAAGAAGGGCAACGAGTTCAAAAAGGGCAACAATTACTATTAATAGATGACACTCGATTCCGCTCTGACTTTCGTGAACGTGAGCAACAAGTTGCGAACTTAACGGCTAATGTACTCATGCTGTCCGCCTCACTGACCAGTGTGGTTATCAATGAAGAATTCTCAGTAAAAGAGTGGAAAAAAAGTGTCTTACTCGATTATGGTAAACTCGCCTTCCCACCACTATTCTACGACCTTCACCCCAAATTGGTTAATCGCCAAAAAGCAGAATATCGTCAAGATCTGAATAACCTGAAGAACCAACTTTCCGTTTTTGATCAACAGGTTGGACAGAAGCAACAAGACCTAGTTGAAATAAAAGCGCGTGTTCAGAATTTAAGACAGAGTTACAACTTTGCCCGCCAAGAGCTGGATATTACCAAGCCTCTTGCTGATGAAGGGGTGGTGCCAAAAATTGAACTGCTCAAGCTGCAAAGACAAGTTAACGACACTCGCCGAGAAATGACCTCTAGCGAACTCAAAATCCCTCTTCTACGTTCAGCAATCAAAGAAGCGATGCTCAGTCGTATCGATGCTGCATTGAACTTCCGATCAGAACAACAAGAGAAGCTAAACCAAGCACAAGATAAGCTCTCTGCAATGACGGAATCAGCGGTTGGCCTTGAAGACAGAGTTAATCGAACTGTAGTAGTTTCTCCAGTAACAGGAACCGTCAAAACGCTTGGTATTAATACCGTAGGCGGTGTTATCCAGCCGGGTATGGACATTGTTGAGATTGTACCAACTGAAGATTCCCTATTAGTTGAGGCGAAAATTGCTCCACAAGATATCGCATTCCTCCGTCCAGAATTGAGCGCTGTGGTTAAATTCAGTGCCTATGACTTTACTAAATATGGTGGTTTAGTGGGTGTGTTAGAACACATCAGTGCTGACACCACTCAAGATGAAGAAGGCAATAGTTTTTACATCGTGCGTGTTCGTACCGAGAAGTACAGCTTTGGGGCTAATGAAGAGCTGCCTATCATTCCTGGTATGACCGCTTCTGTCGATATCATCACCGGCAAAAGAACCGTGCTTGAATATATGTTGAAGCCAATTTTGAGTGCTCAAAACAATGCACTAAAAGAGTAAGGACGGTTAATGCTTGATAACGTCTTCCTACGAGCAGTGAAAAAACAAGAGCAGCAGCAATGAAGTCTCGGTTTTCGTTATTGCTACTGTTCCTTACCTCTTTTACTTCCGGGGCACTGAACAAGAGTGACCAAAGGTGGATCGACGCAGTCTCTGTAACCTACGGAGAAAGAGCAGGGAAGCGAGTGTCGACATGGCGCTCAAATATGACGTCGTACGCAGGGTTAAGTGAAAAAGAGAAACTCGATTCGGTAAATCGGTTCTTCAACCAAATGTACTTTGTCGATGACAGTATACTTTGGGGAAAGAATGACTACTGGGCGACACCGCTGGAATTTTTGGGCAGTAACGCGGGTGACTGTGAAGATTTCACTATCGCAAAATACTTCTCTTTACTTGAACTCGGCGTCCCAGATAAGAAATTACGATTAGTGTATGTAAAAGCACTTGAGTTAAACCAATTCCATATGGTGTTGGCTTACTACTCTACACCCAGTGCAGAACCACTAATTTTAGACAACTTAAACCCTGAAATAAAACGCGGCTCCAAGCGCAGAGATCTACGACCGATATACAGCTTCAATGGTAAAAACCTATGGTTAATCAAGTCGGCGGCAGGCAGCGGCAAGTTATCAGGAAAATCTTCAAGATTGAGCTTATGGAACGACTTACGTTCGCGTGAGCGCTCTCTAAAATTAAACAAACCCATTATCAATTACGATGAGTAGGTACAATGACTTTATATAAACAGCTTGTGGTCGGAATGGTTGCGGTTTTCATATTACTGATGACCTCAGTTTTTATGATCGAATTCAATACCACCCGTGACTACTTAGAAGAGCAGCAACGCTCTGAAGTAAATAATACCATTAATACTGTTGGACTGGCGCTCGCCCCTTACCTCGAAGAAAAGGATCAAGTGGCTGTAGAGTCTGTTATCAACGCACTGTTTGATGGTAGTTCTTACTCTGTCGTACGATTGATTTTTTTAGACACAGGAGATGATATTCTTCGTTCATACCCTGTGAAACCAAGTGGTGTCCCACAATGGTTTACCAACCTGAATTTGTTTAAACCGATTCATGATCGCCGCGTGATTACCAGTGGTTGGATGCAACTTGCTGAAGTTGAGATAGTGAGCCACCCAGGCCCAGCCTATACTCAGCTTTGGGAGGCATTTACACGGCTAGTGACCTTCTTTGGAGCGATTTTCTTACTGGGTTTGATCTCGATTTCATGGATACTCCAACGAGCACTACGTCCGCTGTCATTAATCATAAAAAAAATGGATCAAATCGCCAAAAATCAGTTCGGTGAGCCTCTGGTTCGCCCTAAAACAAAAGACCTCATCTTAGTCGTCGACGGTATTAACCACATGTCGACTCAAGTTGAACTTGCATTTAAGAGCCAAGCACAAGAAGCGCAACGACTTCGTGAACGCGCGTATATCGATCCTGTATCTCAGTTAGGTAACCGTGCTTACTACATGTCTCAACTAACTCAGTGGTTAGAAGAGTCTAGTTTAGGTGGTCTGGCGGTGCTAAAAGCCGAATTTATTAGTGAAGAATATGATGACAAAGGCTATCAAGAAGGCGATGCCTTAGTTCACCAATTAGCTGAACAGCTACAGGCTTCTATTTCATCTCCAGATATTACTATCGCTCGTATTTCTAGTGATGAGTTTGGCTTCATTATGCCGAACATTGATGAAAATGAACTGAAACTCGTCGCGAGCAGCATCGTAAACTGCATTCAAAATCTAGGTTCAGATCCAACAGGTATGGCAAATCCACACATAGCTCTCGGTGTGACATACAGCAAGAAACGTAAAACCAGTACTGAAATCATGTCTTTGGTCGATAACGCACTGTCTAGCGCGAAAGCTAACCGTGAGCTCGCTTACGGTTACGTAACTGCTGACGACCATGGCGCTGTAATGGGTAAACAGCAATGGCGCATGTTGGTCGAAGAAGCAATCATCAATGACCTAGTAACTTTCCGCTTCCAAGCTGCAAATAATAGTTTTGGCAAAACCTATCACCAAGAAGTGTTCTCTGCGATTGAGAAAGAGGGGGTTCGTTACGGTGCCAACCAATACTTATACGCATTAGAACAGCTTGAAATGAGCCACATCCTCGATCAATACGTTATCGAGAAGATGATTGATAAACTGAATGCAAAAGAGCTTACGAGCCCCGTTGCTATCAATATCTCGCCAAGCAGTATTTCTCAGCCAAGCTTCATCCGTTGGATCGGAAAGTCTCTTGAGAAAAATGCGTCAATCGCTCATCTGTTGCATTTTGAAATTCCAGAAAACTGTTTCGTCAATGTTCCTCACTACACAGCACTATTGTGTAACACCATTCGCAACGCTGATGCGGTGTTTGGTGTCGATAACTATGGACGCAACTTCCAATCACTCGATTACATCAACGAGTACCGCCCTAGCTATGTGAAGCTGGATTACCTATTTACTCATAACCTTGATGACGAAAAACAGAAATTTACGTTAACGTCTATCTCAAGAACGGCTCATAACCTTGGTGTGACGACTATTGCGTCACGAATTGAAACTCAGACTCAGTTAGATATTTTGTCTGATAACTACGTAGAAGTGTTCCAAGGCTTCATTGTTGATAAATAGTTGTAAGGTTATATCGCATGCAAGATCCACTATTAAACTCACTGATCTACGTTAGTCGGTATTACGGGTTAGCCAACTCGCCCGAAGCGTTGATCAATGGGCTACCACTCTCTGATGGAAAGCTAACCCCTTTCCTATTCCCTCGCTCTGCCGAGCGTGCGGGGTTAGTGGCCAAAGAAAACCGTTCCGATCTAGAAAACATCCCTCACTTAATTCTGCCAGCCGTATTGTTACTCAAGCAAGGTGAGGCTTGCGTTCTTAATAGTATCGATATTGAGAAGCAAGAAGCCGAAATCATCACAACGGAAAGTGGGATGATGCCAATCGTCATCCCTATCGAAGAATTGAAAGAGCAATTCATCGGCCGTTACTTCTTAGTAAAGAAACAATTCCGTTATGATGAACGCTCACCAGAAATTTTAAAAACGCGCGAAGGTCACTGGTTTTGGAGCACGATTTGGCAATCTAAAAAAATCTATCGTGATGTGCTGATCGCATCAATTCTAATCAACCTTTTCGCTATTGCAGCTCCAATGTTTACTCGTTTGGTGTACGACAAAGTGGTACCAAACCTTGCGTTTGAGACGCTATGGGTACTCGCGAGTGGTATTTTTGTCGTCTTCCTCTTTGACTTACTTTTAAAGTTAATGCGAAGCTACTTTATTGACGTTGCGGGTAAGAAATCCGATATCCTGATTTCATCTAAGTTGTTCAGTAAGGTGCTCGGGATTCGTATGGAAGCGAAGCCTGCTTCTGTCGGTGCTTTTGCTAAAAACCTGCAAGAATTCGAGTCAATCCGTGAGTTCTTTACTTCGGCAACAATAGGCTCATTAATCGATTTGCCATTCGCTCTTATGTTCTTGGCGTTAATTTGGTTAATGGCTGGCAACCTTGTGTTTGTTCCTGTCGTTGGCGTGGTGATACTGATCATCTATGCGTTGTTAATACAAGGCCCGCTGCGTCGTACCATTGAAGAAGGCTCTCGCCTTGCTTCTCAGAAGTACGCAAACTTAATTGAGAGTTTAGCGGGGCTAGAAACCGTTAAGCTATTCAGCGCTCAAAGCCAGTTCCAATTCCGCTGGGAAGAAGCTGTTGCGCACATGGCGAACTGGAATATCAAGAGTCGTCGTATTACCGATAGCATCCAAAATACTGCTGGCTTTGTTCAACAAAGTACCAATGTGGGAATGATTATTTTTGGTGTGTACCTAATGGCAGAAGGCACTCTTACAATGGGTGGCTTGATTGCCGCTACTATGTTGAGTGGTAGAGCAATTGGTCCTCTTGTCCAGTTATCATTGCTTTCTACGCGTTATAACCAAGCGAAGTCATCAATGACCTTGATTGAACAAGTCATGTCGATGCCCAGTGAACAAGAGGAAGGTAAGCGATACATCCACCGTCCGATTATTCAAGGGCATATCGCGCTTGATAAAGTAACATTCCATTACCCTGATTCGCCAATCGCGTCTATAAGAGACCTGACTCTTAATATTAGTCCAGGTGAAAAGGTCGCGATTATTGGGCGAATTGGTTCAGGTAAAAGCACACTTGAACGCCTGATTATGGGCCTGTATAAGCCCACAGAAGGTCATGTTCGCATTGATGACACCGATATGGAACAACTTCACCATGTCGACGTACGACGCAATATAGGCTGTGTGCCGCAGGACAGTAACCTATTCTATGGCACGGTAAGAGACAACATTACCTTGGGACGCCCGTTGGTTGACGATCGTGATGTCATGGATGCTGCCAACCGTGCAGGTGTAACCGCTTTTACTCAGCAAGATCCGGCAGGCTTAGAACGCCAAGTAGGTGAAGGTGGTGGTTTACTCTCAGGAGGTCAACGTCAGTCGATAGCCATAGCTAGAGCCTTCCTAGGGCGCCCTCCTGTATTATTGATGGACGAACCTACCAGCGCTATGGATAACCGTTCAGAGATGCACATTAAGCATCAGCTGAGCCAGCTGTTACCTAGTGAGACTTTGATTCTTATCACCCACAAAACGTCGATGTTGGATATCGTAGATAGAGTGATTGTGATGGAGAAAGGCAGCATTATTGCCGACGGACCAAAATCACAAGTTCTGTCAGACTTAAAGCAAGGAAAGGTAAAAGCGGCAAGTTAAAGCGCTCATGTGACTTAAAGAATCAAACTAAATCAATATCAGCAAAAACAAAGGGGGAGCATCAGCTCCCCCTTTCTTATTTGTTCTAATGAGTGAAAACGGCTCGAACCGCTCTATTCTGTCTTGGGCAATTTCAGAGTCGCTCAATTACAATGAGATATCTTCTTTCTCCATTTTGAAAGAACATTGAATTTCATATTGATTGAACGAGAAAACACTGCCGCCGTGCGTTCTCTTAGTCGTCACCATCTCATCACCAAACAAAACAGATACACGGGTGTACACTTTCTCGTGCGCCTCTACTGTGCACTCGGCAAGGTTTGTCTCAAATTCAGCTTCGAGTGTATCCAACTGCGATTTAGTCTTCTCTATCGCTTGATTGTTTTTTTCCCGTTGCTGCTCAATCTCCAACGCTTGCTCTTCGCTTCTTTCCGCTTTTGGTCGCTTCTTAAATTCGAGTTCTTGACGGATGACGTCCATGGTTTGTTCTTGAGCGTGCTTATAAATCTCCTTCAGTTGAGCTATCTTTTTTTGATATCCCTCGAAGCGAGCAAAACCATGAACCTTAGTTGCTGTATCCCCTTCAACGCCTAAGAAAACACATTCCACTTTACCGCCGACTTTAGCTTCACCGCCACTAAGTGTGCCATGCTTCTTAAAGGTATCCATCACAATGAGGTTGTTGCCACAACGAATGTCGTTACTCATGCTATGTAGATTGAGTAGAATGTCATTGCCGGTTTGCAGTTCAGTATTCTGTGCGTAGCTTGCTGTGATAGAGCCTTTGCTAAGTACCTTACAGCTTTTTGGCTCATCCTCTTTGGTCGTATGACCAATAATTCCTTTCGCGACTTTTATATCCCCCTGAGCCTGAACTTCTGCAGATTCAATAAAGCCACCAACAGTAATGCTTCCGGTCGCCTTCACTATCATTCCAGGTTCTATATTCCCAGAGACAAACACATTACCTTTGAATTTAACGTGCCCAGTAGATACGTCGACATTGCTAACACATAAGGCGTCATCCACTTCGATACTTCGCTCTTTAATAATGGGCAGACCAGAGGATGAAGAAAGTAATAAATTAGGGTCGTCAGGGGAAATGTGGGTTCCTTTTCCTGGCTTAATCAAACTGTCTTGGCCCGGAAGGGGTGGGATAATTCGACCTTGGACGGTAAAGCCCGCAATACCTTTGGTGGCAGGAGTACGTTTCATTAGCGGGTCATTCTGGCCAACGGTAATGGTTTCGCCGAGATCTCGCATATCGATCTTACCGGCGTCTTTACTACGAGGCTTTAATACTTGATGAGTAATATCTTCAACCAATGCTGAAAACTTAGCATCTTTACCCTTCACAGCTGGAGAACCTTTGGCAACGGGCTGAGTAAATTTTTCACCCGGCTTTAGCTTGCTACTCATCATTAAGACTTTTCTAAGTGCTAGCTTATTAATTCCTTTCGTTATGTGAGCCTGAGCCAAGCAATGAATGATATCGCTGCCACGTAATGCCTGCCCATTATATGCCCCAGTTACAACAAGACTTGCGAGCATCTCATCATCAGACAGTTCAACCGTAACACTGGAATTACGAACTTCAGCAATCAATATTCCTTGATAAGCTTCTCCCTTACCTTCTTTAGCAAGAGTGACAAAACGCAGTATCTCTTCTTCGAAAATAAAATAGTTTGATGCGTTCAAAGCTTCTAAGGTTGTTGGTAATGTCTTATTGTCAAAGCTTGCGTTGACCACAAACCCAGACGGCAGACATGCCATCACTTGCTTCCTATCTTCCGACAATGTAACGATGCTATCCCACATTCGAATTGTGTACCCTTAATAACTCTGTTGTTATGCAGTCTATATAATTCGCTCAGTGCTTAGAATCACTACAGTAGAATAATCAGCGTCACATCACTTACTTTCGATGTTGCAAAGGGACTCATAAATAAGACTGACCGATTCTAATCTCTTCTTCACCTTTACAAGAAAAATTCTTTCACGATTTTTCAAACTATGAATATTGGGTACGAGCATAAGATCGCAATACAGCGACGGATCTTCATCACCAAACGATTCGGGATGAATGGATGTGATAATATGAAATTATACCTTCCAAACAACGGCGATGATTAGATCGGTAGAATTGAGATAGGAAATGAGCGTCATGATGGACATGTTCAACAAAGTGAGAAATTGCATAAAGATTGGATAATTGAAATTACATAGGTCATTACATACTGCTGTTCAGTTTACAGTGTAAATCCGGCCTTCTAATTTACACTGTAAATCTAATTAACAGCTCTACATATGCTCTGTCGTTCCAAATTTAGTGACAATCGTTGATCTACCTATTTACAGTGTAAATTTGATAGTAGAGTACCGACATCTTTTCTAAACTGTAGCTCAGCTTGTTTTCGTCCGACTAGATTAAACTGTTCGACACAAGTCCCCCACTCTTTCTGCTGCACGACTTTCGCGATAAGTAAGTCTGAAACAACGAAACCTGTATCGATTATAGCGTCAGGTTCAGCTATGTGAGCTTGATGACCATTACTCTGGAGAATCAAATTCAGGGCACTGAAACCAATGCTGTCGTAACTATTACCACCATCGACATAATTCCTGAGGAGTTGGATTTCAGACTCTGCTATAGATTCCGCTTGCCTTGGCAATAATGCGCGCACCATATCAACCTCGAGAGAAGCCAAAGAACCAGAAGTGAGAAAACAGAAACTACGTTCAAAGTGACTTATCAGATTGTAGATCCAATTCTGTGCGTTTTCATTAAGTGGCTTAACCATCAATACCGAGTGACAGCCGCTTGCTTGATCGCGCTGGTGGCCAATGTGCATAGGTACAAAATCGTTATCGCGCCAGAATGAAATTAATTCACTGGTCGCGCCAAAGCTCGTTGCTAAGTAATCCGCCTGATTAGTTTGCTTTGACAACTGCCCCAACATCCAACGACCAATCCCCGAACCTTGATGACGTGTTGAAACGGCAATACGCATAACTCGAAGGCAACGACTGCTCGCCGCTTGCGTACAACCCAGTTGGTTTGCGAGTAATACTGGAGCTAGGTGACCTTGAGGTCTTCGTTTTCCAAGTTGAATCTGAGCAATCAGATCGCTATCCAACCCACCTTCTTCAGTTACCAACATACAACCTAAACATTCGTTTTTCTGCCAAGCAGCGTACAAACGGATTGCTGGATTGTTGAGAAACTGCATTAGATCGTTTGGTGACGTTTGATAATGAGCGTCAACAAGAAGAGAAAAACATTGCTGTAGCGGCTCCGGATTCGCCAAGCATTCTGCCTTTGATAACTCGACCAAGCTCAGTTGGTTGATTGCCAGATCAGAAAAGCTATCTAACTCATGAATCACCGAGTCACTTAGCGACGCGTCGTTACCAAGCAGGAAGCAATCAAACAACCAGCGCTCTAGTGGATCATTGCGATTCCAACGAATGGGCTGATCGAGCTTAAAACCTTTCCACCCTGGGCGATGATCTGAAAGCCAAGACTCGAACTTAAGTCCAAACCCTCTCCCACTCCCCTCGTATCCGTGAACGGTGGTTGAAAAAACCATACGATGATAAATGCCAACCATAGATTTGAGCATCGGGATTGGAATTGCAGCCGCTTCATCGACTAATAGCAAATCACAATCAGGCTTAGACTTAAGTAATTCATCTGGTGCTACGAATCTTAAACTTCCGCTTTGATAGCAAATGTAAGTAGCGTTGACCACTTCACAGTCTTCTAGGCGTTGACTCGCGTGGGAAAATACAGGCTCGATTGCTTTCACTGAAGGCGCTGTCACGATGATATTTAATCCATGACGCTCAACTAAAAGCTGAGCAGCGGCAATACCCAATGTAGAGCTTTTACCACGCCCTCTATCTGCCGTGAGAACTAAAGGACGTTTACGATGCCCAGACACCACTTTTTTAACCAACTCAACGGCCAGATTTTGCTGTTCAAATTTGTCCAAACTGTTTTCAAAGTCTTGCTTCAGAGGAAGTGCTTTAGTCGCTTGAACAACATCGTCTGTTTCGTTATGTTGTGAAACCGAAATGAGCTTATTGAAATTCTCCTTTAACCAACGTTGGCCAAAGCTCTCGTTATCTTCAGAGTCATCAACTTTTGGCGGCAACACCAACAACAGCCCACCACCGATTAACGAACCTAGTGCAGCGCTAAAACCATTCGCATCAAACTGCTCTCTAAAATCACAAACAAGAACTTGGGACTCACGACCAAGCAATTGTTGGCCTTTTTTGACTGGAGCATGAATCACTCCTTCAAACGGAGTTCCACCAATCTGGAAGATGCTCGGAGTGTACGAATTTTCAAGGAAGGTTAAAACAGCAGAGTTTTGCCAATCAAAGTCGCCATCAAAGACCACACCGTAACGGTGACCATTGTGTTGGGCAATATTAGAAAGTGTATGCAGAAAAGTATTGGTTGGGTTTGTCATAGTTAGCGTCCAGATTCATCTAAACACAGTTTATCACAGCCAAATAAAAAGCCGCATAAAGCGGCTTTAGAGGAGTAATGAAAGTCGTGACTTAGTCTAACTTAGATTGTACGAATGCTAGGATTTCTTCCATTGTTGTATCATCAACTTTCTTAAGATTTAACGCCAAGTTTGAACCCTTACGGCTATATGACGCTCGACCTTTAATAAGTTCAACTTTTGGAGAAGCTTTCTTCGCGGGTGCTGGTGCTAGTTCGAGCACCCAACCTTCTAAAGTCTCTGTCACGTCTTTTGTTAAACGAGTTACGCCTTGAGCTTCGCTGCGCTGCCACACAAAACCTTCAGAAGCACCACACTTGGTCAGTAATGTTTGTTGCTGCTCACTAGTAAGACCGCTAAATTGTTTGTGTAACTTAACAATAGTCGGACGGCCAAGATCGCTCACATTTGGGTAAGCTTGTAATAATTCAAGTGGTAAAGCGGCCGCTTTCAACGCGCCACTCACCAAAGCTTCACTGCACTGGAACATTTTAGCGAGTGCTTTCTGGTCTTCAGCTTCGCCTTTATCAAGCTTCGCTTGCATCTCCTTCCCCTTCTCATAGAGAGAAAGTGGTTTATGAGCGTTAGCTACATCTGATAAAAACTTAGCATGTTCGCCGTTAATGTTTTCAGCGACATAGATCAAGAACTCTTTGTCAGCCAAAATACATGACATACGACGACGGCTACCATCAAGAACTTCAATCTTGCCGTCTTTGTTCTTACGGCCAACCGCTGGATATTGCTGGCCGCGCTCTTTAAGCGTAGTTAGTACGTCAGAAAGCGCGTGCTCATTCAAGAAAGACTGCTCACGAGCATTCTCTTCAAAAACAACCGTTCGTGTTGCTACATCAGCGGCTGGAATTCGAACCAATTCAAATGAAACTAAATCTTCACCCGCAACAGAAAGCTCAATCACTTGAGCTTGCTCTTTTACCGCAGTTTGAGCTTCTTGTGGCGTAGCTACGCGACGTTTGTTTGCTTTACCAAATAGCTTTGCATTTAAGTCAGATGTTTTAATTGCCATTCTTGTTATCCCTGATTAAGTGAAGGCCAGTTGCTATGTAATACACGCTCTAATTCTAGAGCACTTTTTTGTACTGCGTCTTGAGCCACAGCCAGAGTTTTCTTACCGCCCTCAAAGTCGCTTACCGTCAGATCGAAAACCGTGCTGTAAGTGTCAGCACAAGTTTCAAAGGCGCGGCTTCTTGGAATCGTGGCCATCATTACTTGGTCATTCAACAGGTAGTTCATCTCAGTCAGAACTGATACCTGCTTTTTATTGTCGTCTTCAAACATCGTTGGCATTAGACGAACGAACTCAAGCCCTTTCCAATCGTCCGGGAACATTTCATAAACCGTTGGCAAGTGCTGGAAGAAGTTAACCGTTGAAGCCCAGTCCAAACGCTTGGCTGCACATGGTATTAAAAGTGCGTTCGACGCGTACATTGCATTCCACACTAACGGGTCCACGTGTGGTCCAGTATCAATCATGATCACATCAAAATCATCGGCGATTTTGTCGATAAGCTTTTCTTTCAAAAGACGAACAATATCAAGTGACTGATCTCTAGACAGACTTTGCCATGCTTCAGCGTTAAACATCGCATCTTCTGGGAAGGCTGAAATAGTCTTCAAATTAGGATACTGAGTTGGCAACAGCACGTTCTTACGCAAGAATTCTAGGTCAACATCCTGCTCTTCTGGCACATTATCCAACATGATATCAACTGCAGAATAAATGCTGTCATGCTCTGCACCACTAATTTGTGGGTTTAAGAACAGACGCAAAGAGCCTTGTGGATCCAAGTCAATCAAACAGATACGGTAGCGCTTGTCCAAATTTAGAGATAAGCACGCAGCTAAGTGAACTGCCGTCATTGATTTACCCGTACCGCCCTTTTGGTTTTGTACGTTGATAATCCATGGTTTGTTGTCAGCATGCTGCTTACGTTGATGGAACTTCGGCACTTCTGCCGCGTCCATCAACATGTGAGCTTCTGTCAATGAAATCGAGTAGTGATTGGCATTGTTCTTTGTAAACTGATGGCCATCAGCTTCAAGTTTAGTGATCGCTTCATCGAGTTTACGACGCGTTAAACCAGAACGAGTCTCCATCATAGCTTTAGACATTGGAGGGAAATGTTCATCACTTCGCTCTTCCAAAATAATCTCAATTCGGTCAGCCTGAACTTGTTGAGTTTGTTCGGCTAGCTGATAGAGCTTATCAATCGTTTGTTCTCTTTTCATTGCCAGTTTCCGTAATGATTAACTAAGTACAAATTGTACAGCGATTAACAACAAACACAACAAAAACATGAACATGCATTTATGAGTAAACTCACATAAAATAGACAGTGTTTTTACAATTTGATGAAACATCACCTCAGAGTAATACTGAAAGTCATCATTTTCATCATGCACAACCATGTTATTTCTAGTGCACATTTAAAATGTTACAGCATCACTTATTTACAATGTAAATGAAATTATCGCTAAAAAACTGCGGAACGATTGAAACACAACTATAGATTACGGTTGGTGTGATTTGCATTCGAATTTATAGATTTTCAATTCAATAAAAATTAAAAAACGCTCAATGGACAAAAAATTCAAAACAGAAGAGAAGAGGAGGTGCAAAAAAAACAACAGAGGATTCTAACCTGAGCGGAAGAATGATCATGGAACATATCCAGTGTAAGATAATTAATAACACCCAATTATGAAGCATGATCAAGGCGTAAACTTAGCAATATTGATCCGAACAACTGCACATTACAAATGATCAAATTACGGAAAAATGATCAAGTAAATATCGTTCCGGAAGCATGTAATTTAAGAGCTAAGTTACGGACAAATGCTTTTGCAATGGGGATTCAACGCCTATAAGGGCTCAATGATTGAAAATTCAATCTACACTGACCGAGAATACGCAAACATGACAATTTCATGATCATGCTTCCAAGTTAACTCCCACCTGCGCTAAATACATCAAAGCTATCCATTTTCAACAGATACAGATTAAACTTTATCCTAAATAGGGCGGGAAGGATAAAAAGTACCATCACTTGATCATTGTTCCTATAGATTGGCCATCATAAATATCCACATTGATGTGTATGAAGTGACTTAGAAGATGATGTTGACTTCCGAACTGTGGATAAGCTGTATAAGTATAATGATCATGCTTTCAAGCCAATAATGATCATGCTTACAATGACTTAATGATCATACTTCTGACGCTCTGTGATCATGCTTTCTTTGATTTAATGATCATAGTTTCGGGGTTTTTATGATCATGCTTTCCAAGGGGTTTTATTTTAAACTTTTAAATTCAGCAACTTAAAAGCAAAGAAACAGCCAGATCATTAGATCACTTAATCATTTAAGATCATATTAATCAAAAAGATCAGTTATTTAAAAGCTAATAAATTCTCTTTATTTATGATCATTCTTTCTTTATCATTCAGGAACTATAGTGAAATTACGGTTAGTGTGATACGGATCAAAAATGAAACCAGAAGAGAAATTGTTAATTAAGGCACGAAGCCACAAAGATGGTCATTTATTTGAGGTATCTGAAACAGCCGTTGAATGGATAGAACAATATCAACACTTCAAAGGTGTCACCAAAAGCATTGTTGAGCTTCTTAACCTAATTTCACTTCGTGGGTTTAGCAGCAAAGACGGTTACGTTTCCACTACCGAGATTATTGAATCAACCGATGGCCAAGTTACTCGTGCAGCCTTACAGCAAAGGTTAAGAGCTGCGGTCAGTATCGGTCTTTTCAGGCAAATTCCGGTTCGCTTTGAAGAAGGTCTTGCTGGTAAAACTATGCTGCATCGCTTTGTTAACCCAAACCAATTGATATCAGTACTGGGTGCTACTAGCTTAGTGACAGAAAGCGTGAAGCAAAATGAGAAGCAAAAGCGATCTAAAGCTCTAGCTCAAACCAAAGTCAACAAACGCTTATTGAATGAACACGGACTCAATACCCCACCAACGATGAAAGACGAAGCCGATCAATTTATTGTGTCGCCAACCAATTGGGCGGGTATTATTGATCAAGCCTTAGCGCCCCCTAGAACGCGCAAGAGCTACCAAAAATCAATGGTTTCGATCTCTGGCACTCGAGCGGTGATCGAGACACGATCTTCAAAAAACATTATGACGGTTGATGATCTGATGACGCTATTCGCGTTATTCACGCTTACTGTTCAATATCATGATCATCACCAAGATGATTACCATCTAGACGCGAAACACACACCGAACAAAACACCACTTTACATCACGGATATTTTGTCCTTGCGTGGCAAGAAAGACAGCGGGCCGGCACGTGATTCGATCCGTGACAGTATTGATCGTATCGAATTTACCGATTTCCAATTGCATGAGCTCACAGGCCGTTGGCTTAGCGAGAACATGCCAGAAGGCTTTAAGAGTGATCGTTTCCGATTCCTAGCTAGAACCATTACCGCATCGGAAGAAGCGCCTACAGAAGGCTCTGACGGCGAAATTCGCATTAAACCGAACCTATACATCCTGGTTTGGGAACCTTCGTTCTACGAAGAGCTGCTGACGCGTGACTATTTCTTCCTATTTCCGCCAGAAATCCTGAAGCAACATACCTTGGTCTTCCAAATGTATTCGTACTTTAGAAGCCGCATGGCACGTCGCCATTCAGATAGCATGTTGCTCAGTGAGCTCAACCAGAAATTGGCGCGTAACATCGATTGGCGTCGTTTCTCGATGGATCTGATCCGCGAGCTCAGAAAGTTAGGTGAAGTAGGGGATCAAGAAGATACCTTCCTGGTTAACCTTTGGGGTTATCACTTAACGATCACCGCGTTGATCGAAAAAGGAAAAACGACTGATTATCAGGTTGATATCAAATGTAATGTGGAAGAAGTCTTACGTTACTCAAGAGCACGCACCACCAATGCAGGCAAGCGTAATATGGCACCAACGTTACCGAACCCACTGCGTAATGAAATGGTGTCTAAGCAGAAATTGGAAGAGTTGTCTGAGATTATCGATGGTGAGTTTGAGCCAATTCAGCGCAAAGCACCGTCGCCAAGAGGCAAATTGGGACGTCGAGTTAAGCAGCGTAAACACTCTGTTGAGATCAACGCTGACGAGATCATGATTACTCTCTCTAAATATACCTCTGCAGAGGCTCTAGAACGCAGTATAACGGCTTTATCTGCTATGACAGGGCATTCACATGCTTCAATCAAAGAAGAGTGTTCTGAGCTCATTGAGAAGCTTGATTGGTTGAGAGTAGGGGAGGACGTTATCCCATACGAAACACTGAGTCGCTTGATTGAGCTTTACAACGACCGTGACAGCACCAGCAATCGACACTTGTCTATTGAGCGTTTGATCTCTGGTTTAGCTGTGCGTCGTAAAGTGTGTAAACAAGTTCACGAAGGTCATTTAGACGAAAACGTGTTCTTAGCGCTCGACGAAATGGCGATTGGCCACTAACCACTAACCACCAATCACTGTCACTGCTCAGTTGTAAGAAGCCCGTATTTACGGTCGACGAATGGATAGTTTGAACACATTAGGTGCTGATTAAAACCGCACCTAACGCTGACAAATTGATGACAATGTAGCGCATCCAGTTGATTATTATTTATCCCGAATAGACAACCTTTTGTCCTTTCTTATGATTAATAGATTGGCTCATATTTTGTTACATCATACTGAATAGATTTTTGCGAGTTCCTAAGGGACTCGCTTTTTTTTGCCTGCAATTCGGCTAATCATTAACATTCAAAAGCTTACCATTTAAATTCTACAGCTTATGGAGTCCGTTCCTGAAGCATGATCAAGGTGAGATCATGCTTTCTACGGTGCTTATTTTTGATGGGGTTCAGCTTTGATGTTTGATCGAACAGGGGTTGAACAAGGAGTGGATCAGTGCAGTTGACGTAGAGCCATACCTTGATCATCGTTCTGGTGTTGACTTGCCATAAAGCGTACATGCGATTCGATCAATTTTTCTGATTCTTCTTTCCAGCGCGGTTCTTGTTGTTGGTTGGTAAACTCCAAAGCCAATACACACAAGTGCTGTAGCCGCTGTGTACACCACTCTTGTAAGTCAGGTTCTGATTTTGGATTACAAGACACAGCTTGAAGCTTGCTATAGGCAAACATCAGGTATTGGAAAGCTTTTTCCTGATGGTGCGAGCCACTAAGTTCGTTTGAGATAGATGGTGGGCTTGGTGGTGGAAGCTTTGTCGATGCCGTCAGAATTTCATCTTTATATCGATAAAACGTAAAGATTCTCAAGCATCCGTCTAACCAGCATGCGATGCCTTTGCTCTGTTCATCCGTGATCAAAGGCCCCCAGAGTGCATCTGGAGGCGTTAAGATCAAAGGCTCTAACTTCTCCACTTGATCATGCTTTCGGTCTTTGTACCAATTTCCGATCCGCTCTAACCAAGTGTCTAGTTCATTCATGCAACGTTATCCCACTGTTTAACATAGTGATTATCTGAAACTTGCTTGATCTCATGCTGTATTTCACTGCTTTGTTCACGAATACGATCAGCGTCTATTGAATAGTTTGGCTCATTTTTCACGAGTTCGCCAAATGGTAGATCAGGATCGGGCACAGCAGAGATCAATAACTTAGTGTATGGGTGTTGTGGGTTGGTTAAGATCGACTGGGTTGATCCCCACTCAACGATCTGTCCCTTGTACATCACAGCTGTCTCTTCTGCGATGTAGTGTGCTGTTGCGAGATCATGCGTAATGTACAAAAAACCTATCCCTAACTCTTTCTTCATCCTCTGCATTAGGTTCAAAACACCGAGTCGTATTGAAACATCCAACATCGAGGTGGGTTCATCGGCAAGGATAACCTCAGCACCGACTGCGAGTGCTCTGGCTAAGTTTATGCGCTGTCTTTGGCCTCCACTGAGCTCATGAGGGTATTTGGTGAGAGTTTCGATGGGTAACTCCACCAGCGTTAATAACTCGTTGAGACGCTCTGCGAGAGCTTGTTTCGTAGCAACTTGCTTGTGGATCTTAAGGGGCCGTGTTAAGTGGTGTTCAATGGTGTGGGTTGGATTGAGTGAGCCAAATGGGTCTTGAAATATCATTTGCACGCGGCTTCGGTAATCCAAGATATCTTTACGACTTTTTAAGGTAGAAATATCTCTGCCATTGAACAGTATTTCTCCCTCTGTTGGCGGATACACTTTGGTCATCAGTCGAGCGCAGGTGCTTTTCCCGCAGCCTGATTCGCCAACTAGTGCCAATGTTTTACCTGCATGTAAATCAAAACTCACCCCATGCAGTGCTCTAAAGATCTCTTCTTTGCCAAATCCACCACCAACAGTGAATTCTCTAACGAGGTTTTTTACTTGAAAAATAGGTTGTGACATGGAGCTCTCCTAGCACGCAGTTGCGTGAGCGTGTTCGTGAATATTGGGGAAGGAACTCCATAGCTTTTGGGTGTAGGAGTGCTGAGGGTTATTGCGAATCTCATGGGCTTGGTTGACTTCAACTATCTGTCCATGACGCATGATGGCAATTCGATCGCACAGTTGGCTCATTAGTGCGAGGTCGTGGGTGATAAACAATATTGAGAAACCAAACTCTTCTCTGAGTTGGTGTATTTGCTGCAGAATTTCGCGCTGTACAACCACATCCAGTGCCGTGGTCGGTTCATCCATGATAATCAACTTAGGGTTGAGCGCGAGAGCTATAGCAATCACCAAACGTTGACGCATCCCACCGCTAAACTGGTGCGGGTACTCGGTTAGACGGTGGCGAGGGATATTGACTAGGTCGAGTAACTTTTCGGCGCGATCTTTTGCTTGCTCGTTGTTCATGCCCTTGTGGTGGCGCAATACATCGGCAAACTGTTCTTCAATGGTCAGTACAGGGTTAAGCGAGTTCATCGCGCTCTGGAACACCATTGCGATCTCACTCCAACGTAAGGTGTTCAAGTGGCTGTCCGATAAGCTCAGCAGATCTTGCCCGCCAAACAGTATTTGCCCGCCAGAGATGAAAGCCGGTGGCTTATGCAGGCGGTTAATGGCAAATGCGATGGTACTTTTGCCACACCCGGATTCTCCCGCTAAACCAAAAATCTCGCCTTGGCCTATATTAAAGCTTACGGATTTTACGGCATTAAAATCGCCGTCATCGGTAATGTAATCGACACATAGATTCTTCACTTCGAGAAGAGGTGTCTCTGAATTTTCCCTAGACATGATAAACACTCAGTTATAATATTGATAACTATTATCATTAACATGTGTTGAATTTAGTGGAAGAGAAGAGCACAAAAAGAATGAAGTGACTCGAATTATTTTTTGATTATTTCATGAAGTTTCAGCGGGAAATAGGAAATGAGAACGAGGAAAATGAGAGGTGGATCAAACCACATTTCTTATGGGGAATCTTTTAAATGTAATGGCAGAAAATGGCTTTGGCAAAGTTTAAATGAGGCATTTATTAATTAGCTTTGTGAAGCGTCGGAATCATCACATTTCAGTACAGAATTGCTTAACAAGCGAAATAGCATTTGCTACAGATTACCTGTCCATTACATGGTGCTTTTCGGAGGAAAACATGTCCATTAATTCTATCAACCATGATGAAATGACAAATATTGCAAATAAGTGGGATGCTGAAGAAGAAGTATCTTTCAAACCAGAAAAGAAAATGAAATCTGCTGAAGCTCGTCGTCGTATTGAAGCTCTAAGAGAAATTAGAGAAAGCGGTTTTAGCCTGGAAGAAGCGAGGGAGCTAGGTCTAATTCATTAACAATCCCCATTGCATTTAGAAGGGTGGCGCACCGCCACCCTTTGATTTATATGCCTTTTTTAAAGAAGTTTGTGCTTTTTATAAGTAAACCATGCTCCTTGCCTCTCACCATTTAAATCCATTGTCCTTCCTCTACATTATTTGTTCTCGACTAAAAACATGCCCTTGGCATACTCTTTAACTAAGTTGTTTGACAGTTATATGCAACGCCACTAATTTTAAAGTTAAAGCAAAAATATGCGATGTTGTTGGTAAGGAGAAGGCTATGTCTAATTCGGTGGCTAAAGCCAAAGAAGTGCTGTTCTATGAACCTGAAGATCCAAACGGGTACCTGTCAAATTTTGCCGCTTGTCCTATCAAAATCGACGATCAAGTTTGGGCAACCAGCGAGCATTATTATCAAGCGATGAAGTTTGCCTCTCAAGCGCTGCGTAACACCATTCTCGAAGCCTCGACTCCTGCTGAAGCATTCTCTTTAAGCCGTGATTATGAAGACCAAGTTCGGGAAGATTGGTATGACATTCGTGTTGAAGTGATGCAGTTCATTGTCACAGAGAAGTTCAGGCAGAACCCACAGTTTGCGTTGTTTCTTACTAATACCGGAGATTCGGTGATAAAAGAACATTCGCACAAAGACCACTTCTGGGGGGATGGTGGCGATGGAACCGGCGAGAACCATTTAGGCAAGATTCTGATGGCAGTACGACAAGAGCTTCGTACTCAGCAACTGCATTTGATTGCTGCACACTAATCCATTTACCTCCGTGGTTCCAAATTAAGTAGGTCGATTACAGGTAAACTCTTTTAGCCCTTAAAGATGAATTAAAAAAGGCCGCCCTACTTAGCTTCTGTGCTAATCAGGGCAGCCTTTTAGGCTTAAGAGCGAGTTAGTCATCGAAGAGAGCTAAATTACGATACCTAAGCTATACCTTTATGCGAAGGTTACAACTGATGCTGTTGCTATAAGTAACTCTGTACGATGTCGTTGAGCTGACCATCGTCTTTCATTTGGTCGAGGCGCTGGTCGATGAAGCTTTGCAGTTTAGGATCCATCTCTGGGTCAAATGCTAAATGGATGGGGTAGTTATTAATCACTGAGCCAAACTCTTGCATCTGGTAGTCATCAATACTGAGTTTCTGCTCATTTAGGTTGTATTTGATTCGAGATTCCATTTCAACAAAAACGGTATCACCCGGAGTTCGGTTTAATACACGAAAAGCCGCGCTGTAATCTTTAACTCGAATCTCGTTAAGCTTACCTTGTTGGATATAAGGCTCTAGATTTGGATATTCAAACCCCACCAGCAATACAACCGCTTTTCCGTTTAAATCATCGATAGTGTTGAACTCAAATGGCTTCTTGCCGCTGCTAAGTAACACATGTTTTACATTGTAAATCGGATCTTTAGACAGGTTTACAGATTGGATATTTCCCCAACTTGGGCTGCCATAGGTGACCCAGTTTGGATTCTCTCTAGCGTCGAGCTTATCGATCATTCGGTTGAAAGGGTAGGTGTGGTAATCGATCTCGTATTGGCTGTCGTCAAATACGGCTTCAACAATATCCGAAACCATTCCTCTGTGAGATGACCCGTCAGTTTCGATCTGAAAAGGTTGCGCTTGGCTTGCAATAATGTAGTAGTGAACAGGTTCGCTTGCAAAAGCATAACTGTTTGAAAACAAACTGACTATGGATGCAACTATTAGATGTTTTTTCATAACCTTCCCTAGTTATTTGATGAATGACTACTATTATACTAGTTGAGTAATTGTAGTTTGCTAGGATAACAATAATGGTAATTTTTGTATGGTGAATAAAGGAAAACGCTATATTGGACTCTCCCGACAGTTGATCGGGGTAATCATCGCAATCAGTACCTTATTCACAGTCATAGTGACAGGTCTAGGTTTGTATGTGGAGTACCAAAATCGAGTTTCTTTTATCAGTTCTCAGATCGAACAAGTTAAGGATGGTTATCTTTCTGGCTTAACCGCCAGTTTGTGGGTTGAAGACCGAGAGCAACTGTTTGTGCAAGCTGAAGGTATCTCCCGCTTACCCTCGGTCAGTTATCTGTTAATAGAAAGCCCCGATGAAAAAATTTTAGAATTAGGTCAACAGACGTCCGGTCAGTCTTATTCTCAATCTTGGGATATGGTGCATCAGATGGGAGGCTCAGAGTTCCAACTGGCGACGCTCACGGTGCAGTCTGATCTAAGTATGATTCTCAACGACTTTGAAGACCGGGTGTTATTATTGCTCGCCTTCGAAGCAGTTAAAATCTTCTTATTGTCTCTGGTATGTTTAACCATCGTCTACCGCCTTGTAGTTAAGCGCTTAATGACCATGTCTTCTCAGATCAACCATCAACAGGTTGAAGACAACAAACCGCGATTTCTAACACCCACTAACTCTACATACAGTGATGAGATCTCTACACTAGAGAGTAGCTACAATCAGTCGATTGAACGTATTCGTCAACAATACCAAGAATTGGAAAAAGCCAAAGATACTGCAGAGGTAGCGAACCGCAACAAGAGTGAATTTCTTGCCAACATGAGCCACGAAATCCGCACTCCAATGAACGGGATTATCGGGCTTTCATCACTGCTTTCTGAAATGGATATGCCGAAAGAGCAAAAAGAGTATGTCGACATGCTCAACACCTCTTCGCTTACTCTACTCGATTTAATCAATGACATTCTCGACTACTCGAAGATTGAAGCGGGTCGTTTAGAGCTTCAGCAAGAACCGATGAAAATGATGGGTATTGCTGCCGACGTAGAGTCGACCTTCAGAGTTAAAGCCGAGCAAAAAGGGCTCAAATTCCAACTGGCGATTGATCCTAAGATCCCAACCATGGTGATTGGCGATGGTACTCAGTTAAGACAAGTACTGAATAACCTAGTTGGCAATGCCATCAAATTTACCGAACATGGTCATGTCATGCTCTCACTTCGTTTAGAAGAAGTCATAGAGCCGGAACAAAAGCTCAGAGTGAAATTTGAGGTGACCGATAGTGGTATTGGTATCGCAGAAGACAAGCAACAATCGGTATTCGATAAGTTTCAACAAGCCGACGGTAGCACCACCCGCATCTACGGAGGCACGGGGCTTGGTCTTACGATATGCGATAAGATCGTGACCTTAATGGGCAGTAAGCTTGAGCTAACCAGTGTCGTAGGTAAGGGAAGTACATTCTACTTTACCGCTGACTTTGACCCGAGCTTAGACGTTGACGAGAGCAACATCGATTTTAATAAAGTCTCGGTACTTTTGGTTGATGACAGCCAGTTGAACATGCGTATTACCTCAACACAACTTCAATCATTCGGCGTTAAGTCTGAGTGCTGTGAAACCGCCACTCAAGCGTTAGAGCTTGTTTCAGAGTCTGTGGCGAAGTCGTTGCCTTATGATCTGGTGCTGATTGATAAAGTGATGCCGTCTATTGATGGATTCCAATTAGCAAGAAGTTTGATTGAGCGTTTTGACAAAGCTTGTCCGAAGCTAGTGATGATTTCTGCCGATCCTCGAAAACAGGATGAAGCACGCGCCAAACAAGTGGGTTTTGTTGCATACATTGCTCGCCCTTATCAAGATAATCAGCTTAAATGGACGCTGAGTGAAGTCCTGGCGAGATCGGCTGATACCTCAATCTTTACCTATCCAAATCGAGGTGAGGTAGCGTTTAAAGATAATCAACCCGTGCCATTAACCAAACCATCGGGTTCTGTTGAAGCTACGACATCTGCTTCTGTTAGAACGACACAAATAGACAAACAAGCTCCAATCAAAGAAGAGCCAAAACCAGTGGCTGCTCCGTTTAGTGGTAAGGTTTTGGTCGTTGAAGATTCTAGAGTGAATCAACAAGTCGCCAAAATGATGCTTAAGAAGCTGGGGTTTGAGGTGGATATTGCAGACAACGGTGAAATTGGTGTCGAGAAATTCCAGGCCAACGAATACGAGATGATTTTTATGGATTGCCAGATGCCAGTTCTTGATGGTTTCGAAGCGACCAAGCAGATCCGAGCGCTCGAAGAAGGAACCTCTAAACACATTCCGATCGTTGCGCTGACGGCCAACGTCGTGCAACGAGATAAGCATTTGTGCTTCGATGTGGGTATGGATGAATTTTTACCAAAACCCGTCAATCAAGGGAAACTGAGAGAGATCGTTGCCAGTTTCTTGTCGAAAGGAACTGAGTCGAGCAAGGAAAATGAGCAGAAAATCGTTTAAGTTCAATTAGCTGATGTCTCGCTAAAGCATATCCAACTCTATAAGAAACTCCGACAGAATCAGTCGGAGTTTCTTTTTTTTGCTAATGAGCACTTGGTTAGCTAATACATCTAGTTAGCTAAATACACATAGTTAGTTAAATACATATAGTTAAATACGTCGCGTATCAATACTGATTGAATCCATAAGCTGTTGTATTTAAAAACAAGCATGTGTTGATTGTCATAGCCGTGAAATACAACTGCCACTAAAATATGCTCTTAATGTCACAATCCAGTTATAGCATGCAGCCAACTAGAACTCCTTTTTAACCTTAACGAAACTCAACCTGTGAGAGCCTAAGATGTTCAAACCTTTGTATGTATTTGATATGGATGAAACGCTGATCAATGCCGATGCAGCGATGCTTTGGAATGAGTTCTTGGTTGAAAAGGGCATTGCCACTGCGCCCAACTTTATTGATGAAGATAAGCGTTTAATGGGCCTGTATTCGGAAGGCAAATTGAACATGGAAGATTACCTAACATTTTCCATGCAGCCACTCGCGAACATGCCAACAGAGCAAGTTACTACTTTGGTGGAAGAGTGTGTCGAGAAGCATATTTTACCTAAGCAATTCAAGCAGTCGAAACCTTTGATTGAGCAGCTTGAGAATGATGATATCGACATGTTGATCATCTCTGCCAGCGTGACTTTCTTAGTGGAAGCGGTCGGTTGTAAGATTGGTATTGAGAACGCACTCGGTATCGATTTGGTAGAAAACCAAGGCCGCTTCACGTCTCAAATATCAGGTGTGCCAAGCTACCGTGAAGGTAAAGTCACCCGTTTAAAAGAGTGGTTAGACAATCAAGAAACTAACTACTCAGACATTCACTTTTATACCGATTCAATCAACGACTTACCTTTGTGTGAACACGCTGATTTTGCTTACTTGGTAAACCCATGTCCGCGTTTGAAAGCGTTAGCCGATCAACCGAATTGGTCGATTCTCAACTGGGATTAACACGAATCTTATAGTCGAATTAGGTTCGCTCTAGAACTCATCAAGCCGCTGACTACAGCGGCTTTTTTGCATCTTCAGTCTAATGTTCGATTTATTACCTTAGCTGACAAAAGGATGCATGTAACAATTCAGTAACATCTCTTGCTCTGCTGTAAATCAAACCACCATATTTCAATCCCTTGATAGCACTCACTTTCTTGTCTTGACAGTTTGTGTGTAACAAATATTTTACAAACTGACAGGATTTCATCGAAATTGCCCATTTTCCTCCACCCATTCCATTATCTCGGCTTGTGGGCCAAATTTAATTAAGGACAAAAAATACACAACACAACACAAAACCGATAGGTACAAGGAGAAAGTTCATGGTGGATACATACAACCCGCTTGGCACGGATGGATTCGAGTTTGTTGAATACACGGCCGTTGACCACAAGGGAATTGAGCAACTTAAAGCGCTGTTTGTGTCACTTGGTTTTGCTGAGATCGCCAAGCACCGCTCAAAAGAGGCTTGGCTGTATCGACAAGGTGACATCAACTTTATCGTCAATGAACAGCCTCACAGCCAAGCGGAAGCGTTCGCTAAAGTGCATGGGCCATCGGTCTGTGGCATGGCTTTTCGTGTCAACGAAGCAACCGCTGCAATGGAGCAAGCGTTTAAGGGCGGCGGTGAAGAGTACAAAACGGAAATAGGGCCGATGGAACTGAGCATTCCTGCCATTTACGGCATCGGTGAAAGCCTGCTCTATTTTGTGGATCGTTATGGTAAGCAGAGTATCTATGATGTTGACTTCCGATTTTATGATGATGCAGAACAGCGCATGGCAGAAGCTAATGTTGGCTTGTATGAAATCGACCACCTCACGCACAACGTTAAGCAAGGCAATATGGATGTGTGGTCTGGGTTCTATGAGCGTCTTGGTAACTTCCGTGAGATTCGTTACTTCGACATTGAAGGCAAGCTGACAGGCCTTGTGAGCCGCGCCATGACCTCACCGTGTGGCAAAATCCGTATCCCTATCAATGAGTCTTCGGACGACAAATCACAAATCGAAGAGTTTATTCGCGAATACAACGGCGAAGGTATCCAACACATCGCACTCGCCACCGATGACATCTACAAAACGGTGAAGACTCTGCGTGATCGCGGCATGGACTTTATGCCAACCCCAGATACCTACTATGAGAAAGTTGACGATCGTGTGAAAGGCCACGGGGAAGACACTGATCTGTTGCGTGACTTACGCGTTCTGATTGATGGCGCGCCGACCAAAGACGGCATCTTGCTGCAAATTTTCACACAGACGGTAATTGGGCCTGTGTTCTTTGAAATCATTCAGCGTAAAGGCAATGAAGGCTTTGGCGAAGGTAACTTCAAGGCGCTGTTTGAATCGATTGAAGAGGACCAGATTCGTCGAGGAGTATTAGACGATGCATAAATGGATCTCGTTTCCTCACCGGGAAGGGGTGTGCTCTAAACAAGCGCACGCCGACTTCCCTGAAGAGGCAATTTATGAGCGAGAGGCGGGCCGAAGTGGATTCTTCGGCCCTGCCGCTCATTTTCATCACCAACATGCCCCAACAGGTTGGTCGGAGTGGGAGGGTGATTTGCGCCCTCGCGCTTTTGATTTTACGCTGGTGGAGAAAGCTAGCCAGATAACCCCTTGGGCGGTGCCTCATCTTTTGCATAACGCAGACTGCAAAATCCGCGTATGGCGCATGGATGAGAAGATGGATTTCTTGGTGCGTAACTCCGATGGCGATGAGCTGCTGTTCATTCATCAAGGCAGCGCCGATCTCTATTGTGACTATGGTCATCTAGTGGTGAGTGAAGGGGATTACGTGATGATCCCGCGCTCGACCAACTGGCGTTTAGAGCCAAGCGAGCCGATGTTTATCTTGATGATTGAGAACACAGACGCGGCTTACTCCTTGCCAGAGAAAGGCATGGTCGGTAATCACGCGGTGTTTGATCCTGCGGTGCTCGACATTCCTTCAATCAATGATCAATTTCGCGCTCAGTATTCTGAAAACCAGACTCAGGTTCAGGTGAAGCGCCACGACAAAGTCAGCGTGATCACCTATCCGTTCAATCCATTGGATGCAATTGGCTGGCATGGCGACTTAGCGGTGGTGAAAGTGAATTGGCGCGATATCAGACCGCTGATGTCACATCGCTACCACTTGCCACCATCTGCGCATACGACGTTTGTTGGCGCAGGCTTTGTAGTGTGCACCTTTGTACCACGCCCGATTGAGAGCGATCCAGGTGCATTGAAAGTGCCGTTCTACCACAACAATGACGACTACGACGAAGTACTCTTCTATCACGCTGGTGACTTTTTTAGCCGTGACAATATTGAAGCGGGCATGGTGACTTTCCATCCAGCAGGCTTCACGCATGGACCTCACCCTAAAGCCTTTAAGGCAGGTCAGGCGCATAAGAAGAAGTTTACCGACGAAGTGGCGGTGATGATTGATACTCGCCATGCACTGCAGTTCTCTGACGAACTCGATAGCGTTGAGAACAAAGAATATGTCTACAGTTGGCAAGAGAAGTAAGGGGCAACAAGGATGAAATTAGCAAGCAAGAAAAATGGCACTCGCGATGGTCTATTGATGGTCGTGAGCAAAGATCTCAAACAATGTGTGGCTGCCACTGAAATCTTCCATGCGATGCACCTTGCACCCACCATGCAGGTAGCATTGGATAACTGGGACAGCGTTGTTTCTCAGTTAGAAGAGTTATACACCTCGTTAAACAACGGGCATGTGACAGGCAGTGAAGTGTTTGCACCTCAGTATTGTGAATCGCCTCTGCCACGTGCTTATCAATGGGCTGATGGCAGCGCGTATGTAAACCACGTTGAATTGGTGCGTAAAGCACGTGGTGCTGAAATGCCAGAAAGCTTCTGGGTCGATCCATTAATGTATCAAGGCGGTTCAGATGCCTTTATCGGCCCTCGTGACAACATCGAGTTTGCCAGCGACGAGTGGGGCATCGATTTCGAAGGTGAGGTTGCGATTGTCACCGGTGACGTGCCAATGGGTGCCAGTGCTAAACAGGCGCACGAGTCGATTCGATTACTGATGTTGGTGAACGATGTGTCGCTGCGCGGTTTGATTCCGGCTGAGCTCGCGAAAGGCTTTGGTTTCTTCCAGTCTAAGCCTTCTTCGGCGTTCTCCCCGGTTGCGGTAACACCTGATGAGCTTGGCGAGCAATGGAAAGGCAGCAAGGTACATCTATCGTTGATATCGACCTACAACGACCAACCTTTTGGTTGTCCGAATGCGGGCGTCGATATGACTTTCAACTTTGCTGAACTAGTAGTCCATGCTGCGAAAACTCGCCCACTATCGGCCGGTGCAATCATTGGCTCGGGCACGGTTTCCAATAAACAAGGTACTGACCACGGCACCTCAATTGCTGAGGGCGGTGTAGGCTATTCATGCATTGCTGAAGTACGCATGATAGAGACGATTCGAGATGGCAAACCGTCGACTCAATTCATGTCGTTTGGTGACTCGATCAAGCTTGAGATGTTCGATGTAGCGGGTGACTCCATTTTTGGCGCGATTGACCAGAAAGTCAGTCAATATCGAGCGCTATAGTCCACGTAATAGGATTTCTGTATGAGCGAGAGCATCGTGAACAAGAACATTATACTTTACGGTTATTGGCGCTCTTCGGCTGCCTATCGAGTACGTATTGGGTTGAACCTAAAACAACTCAACTATGAGTCTAAATCGGTGCACTTGGTGCGTAATGGCGGCGAGCAGCATGACCCACAATATCGTGATCTCAACGCCAGTGAATTAGTGCCCGTGCTGGTGGATGGTGAAGTTCAACTCAATCAGTCACTGGCTATTCTTCAATATCTCGATGAACACTATTTGTGTGAAAGCAGCCCAGACTCCTTGTTGATTCCTGAGCAAATACCACTGCGCTATCAAGCGTTGGCGATGGCTCAGGATATTGCGATAGAAATTCATCCTCTTAATAACTTGCGTGTGTTGCAGTACTTGGAGCGAGAGTTGTCGTGTGAGCCAGAGGCAAAAATGGACTGGCTACACTATTGGATGAGCCAAGGTTTTTCGGCGTTAGAAGAGAAACTGACTAAGCACAGGAAAACACATGGTGACTCGGTGTATAGCCTCTCGGATTCTCCCTGTATTGTCGATATCTGCTTGGTGCCGCAGGTGTATAACGCGCTGCGCTTTGGCGTTGATATGTCGCCGTATCCGTTAATTAACTCGATTGTCGAAGCGTGTAACCAGTTACCCGCTTTTATCGAGGCGATGCCAGAGAACCAAGCGGATGCGAATGCACCGATGTGAACGTATTGAATTCTTTTCAATGAACTGGAAACGTTATTTGGATTAAATTACGTTATAATTACGATTTGGTATATTTAAAGATATTATGTATTCATTCTTTTCAGGTTTAATTTCCAATTTTATGAATATTTATCTCATCTAGTATTAAACGGTCCGAATAAAATAAGCCTCATTATTATTAAATAAGAGGCCTGTTTAATGGGTTTATATTAGTGATGGTTATCTCTCGATAACTTTAGTAATAAACAATACCTTCGCCTTTTGTAATCAGAGTACCAGCTTCATTGGTGATTATTTTATCTAAATCAAATAATGAACCAATCGCCGCATTACCCAATCCAGCTTCAACGAATTTACAAACGGCATCAATTTTTGGCCCCATAGAACCAGCAGGGAATGAAAATTCTGCTAAACCAGTAGGCGTTGCTTGCTTCATTTCTGCTTGGTCTTCTTTACCGTAGTTACGGAAAATCGAACCATCGGTTAAGATAATAAATAAGTCGGCATGGATTTTTTCAGCCAGTAATTCAGCCGTAAGATCTTTGTCAATGACGCACTCTACGCCAGTACTCTTACCTTGCTCAATACTCACGGGAACACCGCCGCCGCCACAAGCGATAACAAGGTTTTCTGTATCTAGAAGTGTTTCAATTTGCTGAATTTCAACAATGCTTTTTGGCATAGGAGAAGGCACAACGCGTCGGTAGTACTCGCCATCAGCTTTAAACTGCATTGTGCTTTGAGCCATTAATTCTTTAGCTCGTTGCTCTGTATATACAGGGCCAACAAATTTAGTCGGGTTAGCAAACGCAGGGTCTTTTTTGCATACTTCAGTTTGCGTGACTAGCGTTGCTACGTCTAATTCAGGGTCAATGTTTCTGAGCTCTTGTTGTAACATGTAGCCCACCATGCCACAGGTTTGAGAGCCGAGTACATCCATTGGGTATGGTGTCGTCTCTGGCGAATATTCGCTATAAGCCGCGTTTTGTTCCATCAACAAACCTACTTGTGGGCCATTACCATGAACGATAACAATCTCATGCTCGCGTGCTATCGCAGCAATACTCGCCGCTGATTTGATTATATTTTCACGTTGGTTCTCAGCCGTTAATGCTTGGCCTCTTGCTAAAAGAGCGTTACCGCCTAAAGCTAATACTATGCGCATGATAATGTCTCCGATCATTTAATAATTATTTTATTTATTTTACGTAGGGATTAACCGCTTGTTTCTAATTAAATTCAATCTTATTAATAGGAGTGACTAGTTTTTTAATTACTCTTAAGTAATTAACATGCCGAGATAGTATGGGAAAATAACTGTTCTAAATGTGATAGCTATCAAATTATCATTTCACTAGAAATGGAGCTGTGGAAACGGGAGTTATTGTAATTCGATTAAATATTCCATAAGCTTGGATACAATCCAGTAGTGGACTCTTTTTTTGTATAAATGATTCGTCTTTAGTGAATATTATCTCTGGCTATAAAATGATTAATTTTCAAATTTTGTTTTAAATATGACGTTCAGATCGCATTAAGAGCTTTAGAAAAGATACGGAGCCAAATTGAAGCGGGGAGGACATTAGCTTAAATAGTGGTTTTGATTCGGTTTTGATTCGGTTTTGATTCGGTTTTTATTGGCGAAAATAGTTTTTCAAAGGCTGATTTAAGACGCAGCTCGGTCCTTTTAGGTCTAGGTATAAGTCGTATGATTCATTGAAAAAATACGATGTCTCTATTGTCATTTATTGTGCCTGAAGCGTACTTGCGCCCTACTTCTAGATTAGCCGAATGTAATTACACGTATCGGCAAATCAAGAGCGGCTTAAAGTGTTCAGTGTTTCTCCCGTTGCTTGCTTCACGAAGTTATGGGTTTTCAATCGGCAGCGGCCGTCGACGATTTAAGTCACACGGCAACGAGACGTGAAGAACTATCATGAAATGCCTGAAAGAAGGGTGTCACTAGCTAACTTGTCGGGTGACACCGCATTACATCATGGAGTAAGGTGCTTGTTATGGTGCTCTGTTGAAATTAGTTAGAGCAAATGATTACTTGTCGGAACGTTCCCCTATGACCACCTCGGCTCAAAGACGTGAAGAGATCCTTCACTACATTCAAACTCACCAAAAAGGTGAAGTTAACCATTTTTCGGAACTGTACAATGTTTCAGAGGTTACGATTCGCAATGACCTTAACTATCTAGAAAAGAAAGGCTGTTTAAAAAGGTGTTATGGCGGTGCTGTGCTCAATAATCAGTTTGCCTTTGAGCGACCACTCAATGATAAAAAGCAGCTCAACAACAATACTAAAGCGAAGCTAGGAGAGTATGCAGCATCACTGATTGTAGACGGTGACAAAGTCATTCTTGATTCAGGCTCGACTACAGAGCAAATTGCTTATCATCTGGAAGGGAAGCAAGATTTGGTTGTTATGACTAACGGTATTAACATCGCTTACCATCTTGCTAATCAAAGTAATGTATCAGTTATGGTCACGGGGGGAACTATGCGTGACAATTCTTACTCGGTACATGGGACAGGCGGCGAGGACTTTTTGACGGTTTTTCGATTCAACAAATTGTTCTTAGGGGTTGATGGTTTTGACAAGACATCTGGCATTACAACTCCTCATCAAGGTGAAGCAAACATCAATCGAAAAATGCTTGAAGCAGCACAAACTGTGATTGCAGTGACAGACTCATCGAAGTTTGATCGCCATAGCTTTTGTCTGATTGCTAGTCCTGAGCAGATCAACATGCTAATCACAGATAGCGGAATTCCTCAGACTTACGTCGACCAGCTCACTGATCTTGGTGTTGATGTGCGAATAGTGGATTAACTCAGCTTTCCAACTTCCTACCTTTTAGCCAAATCAGTGCTACAAGAACGAATAGAACCAGCCTGAACGAGGCTGGTTTTGCATTTCGCTAACCACAAAAATATCAGCAGATAATCCAGTTTGTGATCTCACGCAGGCTGGGCTTCGAAACTCCACCAATCGAGTCAGTTTCTCACTCTCTTTCACTTGTTAAATTGCGAAAGTCAGCCTTTATGGCTCTTTCAATGCGTAATCCTCAATCATAAGTGAAAGTAAATACTTTCACTTATCCTAAAGTGAAAGGTTTTTTAGCCTGAAATCGAAAGCTAATTGGCTGTGATCTAGGTTTCACTTTTTTATTATTTGTCCTGCTTTAATACCAACCAAAAGAAAGTCGAAACATTTCATGCTTAAAGTGAAATGAAACGTAAGAGGTTTCGTATATGAGCAGTGCAGAACGAAGACAGCAAATTATGGCGCACATACGTAGCCATGGCTCAGGCAAAGTGGATGAGTTTTCAGACCAGTACAATGTTTCCGCAGTCACGATTCGACATGACCTCAATTTGCTCGAAAAAGAAGGCTGCGTATTTCGTTGTTATGGTGGCGCAACGCTTAACCCTAACTTTGCATTTGACCAACCTTTGTACCGCAAAGATCAGCTTAATCGCAGTGCCAAGCAATCCATTGCTCAAGTAGCAGCGAATCTTATTCACGATGGTGAGGCGGTTATCTTAGATTCAGGTACCACAATAGGTCTTATGCCTCAGTATTTGATGAACAAGCAACAATTGGTTGTCATGACCAATGCACTCAATACTGCTTATCAACTTAGTAAATTCGAAAACATCGACCTTCATGTTGTCGGTGGAAGCCTTCGCCGAGCGTCTTGTTCATTGATTGGAAATCATGGAGAGCAACAAATCCGCTCTTACCTTTTTGACAAGCTGTTCCTGGGCGTGGACGGATTCGATCTACAGGCTGGAGTGACCACGCCGGACTCTCAAGAAGCACAAGTTAACCGATCTATGTGCGAAGTCGCTCGCCAAATTATTGCTGTTACGGATTCAAGCAAATTTGGGCGAAAGAGCTTTTGTATGATCCGCGCAGCAAACCAAATCGATGTATTGGTAACCGATAGCAATATTCCCCACGCAACGCACCGAGCGCTCATTGAAATGGGTGTTGAAGTGATTATTGCCGATCAAACTGTTAACTAGGAATAAATATGAAAGCGTTACTTTCTTTAATTGAACAGCATAAGCAAGGCCAATCAACTGGTATTTACTCTGTTTGCTCGGCGCACCCGCTAGTTCTTGAAGCCGCCATTAAACAAGCGGCACAAGATAAACAATTGGTGCTCATAGAAGCGACGTCTAATCAGGTGAATCAATTTGGTGGCTACACCGGAATGACACCGCAAGATTTTTCTAGCCATGTGTTCTCTTTAGCTGAACGTCTCAATTTTCCTGCAGATAAAGTTGTGTTGGGTGGTGACCACCTTGGCCCAAACTGTTGGCAAAACTTATCTTCAAGTCAGGCAATGGAATATTCAGCTCAGATGATACATGACTATGTTTGTGCAGGATTTAAGAAAATTCACCTCGACTGTTCAATGCCTTGTGTTGATGACCAACTGCCTCTTAGTGAAGAACTAATGGCAGATCGTGCCGCAAAGCTGTGTGTGGTTGCGGAGCAGGCATGGAAAAGTATTGGCGGTGAAGCGCCTGTTTATGTAGTTGGAACGGAAGTACCTACTCCAGGCGGTGCACTTGACTCGCTGCAGGAAGAGTGTATCGAAGTGACTAAGCCAGAGAAGGCGTTGGCAACATTGGATGCTCATCATCGGGCATTCAGCGATGCTGGACTTGGTTATGTCTGGCCGCGAGTTATTGCTTTAGTTGTTCAGCCGGGCGTTGAGTTTGACCACCATATGGTGCACCACTATCGAAGTCATGAGGCTCAATCACTGAGTAAGATGATCGATAGTCAGCCACACCTTGTGTTTGAAGCTCACTCTACCGACTACCAGAACCCACCAGCCTACCACCAACTAGTGGGTGACCATTTCGCCATTCTTAAAGTGGGTCCTGCTCTGACATTTGCTTTGCGTGAAGCTCTCTATGGCCTTGAACGCGCCGAAAAAGAATGGCTGGGAACTCATCACTCTTCGCATTTACGTGACACCATTGAACAGGTAATGCATGAACAACCAAGTTATTGGCGCTCACACTACTCAAGCAAAGGCCACCAGCAATTCCTTGATTGCAGCTACAGCCTGAGCGATCGCATTCGTTACTACTGGACTCATCCAGAAGTGAAAGCATCGCAGAAGGCTTTATTTGACAACCTGGCTGCCAGTCCGTTGCCAGTAACGATCCTTAGCCAATATTTGCCAAATCAGGCTAAGGCCATTTCTCAAAATCAAATTGAAAACCATCCCGCTGACATCGTAATTCACAAGGTTATGGAAGTGACTGAGGTCTATTCCGCAGCCTGTTATTCAAATGCAGTGGTTTGTAAGGAGACGATTTAATGAACCTATTTTTAGGCTACGAACAGCCATGGCTAGAGCAACATAATGGTATTCATACAGCGAAAGAAATCAGCCATCAGCCACGCTTATGGCGTGCATTGGCCGATATTTTGGAGCAACAACATGATGCGGTAAGTGCATTTTTGAATCCACTGTTACAACACTCTGACTTACGCATCATTTTGACAGGTGCAGGTACGTCAGCTTTTGTTGGTGATGCAGCCGCGCCGTTTATTCAACAAGGAGTTGGTTTCCAAGTGACGTCAATTCCAACGACCGATTTAGTGTCAAATCCTGAGCAGTACCTTGACCCATCTCGTCCGACCCTGCTTGTCTCTTATGCACGCTCTGGCAATAGTCCTGAAAGCGTCGCCGCAGTGGCACTGGTCGAACAATTGGTTAGTGACTGCCACCACCTGTTTTTAACCTGTAATGGAGAAGGGAGGCTCTCTCATTATGCCCAAACTGCTGATAATGCTTACTGCATGCTGATGCCTGAAGGCTCCAACGATAAAAGTTTCGCAATGACCTCTAGTTTCAGTTGCATGTTGATGGCGACATTGACGCTACTTGGTGGGCAGTCGCCAAGCCAATGGAATGAACAAATAGCCGCGACAGCAACCTTGTGTGAAGACAAGCTAAAACAGTGGCAACCAGCTATTAAAGCACTGGCATGCATGCCTTATGAACGCCTGGTTGTGTTAGGCAGCGGTGGCTTTTCCGGCTTAGCGCGAGAAGCTTCATTGAAATCGTTGGAGCTCAGCGCGGGTAAAGTGATGACGACTTTCGATTCATCGTTAGGTTTTCGTCATGGTCCCAAATTTACCATTAACGACAAAGCATTAGTTATTCAGCTACTTTCTAGCAAGTCGTACACGCGTCAATACGATATGGACCTGTTCAATGAAATCCGTCGAGACAAACAGGCTCTCGGCCATGTTGCTATCTCAGAAGTCGCGCTCAATGAAGAAGGGGTTTTTGAACTTGGGGTATTAGGCTTTGGCGATCAGTGGCTGTGCTTCCCCTTCATTTTGTTCTGCCAAATGTTGGCATGTGAAAAATCACTCCAACTTGGTTTGGGACCAGATAACCCATGCCCAACTGGTGAAGTTAACCGTGTGGTGCAAGGCGTCACAATATACCCATTCAATCAGTAAAGAGTTCTATAAGGAAATTAGACCATGCCAAATATCGTTTTAAGTCGTATTGATGAACGCCTTGTTCACGGGCAAGTAGGTGTGCAGTGGGTGGGTTTTGCAGATGCCAATATTATAGTTGTCGTTAACGATGAAGTAGCAGAAGACACTATTCAACAAAACCTAATGGAAATGGTCATCGCTGATGGTATCGCAATCCGTTTCTGGACAGTAAAAAAGGCTATCGAAACCATCCATAAAGCGGCTGTTCGTCAGCGCATTCTATTGGTTTGTCGTACTCCAAAAGATTTCCGTCAATTGGTCGAAGGCGGCTTACCAATTAGCAGTATCAACGTAGGTAACATGCACTACGCCGAAGGTAAAAAACAAATTGCTAAAACAGTTTCAGTTGATGCTGAAGATGTGGCGGAATTTGCACGACTAAAAGCACTTGGGGTGACATGCACAATTCAAGGTGTACCAACTGAAAGTGCAACTGACATTTTTACTCTTATCTAATAATAAGGACACCAATCATGGAAATAGGACTCTTACAGGCGGTGATGCTCGGCATCCTAGCCTTCTTTGCGGGCCTTGATATGTTCAACGGTCTGACTCACTTCCACCGTCCAGTAGTACTTGGTCCGCTTGTTGGTCTAATTTTAGGCGACTTGCAAACCGGTATTTTAGTCGGTGGTACGCTAGAACTGATCTGGATGGGTCTAGCTCCGCTTGCTGGCGCTCAGCCACCAAACGTTATCATCGGTACTATCGTTGGTACGGCTTTCGCAATTACCACTAAAGTTGAGCCTAATGTCGCGGTTGGTGTCGCTGTTCCTTTTGCGGTTGCAGTTCAAATGGGTATCACCCTACTGTTCTCTGCAATGTCAGCTGTTATGTCTAAGTGTGATGAGTTTGCACAAAACGCAGATACCGACGGTATTGAACGCGTGAACTATATGGCGCTTTCCGTACTAGGTTCATTCTACTTTTTATGTGCTTTCTTACCTACCTACCTTGGTGCAGAGCACGCTGGAAAAATCGTTGAAGTCCTACCAAAAGACCTTATCGACGGCCTAGGTGTTGCCGGCGGCATCATGCCAGCTATTGGTTTCGCAGTACTGATGAAGATCATGATGAAGAATGCTTACATCCCTTACTTCATCTTAGGTTTCGTTGCGGCAGCTTGGGTACAACTCCCAATTCTTGCGATTGCGGCCGCCGCGACAGCGATGGCAATCATCGACTTTATTCGTAAAACAGAACCAACTCCTGTAACTGCACCCGCTGAGGACTTTGAAGATGGAATCTAATGTAAGCAACGAACTAGACCTTCGTAAACAAAACGCTGATGTGCAGCCAGCTCCTGGTGTTAGCGCAGATGAATATGAAAACAAAGAAATTGGCGCTGAGCTAACCAAAGCGGACATCAACAGCATGGCATGGCGCTCATTGTTGCTCCAAGCCTCTTTTAACTACGAGCGTATGCAGGCTTCTGGCTGGTTATATGGTCTGCTACCAGCGCTGAAGAAGATACACACAAATAAAGCTGACCTTTCTAAAGCGATGCAAGGTCACATGGGGTTCTTTAATACACACCCATTTTTGGTGACATTTGTAATGGGTATCATTCTGGCAATGGAGCGCTCAAAGCAGAACATCAACAGTATCCAAAGCACCAAGATTGCAGTCGGTGCGCCAATGGGTGGTATCGGTGATGCGATGTTCTGGTTAACACTATTACCTATCTGTGGTGGCATCGGTGCTGACCTTGCACTCCAGGGCTCAATTATGGGGGCAGTGTTCTTTTTCGTTTTGTTTAACGTGGTGCACTTCGGTCTTCGTTTTGGTCTGGCACATTACGCCTACCGCATGGGAGTAGCGGCCATTCCAGTGATTAAAGCTAATACCAAGAAGGTGGGACACGCCGCATCTATGGTCGGAATGACGGTCATCGGCGCATTGGTTGCAACTTATGTCCGCCTGTCAACAACAGCTGAAATTACCGCGGGCGACGCAGTAGTAAAACTACAAGATGATGTTATCGACAAACTGATGCCAGCGTTCTTACCACTTGTTTATACCCTGACAATGTACGCCTTGGTTAAGCGAGGTTGGAGTCCGCTCAAACTGATTGGCCTGACTGTCGCTCTGGGTGTAGTAGGTCGCTTTATGGGCTTCTTATAAAACTTACCTCCACATGATTAACAGGGGCTGAGTAATCGGCCCTAATAAGGGAAATAGAAATGATTGCAGTAATTTTATCTGGTCACGGTGGGTTCGCGTCTGGTCTAGCAAAAGCAGTATTCCAAGTCATTGGCGAACAGCCTCAGTTTAGGTTTATCGACTTCCCGGAAGAGGCAACTACATCACAGCTTGAAAAGGCAATGCGAGAGGCGATAAAAGAAATTGATTCTGGAGAAGGCATTGTTTTTCTGACTGATTTGCTGGGAGGCACACCATTTCGTACCGCATCTCTTCTGAGTCAGAAAAGAGACGACATTGAAGTGGTCACAGGGACAAACATGCAGATGGCTGCGGAAATGTTACTTGAACGCGATGAGCTTAGTCTGATCGAGTTTCGCAAGCAAGCTGTCGAATGTGGGTATAGAGGAATTACTTCATTGGCTGCGGAAATGGAACAAAGAGCACCAATTACAGATACGGTAGAAGAAGATGGGATCTGAACGACACACGAATGTGCGCAATAGCTATCGAGTTCAGCGGATATTACACGGTGAGACTTGGCTTACCAATGCCTTAATCACTATTAATGGCGAGGGGATTATTGACGCTATCGAGCCATTTGAACCTCAGAAGCATATAGATTTTATTGATTTAGGTGATGTTAGTTTACTTCCCGGCATGATTGATAGTCACGTACATGGCTCAAAGGGCTGCGATGTTATGGATGCTAGCCATGACAGTTTGAACACAATGTCACGTTACTTTGCCAGCCTTGGCGTCACAGCGTTCGTTGCTACGACAGTAACTGCGCCAGTGGCAAAAATTCGGGCTGCACTTCAACAAGTGGCTAAAAGCAAGCGACGGGGTGTTGTCGGTGCTGAAATCCTCGGTGCGTATTTAGAAGGGCCTTACTTCACGGAGAAAAACCGCGGAGCACATCCAACCACATGGTTTAGAGATCTATCTGTCGAAGAGCTCGATAAGTGGATGTCTTACAGTGATAACCAATTAATTACAGTCGCGCTTGCTCCCGAAAAGCCAGGGGCGTTGGAAGCTATCCGGTATTTACGAAAACACAATGTAAAAGTGATGCTTGGTCACACCGATGCCAGTTATGAGCAGGTTCAGCAGGCTCTAGAGGCTGGTGCGAATGGCATTGTCCATTGCTACAACGGTATGCGTGGATTGCATCACCGTGACCCCGGAGTGGTTGGAGCTGGCCTTACCCACCCCAACAGCTATGTAGAGATGATCGCTGATGGGCACCATGTGCATTCGGCAGCTATAGATATAGCACATCGCTGCTGTGGTAGACGTATGACGCTCATTACAGACTCGATGAGTGCTACTGGGATGCCTGATGGAGATTACACTCTTGGAGAGTACACGGTGCGCATGAAATATGGAGTAGTAACCACCGATAGCGGCAGCTTAGCTGGTAGCACTTTGACCTTACCGCTAGCGGTACAAAACATTCAGAAGTGGCTAAACCTGCCACTTGAACAAGCATGGTTGATGGCCTCTTTAACACCGGCTAAATCGCTAGGCTTACAACATTTATTAGGCAGTTTAGAAGTGGGTAAACGCGCTTCTATGGTGGCAGTTAAATCAGATTTCTCAATTACTAAAACTTGGGTGAACGGACATCTTGTATTCGAAACTGAATCCGTACCAAGTCAGGAGGCTTTATGTATCTAATCTCTTCTCGTGAAATGTTAAAACGTGCTCAACAAGGTGGTTATGCAGTTCCTGCATTCAACATTCACAACTTAGAAACTGTGCAGGTTATTGTTGAGACAGCATCAGAAATGGGCTCTCCAGTTATTCTTGCTGGCACACCAGGCACCTACGACTATGCAGGCACCGATTATCTAATCAGTATCTGCAAAGAAGCTGCGCATAAACACTCAATTCCGCTCGTTTTACACCTTGATCACCATGAAGATCTGCAGGATATCCGCACTAAGGTGGGCCATGGTATTCGCTCTGTTATGATCGATGGCTCTCATCATGCCTTCGACCAAAATATAGACATCGTGCGTTCTGTGGTTCAATACTGCAACCGCTTTGATGCAAGCGTTGAAGCTGAATTAGGGCGTTTGGGTGGCCAAGAAGATGATTTAATCGTTGATACTGCCGATGCGTTAATGACTGACCCTGCATCAGCTGCTGAGTTTGTTCGTCGTACCGGTATTGATTCGTTAGCTGTGGCAATTGGCACTGCTCATGGTCTGTACAAAGCAGAACCGAAACTCGACTTTTCTCGTCTGGACAAGATCCGATCTGTGGTTGATATTCCGCTCGTTCTGCATGGTGCGTCAGGTGTACCAGATGAAATGGTTCGTCGTTGCATTGACCTCGGAGTTTCTAAAGTCAACGTGGCGACTGAGCTGAAAATTGCATTCTCTGACGCGGTAAAACAGCACTTTGCTGATCATCCCGATGCCAACGACCCACGTAAATACATTACTCCAGGCAAAGCAGCGATGAAGCAAGTCGTGATGGACAAAATTCATATGTGTGGCAGTGAAGGACGCATCTAGTCGATTTTAGAAACCTTCTGCTATATCTCCTGAAGGCTGAAGATTAACACCCCTCCCCCCTATCGTCGGTGTTACTTAAGGGAACCTCTAGTCAAGGCTCCCTTTTTATTTCTAGGTCACGCTCTTTTATGTCTCAACACTAGAGCGAAACAACACGCTTTATCTCTTTCAAAACCTCGGCGTTAGCGATAGCCCCGAGGTTTTCTACACTCTTACCATTGATGACCTGTTTCACTGCCAGCTCCACCAGTTTGCCAGAGCGTGTTTTTGGCACGTCGCTGATCGCAAATATCTGGCTTGGCACGTGTCTTGGTGAACAGGATGATTTGAGTTTGCTTTTGATGGCTGTCAGTAACTCATCATCTAGATCCACACCTTGCTGCAGTTGGACAAACAGCCATATCTGCTCGTTGCGGTCGATGTCTTTTCCGACTGCTATCGAATCCACAATGCCTTCAATAGTGTTCACTTGCTGGTAGATCTCGGCAGTACCAATTCGCACACCACCAGGGTTGAGTGTGGTGTCGCCTCGCCCGTAGAACAGATAGCCACCATGAACGCTCTGTGCGACTTCATCGCCGTGATGCCACACATTATCGAACCTATCCCAATAGGTGCTGTGATAGCGCTCTCCGGTGTCATTCCAGAAGCCAACAGGGAAGTTGGGTAGGGAGTTGGTACACACCAGTTCGCCACGTTCATGATTAACCTTGTGACCAGACGAATTGAACACCTTGATGTCGACGCCGAGCCCTGCCTGTTGGCACTCACCACGATACACCGGCGAGATAGGGTTGCCTAAAACAAAGCAGCCACAAATATCCGTGCCGCCAGAAATAGACGCCAAATGTAGGTCTTGCTTGATGTGTTTGTAGACGTAATCGAATTGCTCAGGGTAGAGCACTGAACCCGTCGAGCACAGTGTTCTTAAGTGGGGAAGAGAGTGGCTGTCGATCGGTGAGAGTTCCACTTTCTCAATCGCCTCTAGGTACTTGGCTGAGGTGCCAAATGTCGATACATCAGCTCGCTGCGCTAAATCCCACAGAACGCTAGGTTGCGGATAAACCGGGCTACCATCAAAGATCACCAAACAAGCACCGCTGGCGAGCGCAGAGACGTGCCAGTTCCACATCATCCAACCACAAGTGGTGTAGTAGAACACGCGATCTCTCGGTTTAATATCGCAATGAAGCTGATGCTCTTTTAGGTGGTTGATGGTAGTGCCACCAACAGAGTGAACAATACACTTGGGCTTTCCGGTGGTACCGGAAGAGTAGAGCACAAACAGCGGATCATTGAAGCCGACACGAGTAAATCGAAGAGGTTGTGGCTGATAGTGATGAATGATGCTGTGCCAGCTTTGAGGTGACACATCATGTTTAACGTTGTTCTTCTCTAAATCACGAGTCGGTTTCAAATAACCGATCTCACACACCTGTTTTAGCGCGTTTAAGTGCTCGATGATTTCACGGTTCTTGTCTGCCATATCAAATGTTTTACCATTGAAGGTGTAGCCATCACAGGTTAACAGTACCTTAGGTTTCACTTGGCCAAATCGCTCAATCACACTCTCGACGCCAAAATCAGGCGAGGTCGATGTCCAAATCGCCCCTAAGCTGGTGGTTGCCAACATCGCTATAACGGTTTGTGGCAGGTAGGGCGTATATGCAGCAACTATATCACCTTGCCCCACGCCGCTATCGACAAGCCATTGTTGAACGCTAGATACTTCCTCACGCAAGGTTTTCCATGTGTAACTCTGCTGTTCGCCACGCTCATTCTCAAACCAAATCGCAATCTCGTTTGGCAACGTTTTTGCTGAATGCAGCAAGTTTTCGGCGTAGTTAACTTGAGCATTCGGAAACCACACCGCATCGCGATTCGATTTCGGCTGCTGCCAGCGACTTTCACCTAGAGTTTTGATGTGCTCGCTTTCTGCCTTGTTAATACAGTCTTGCGAACCCACCATTCCACAAAACTGCCACACGTTCTGCCAAAACGACTCCGGTTGCTCCACAGACCATTGATGAATCTCCGTGTAGTTTTTCAATTTCCGCTCGAATATGTCTTGTTGATCGAGGTTATCCATAAATCGGGTTACGTTGGCGTGTGCGATACGCTGGTCACTGGGTTGCCAAATTGGCTTATTGCTCTCGTGCATTCCTTTACCTTTAACAAAATGTTAACGATTTCAGTCTGGTATTTAGGTTTTACAAAGTCAAAAGATCAGCAAAATAAGGGGTAGCTGGAATTGTGTAAATAAAATGTTACACGATCGCCCGTTTCGAAAAATCGTGCAAATTGGCGGATATAAGGAGTGGAGATAGGCTTAAAGTGAGACATTCGAAAGGAGGTGTGTAATGACTCAATATCATTCTAAGCCCGTGAGCCAAGAGGGATGGGTTGAGTGGAGCCTCGAAGAAGACGCCATTTGGCACGACTTAGTGAAAAGGCAACTGGACGCCATTAATGACCGCGCATGCGATGCTTATTTGCACGGTTTGACCCTGCTGGATCTGCCATTAGACAGAGTCCCTCAGCTTCCAGAGATAAACAAGGTGCTAATGGAAACAACAGGTTGGCAGGTTCAGCCTGTGCCCGCATTGATCGATTTCGACCGATTCTTTGATTTGCTCGCTAATAAAAAATTCCCAGTTGCGACATTTCTGAGAACGCGAGATGAGTTCGATTACTTACAAGAACCTGATTTCTTTCATGAAATTTTCGGCCACTGTGCCATGCTCACCAATGCCGATTTCGCGGCTTTCACTGAGCATTATGGAAAACTAGGCCAAGCCGCCACATCTAAACAGCGCGCCTATCTTGCCCGTTTGTATTGGTTTACGGTTGAGTTCGGTTTAGTAAAAGAGGGACAAAAACTGAAAATTTATGGCGGTGGTATTCTCTCGTCTCCGGCGGAAACCATGTATGCATTGGGTGGTGATTTGGCGGTTCGTGAGCGGTTCGATCTGCAAACGGTGTTAAGAACGCCTTATCGTATCGACATCATGCAGCCGAAATATTACGTGATCGACGAACTGTCTGAGCTCTTCCAAATCAGTCAGGAAAACCTATTACAGCAAGCTGATCTCGCCATCGACGCGGGGCTACTACCACCACTTTTTGAACCCAAGGAACCAACACATGTTGAATGAACAACAATGCGAAGCCTGCAGTATTGACGCGATTGCCCTAAGTAAAGACGAGCAACAGTCTTTATTGTTGGAGTTGTCTGACTGGCAAATCATCGAGAGAGACAGCATCCCACAGCTTGAGAAGGTGTTTAAGTTTAAGAACTACAAACAAGCGTGGGCATTCAGCAACAAAGTGTCAGAATTGGCGGAAGAAGAGTTTCACCACCCTTCGATCTTACTGGAGTGGGGCAAAGTCACCGTCACTTGGTGGAGCCACTCAATCAAAGGTCTGCACAAAAATGACTTCATCTGCGCCTCACGTTGCGATGTGTTCGCCGTGAGTGAATAGACTTTTGGGGTTCGAGGAGGCGTCTTTCTTGGTTCTGTGATGCGATTATCTAATTATTCGGCTCATTAGGTGAGTCGAATAAGCGATACTTTCTCATCAAGGGTATAACTTCTCTCAAACTAGCTTGACCTGCATCAGCGACTTGCTTGGTTTCTTGTCTCATAAACCCTTTCTGTTACTCATAGTATTGGTTTTATGAGGCTGCTCTATGATATATTTCTCGGCCAAGCGTATTACAGACGAAGGCTAATAATGTCTATCAACCTTTCACTCCTTTCACCCAGTGAGAAAAATAAAATCGAACTGGATAAGCAAGCATCGTTTCTTGTATGGAAATTGAAGCAAGCGAAATGTGGCCCTGAAGCCATTGTTGAAGAAGCAATGAAGCTAGGTGATCCAGAAGAAAAGGCTTGGTTTGAGCAGTCTGTAGAAAAATACAAACGGGTAATGGGTGTCGCATAAACGCAGATAAACCTTACCCAGCAAAGCTGTTGAATTGAAATGACGCAGTAATTTGCTAGAATTTGCACCGTTAATTGAATCAGAGAGAAGATCCCGATGGGAAGAAGTTTTGAAGTGCGCAAGGCCTCAATGGCGAAAACTGCAGGCGCAAAAATTAAAGTTTATTCTAAATACGGTAAAGAGATTTACGTACTGGCTAAGAACGGTAGCTCTGACCCAGACATGAACCTACCTCTTAAGCACCTGATTGCTAAAGCGAAGAAAGACCAAGTACCCGCTCACGTTATCGACAAAGCGATCGATAAAGCGAACGGCGGCGGCGGTGAAGACTTCCAACCAGCTCGTTACGAAGGTTTTGGCCCAGGTGGCACAAGCGTAATCGTTGACTGTCTAACTGACAACGGTAACCGTACTTTCCAAGACGTTCGCCAATGTTTCGTTAAAACTGGCGCGAAAATCGGTGTTGAAGGTACTGTTTCTCACATGTTCGCTCACCAAGCTGTATTCCAGTTTGCAGGCGAAGATGACGAGATCATCCTAGAAACGCTAATGATGGAAGACGTAGACGTGACTGACGTTGAGCTAGAAGACGGTGTTATCACTGTATTCGCTCCAACGACTGAGTTCTTCAAAACGAAGACAGCACTAAACGCTGCGTTCCCAGACCTAACGCTAGACGTTGAGGAAATCACTTTCGTTCCTCAAACAACTACGCCAGTAGCTGAAGAAGATTCTGAAAAATTCCAGAAGTTCTTAGACATGCTTGACGACTGTGATGACGTTCAGCAGGTTTACCACAACGCTGAGCTGTAATATCAATCTATAATTGATAGCTTTGCTCTTGTGAGTAGAATGTAGAATACAAAAAACCGAGCCTAGTGCTCGGTTTTTTTATGGGCGTAATTCAGACGTTTATCCGTGAGCATGACTCTTTGATCGCAGCCCCTTGATGGCAGCTTCTAGATCATAGCTCCTAGAGCATAAGCCCTTGATCATCGTTCCGTGACCTCAGGTATGTAAAGCGCTCTCGGGCGACAAATCCATGCTGAGAGTTTTCTGATCAAAGGAAGCACGGTGAGGTTGAGCGTGATAGCACACGGCCAAGCAATGAAAAAGCTTTGCAGCCAGATTGGCGGCCACTCGGGGCTGAATCCCATTTTGTAGCCAGAAATTAACCCAGACATGATAGTCGCCATGGTCAGGGAGGATAAAATCGCGGTTACCCAAAATTGTTTGTTGTTCATACTGTGTTCTCCCGTGATTTTCTGTTGTTGATGAGATAAGGTTACATCTATCCATTAATGAGAAAAATAGGCACATATAGAAGTATGAATTCCATATTTGGAAACATTGATGATCTGTTCTTATTCTGTGCAGTGGTTGAAGAGGGCTCTTTGCTATCGGCTTCTAAACGGCTGCAACTCCCAGTGTCGACTATGTCGCGTAGGCTAACCGCATTGGAAGATCGCCTGAATATCCGACTTTTAGAAAAGAAAGGTCGTGAGCTGGTGGCCACCAAAGACGGCGAGGCGGCCTTTTCTGCACTGAGCAGCGGCATGGAGTCGATTCATCAGGGCTTTAATAGCTTGCTAGAAGAGCGTGACGCTATTCAAGGCAAGATAAAGCTCGCCGTACCTCACAACTTCTATAGTGGCTTTTTAAGGTCGATGGTAGAGCAATTCCTCACTCAATATCCGAACGTTCAGCTCGATCTTACCTTGAGCCAGCAACAGTTTATCCCGCAGACCGACCGTGACTTACTGATCACGTTTAAGATCTCAGAGATGGAAGGCATGATTGCTCGTCCACTTTTCAAAGCCAAACACGGATTTTTCGCGAGCCAAGAATACTTAGATTCGCGTGAGACGATTGAAAATCCGGACGACCTAGAGCTTCAAGACTGGATCAACGTTGATGATGTGTTTGATATGCCGCTCTACAAATCCGACCGCTTAGAGCAGATGATCACGATTAAACCCAAGTTTATTGTCAACGATATTCATGCGGTAGCGGCCGCGGCGCAAAAAGGCTTGGGGCTTGCTTCATTGCCTTTTCGTCATGTATCCCCCGAGATGAATTTGATTCAAGTGCTCCCTGAGTATCATCGGGGTGATCGCCAAGCGTATTTAGTGTACAAAGAAAGAAAATATCAGCCAAAGGCTTTGACCCTGCTTATTGATGCGTTGATTGAGAGTGTTCGATCTTTTCATAGCGATGACTTGGTCAAATAAAAGGAGAAAGAAATGAAAGTAAGTTTTATCGGGCTAGGCGTTATGGGCTTCCCAATGGCAGGCCACCTAGTCAAAGCCGGTTTTGAAGTAACGGTGTTTAACCGCACTCACAACAAAGCATTAGACTGGGCTGATAAACACCAAGGTAAAACGGCAGAATCTGTGGCTGAGTGTGTCGCAGAAGCTGACGTGGTATTGGTTTGTGTAGGTAATGATGACGACGTACGCAGCATGACAACCAGCGAAACAGGCGCATTGGCAGCAATGAAGCCAAACGCGATTCTTGTCGACCACACTACAACGTCTGCTGTGCTGTCTGAAGAGCTTGAAGTGGCAGCGAAGCAAGCTGGTGTTCGCTTTATGGACGCGCCAGTGTCTGGTGGCCAAGCGGGCGCAGAAAACGGCGTGCTAACCATCATGTGTGGCGGCGAACAAGCGCTTTTCAACGACCTTCAACCTGTGTTCGAAGCTTACGGTAAGTCGTCAGTTCTGATGGGTAAAGTCGGCCAAGGCCAACGCGCAAAGATGGTCAATCAGATCTGCATTGCGGGTGTATTGAACGGTTTATCTGAAGGCTTGGTACTTGCTGAAAAATCAGGTTTGGATATCCCAACTCTGGTTGATTGCCTTAAAAACGGCGCAGCAGGTTCATGGCAGATGGAAAACCGCGCGACCACAATGGCGCAAGACAAGTTCGATTTCGGCTTCGCCATTGATTGGATGATCAAAGACTTAGGTTTCTGCTTAGATGAAGCTGAGCGCCAAGGCATCCAACTTCCACTGACCGAAAAAACCAACAACGCTTACAAGGCATTGTCTGCGGAAGGACAAGGCCGCATGGATACCTCGGTATTGATGAAAGCCGTAGTTGAAGAGACTAAGAAGTAGAAGAGACGAAAAAGTAGAAGAAACTAAGAAATAGAAGAATTTGAATAGTAGACGAGATTAAGTAGAGAGACTAAAAGTCGTCGAAGCTTCGTTCTGTTTTGACAAAATAGCCGCTAACTAGCGGCTATTTTTTATTTTTAATCAAAAAGAAAAATAACATATTTTTCAACAATGTAAGTGGTTGTAAGCTTGTTTTGGTTGAAAGTCCATCAGCACCGTTCGTGTGCTGCGAGATCTGTATCAATTTCACTTCGCTCTATGCTGTGAATTGTTTAATTGTTTGAATTATATTGCCATTTCATTACAAAATAGTTGAGAAATAATCACTGCCTGAACTGGCCTGTTTAGGTGGCTGGCTTATAAGTCAATGATAAAATAATAAAAAAACGTGATATAATTATCATTATTAGTAAATTCCCATGCATTATTTTTCAGGATTATATGAAATCAATATCAACAAAGCTTCTTCTAGTTCCACTGCTCTTTTCTATCTTTTTAGTTGTAAGCAACTTAAAAAGCGAAGCTACCTCAAATGAGGTTATGGACAGTTTTCACTCTGTGTACGAGGACCGAGTCATTCCGTTATCTGATTTGAAAAGCATTTCGGATTTGTATGCGGTAAGCGTGATTGATGCGGCGAATAAATACCATGTGGGAATGATAGAGCAGGCGGCTTTTTATTCTGGTGTTTCTGTTGCGATGAAAGAGGCTCATGAGCTATTCCTTCATTATCTGGCAACGCAGCTAACAAGAGAAGAAGAGGGGTTGGCAAAAGAGCTTCAACTTAAAATAGATAAGGTAGAGCGAGAAGTACCATTAATTCTTGATAAACATAGAAATATGATGATTGATGATTGATGATTCTGAGATGATCACTCAGCTTTATCTCCTTGTCGATGATATGGGAGGTGTTCTTGGTGAATTGATCTCATTGCAATTGGACGTCGCTAAGGAAGAATTAGCCCATTCTGATTCAGTTTTAGAGTCCAACTCTTCTTTCTCATGGTGGTTGGTTCTTTTCTCTTCTATCGTTGCTTCTGGTTCATCTTATTTCCTAGTGAAAAGAGAATTGAGAAATTTACCATTGATCGTAAATTGGATTAAAGCCCTTGAGAATGGACGTTTATCGGACGTTAAATTGAAAGAGGGTGGAAATGAGCTCGACACTATTTCAGATTCTTTGTCTCAACTGTCTGCAAAATTGAATGATATCCTGTCACAGGCAGGTGTAAGCATGAATTCAATTAACCAAAAGCAAGAAGAGTCTTTAGCTCTGATAGAGCGATCCCAGAGTAACTCTTTGAATGAACTATCATCGGTAGAGCAAATCGCGACGGCCGCGACTGAGTTATCTTCAACAGCGAGAGACGTTGCTGACAACGCACAAAGAGCTGAGCAGTCAGCAATGGAAGCGAATGACATTATTCAGCTAAGCCATGGAACATTGAAAAACTCAACTGACACGACAGAAGAAATTTCTGAATCAATATCAGAAACTCAAACGGTCGTGAATTTACTTAGAGAGCACTCAGAGCGTATCAGCAGTGTTGTTGAGGTAATTAAGAACATCTCTGAGCAAACTAACTTGTTAGCGCTTAATGCCGCGATTGAAGCGGCTAGAGCCGGTGAACAAGGAAGAGGGTTTGCTGTTGTTGCTGATGAAGTAAGAGCTTTGGCTGGGAAAACTCAGCAGTCGACTATCGATATTCAAGAAATCATTGCGCAGTTACAAGACCAATCTAAGCAAGCGGATGAATCTATGGTGAAAAACGTTGAACTGATGCGCTTAACAAAGTCTACGACCGATGAGCTTGCTCAATCTTTTCATTCGATATCAGAAAAGGTTTTAAGTATTTCAGAAGTGAATGCCATTGTTGCTACGGCATCAGAAGAGCAAAGTGCCGTTACGACAGATATATCGACACAGCTTGAAAATATGAACGTACTGGTTCAACAAAATATTGAAGGCATTGATCAATCAGCTCAAGCAAACCAAAGCGTTGTTGAAGTGACGAAAGAACTCAACTCAGAACTAAGCTATTTTAAGCTAGATAAATAACCAGTCGATGCTAGTGTGCTTTTTCTTTAGAAATTAAGCACCCTTGGTTTAGATGTAGTAATTTAGACCACGACAAGATAGCCGCCATTGAGCGGCTATTTTTTTGTCTGGTATATGTGTATCTGAATGTACTACTTGGCTTAAATTGGCCGAATAAATCGTTTTGACTTAACTCAGTAACTCTCTTCATAGATTAATTTTTCGTGCGCAATCGTGTGCATTGCGCTTGATTACATTTGCTTACATTTAGATAATCCCCTTGCTGTTAATGTCTCGACTAGAGCAAGGCTCGGACTTGCTCCAAAACAGTAAAATATTTTTGAGTACTTTTGGGAGTAAGGCATATGAATATAAGAAGGCGAGATTTCCTTAAATCAGGCTTGATAGGTGGTTCAGGTTTACTTATAAGCACCTCTGTTCCGGCTCTTCCGAGATTCTCATTCGCTGAGAAAACAGGTGTAATGACAGTATCTTTCTCTGGCACTGCTTGCACTCGTGATGAAGGGGAAGTATCCCGTGAGGAAAGTGATAAAAATATCTACCTTCCTTCAACAGGTTATATTCCCGTTAGAATCATCAATGAGCTGAAAGGTGTTGGAATGACGGTCAGGGGGGCAGGTGAGAATGACTGGGCTCATACCAGAGATACCAGTGAACCACTGATGGTCAACGGTCCACTTAACGCGCCAGATGAACTGCTGTCTGATATTTCTAGCTATATTAGCGGAAACCAGTATACCAAGTATAAGGAGTCCCTTGCGGGTTGGACTATGCCCGCGTTAGCACTGCACGGAGCAAACTTGGCTGCGGCAAGTGAAGGTGATGTGTTTAACCTAATAGGGCATAGTCGGGGAGCCTGTGAAGCTATCATGGCTGCATGGTTCTTATATGCATATGGTGACGAAAAAACACGTAATACGCCTGTTAATATCTTCGCAATAGATCCGGTTCCTGGGCCTGGCACATGGTGGAGTCTTCTTACTCAACTACCTCCAAATGTCGTTAACTACGTAGGCGTTTATTCTTGGGATCAATCATACAATCTAAACGTACAAGATCATGCCTTCCAAGCTCTAGTTCCTCGGCCAAATGGAAGGATGAGAAACGAAAATAACGATATCACTATCCACAGTCAGTCATGGTGGGACTGGATAAAAAGGTATCCAGGCTGGGCAAGCATGGCAAACGATGTACAACAAGCTGATCCTCTTGCTCCAGATAGTAACAGACCTCAACCTGTTGGTTATGAGCTCTATGCCTGCCGTGGCAGACACGGCACAGTAGCCGGGAATACTACCAGTGATGGTTATTATTCTGCTGATAAGGTAAGCGCAACGGTTGCTCCTATCCCTGAGCTAATCTACAAAATGGCTAGAGGTTACCTGACCCAATGGGGAACCGATTTTGCTGTTCCTTGCGCTGTTGAAAAAAGTGTTACAGAGCTAAGAAAAGAAATTCATACCTTCCATCGTGAGTTCGACATTATGGGGGGAGGAGAAACTCGTAATAGTAACTCCCTTCCCGGAAGGCCGTATGTTCGAAGAATCTCATCAATTTGGGGGCGTAACCCAAACGATACTTATTATATGGACGATGTAGTTGGCGATCCCCCATATAAACTCGCTTATCCGGTAACTACAGAGCGAAGCAACAAAGGGTGGGTTGACTGGAAGTTTTTATGATCCCCAAATTAATCGATAGCAGAGTTAAATCGAAATCCGCTTGTAAATTGACAAGCTGTTTATAAACAGCAGGTTAAGGTGAAGATGAGTAAAATAGAGTTAATCAAAGAAGAACTATTAAAAAACGACCTTTTCTACCATGACAGTGATATGAACTATGTCAGGTTACTTGATACTCCCAGTATATGGGGGATGTCGTTTGGTCCAGAGATAATGCCTCGTGCTATTGAACGTCAGGGAGAATTTGAGCGGGCAATTGTTGAGGTAGTACAGAAGACTCGTTATCGGTGTGATATCTCGTCGTTAAACAGCCCAGATCCTGATTGGGCGAGAGCGATTCTGGGAGCAATAGATACCGCACTTACGAAGCCTATGGGCCGAAACGAATCACCACAGTTCCGGTTCATATTTGGTCAGACGCCACTTTACCCTATCAATGAGCCAGATAATCTTATCGACTTTAAAGCTGCTCTGGTTCGCTTAATCAGAGCACGCTCAGCATATTGGGAGATCATGCCTGAATTCGTTGTGGGTAGGTTCTACCAAAGAGCGACTGGTTCTTGGATGTCAGCACAGAAGAAATTTCTTCCGGAGTCATTAATTTCTGATTCTGATACAAAAATGACTTGGAATCACACCAAAATTATAGCCTGTGATGGTGTTGAGTCTTTGGTTGGTGGCCATAACCTGAATATGGATCTTTTCCGAAGCTATCCTCCTGTCCATGATGTTTCTGTTGTCGTTCACGGTGCGGCCAGTTTAGGTTCTCAACTGTTCCTTAACGAACTATGGACGGCGGATACATTTCTGCTTACTAAGGAATCATTAGATACTGATGACCTCACTTGGTACAACAGGGATAGCGAACCCAACTATCCACATGATCCTCTTATGATTAGTTATGTTCAGGATTACATACAGGAAAAACAGAATAGTATTCTAGAGGTCCATGAAACCGGTATTCAACCTGGAGTCGATCCTCAACCTCCAGCTTTACCTCCGTTGCCTTCAATTAATCAAATCGAAAAGTTTGATTTGCGCTCAGTCTCAGACTTAGATGCTAACGTTTTTGAAGAGCGTCAGGTGTACCATTCATACGATAAGCTAGAGGACTACAAAAAGTCCGACCGTATACTCACGGTCGGTAAGTATTGGACAGGGCCTAACCGAGATACCGATTTTAAGATAGGCTCGGAAATCATGAAAAAGAGCCTAATTTTAAATGCGAAAAATGTTATCCGTATGTCGCAGCAGGATGTGATCAGTGCTTGGAAAAAGAACTGGAAAGATCACGTTGTATGTCATTGGATTATCGAAGCATTGCTGAAAAATGAAGGGCTAACTGTTCAGATCGTTGTATCGCCCCTAGATGCAGGCGCAGGGGCTGAAGGCGATCAATACTCATTTGGATCGGGAGCGGTACGGACATTTGGTTTGATGGAGTATTACATGACTCACGATGCAGATACCGATCAACGCCTTGATGACAGTGATGGTAAGCGTCAGGACGCTTTATCTCGTCTCTTTATCGCGCCGTTCTTTTTTACCGATAAAGTACCGGAAGATAAGACGACTGAAGGCGATACGTACAAATGGCCAAATCTTCCAGAGCAGGGAAAAACAGCAACACTCAAGGCTCAGCCATTGTCAGAGAGACCACCGGAGCAAGGAGTGATTGGGCATCCATTTTGGACGACAGTGAGTGCGAGTGGGTTCTTTTATGGGGCTGTTGATTCAGCTCCCGGTAATCATTCAAAAGTAATGATTGTCGATGATGAGGTTTGTATCGTCGGTTCGGATAACCTTTATCCTGGTAATTTGGCCGAGGTCAATTACCTTATTGAAGGTGAACCTGTTAACGATTTGCTTGAGTCTTACTGGAAACCTTTGTGGAAATACTCAGGACCGCATGCTTACTCAGGTTAGTTTGTTGTAACTTAAGGAGGCGCATAACACGCCTCTCTTTTGCCTGCTTCAGCGTCTACATAGATACGATCGCCTTACGATATTTGGTTAAGAAAGAGACCGTTAGCCCTTGTTTATTCAGTTGGGCATGTTTACAGGTGGACACAAGTTCTTGCTTCTTGTTTATCGTTCCCACCATTCACACCCTCGCTCAACCATTCACTCCTGGTAATTACCATTCGTCGCATTGATAAAACTGCACGACAAATTCTAGTTAACCTTTCAACGTCAACATTTGAAAGGGATTAGAAATCATGACTACTTCACACTCATTTAATTCAGGTTCTACCACTTCTGTGCTTAAGCGTTCATTACTGGTTGCACTTGTTTCATTCGCACCCACTTTGGCGCAGGCTAACCCAAGTTCAGACGTTCTTGATATCTACAATCAAGCCGCTCAAGGCAATGAAGATCTGGTTGAGGTGGCTTACGAACGTCTGAACGACACGCTGCAACAAGACGGTGCGACACCACTGACCTTGGTTTACCTCGGAAGCACAGAAACCCTGATGGGGCGTGATGCGTTCTTACCTTGGAACAAGATGAAGTATGTGGAAAAGGGTTTGTCGACCATTGATAAATCACTGGTGCTGCTTAAAGACGAAGACCAACCGATTCATGAACAACCTCGTGTTCAAGGGCTGCCAGATTCTTACCTAACTCGCGCCATGGCTGCTGTGACTTACACTTCTCTGCCAGACATGTTTAACCATTTCGATCGTGGTTATGACTTGTTCCTCTCGTTACTCGCGGAAGATGATTTCCAACAACAACATTTCGCTGCGACCTCGTGGATTTACCGTTACGCCATTACCGCATCGATTCGTGCTGAAGACTTCGAGCAAGCACAGGTGTGGCTTGAAAAAATGGAAAGTACCGATGCCGGAAACATCGAGACCATGACAGCGAAGGCCCTAATAGCGAAAGCCAAGTAACAGCTGCGAATGCTAAATAGCGGTTTACTTAAGCTTATTAACAACAGCGAACGCTTAAGAATGATGGGTAATCAGAGGACAAGGGAATGATTGAATTTAAAAATATCGGCAAAGCGTATGTCACGGGCGGTCAACGTGTTGATGCATTAAACGGGGTCGATGGACATATCCAACGCGGTGAAATGGTGGCGTTATGTGGCCCGTCGGGTTCAGGGAAAAGCACACTTTTGAATATTTTGGGTTTGTTGGACATGGACTACCGAGGGCAGATCAATATTGACGGCAAACCTTATCCGACAGAGCAAATCGCCGCTGCACGTTTTCGTCGTCAGTCGTTGGGGTTTGTGTTTCAGCGTTTCAATCTGGTTCCTGTGATGACGGCGCTTGAGAACGTCGCTTATCCATTGATGCTGAACCAATGCTCTAAGCAAGAACAGCAGAGCAGAGCGCAAGACATGTTAGAGCGTGTTGGGCTAGGGGATTACGTTCATCACCGCCCAGACAATCTTTCTGGTGGTCAGCAGCAACGTGTCGCAATAGCCAGAGCACTGATCCACAACCCAAGCTTAGTGATTGCCGATGAGCCGACCGCCAGCCTAGACAGCCACACCGCCAACCTAGTGATCGATATTATGAAAGAGCTCGGCCACGAAATGGGCACCACCTTTATTGTCGCAACGCACGACCCAAGAATGGCGCAGCGCTGCGATCGAGTAATTGAACTTATCGACGGACAACTGGCTCCACAAGCTGTAACTACGGAGGCGATCTCATGGGCAAGTTAACACAAAGAATGAGCACGTTTTTACTTCCAACTTCGGTGCGTTTGGCGTGGCTTAATTTATTAAGAAATGGTCGTCGTAGTTTGCTATCGGTATTGATTATTGCCATTGCCGTATTTGCGCTGACCAGTGCTGGTGGTTATGGGCTTTACACTTATGAATCTTTGAGAGAATCGACCGCGCGCGATACTGGTCATCTCACCTTGAGCACGCCGGGATACTTTGAACAAGATGAGGACATGCCGCTGAGCAATGGTCTCGATAATGTTCAAGCGCTAACCAAGAGCATCATTGGTGACAGCGACGTGCGTGGTGTGCAGCCTAGAGTCTATTTTAGCGGCTTGGTGTCTAACGGCAGTAAGTCGACCATCTTTATGGGAACTGGCGTCAATGAGCGTGAGTTCGACATGAAAGGTCCTTTCTTAGATGTGCGCAGCGGACAAACCCTATCGGATGTGAAGTCACCAAGATACGACAGCCAAGAGCCACAAGTCATGCTGGGAACAGACCTTGCTCGTAACCTCAAAGTTGCGGTTGGCGATTGGGTAACATTACTCGCCACCACCAGTGACGGCGCTTTGAATGCTTTTGATTTTAAGGTGCAGGGCATCTACTCGACTGGGGTTCCTGAGCTGGACAAGCGTCAGCTGTATGTACACATCACCACCGCACAAGAGCTTTTAGCCTCAGACAAAGTCAGCACCTTGTCGGTGTTCCTATTTGAAACCAGCAAGACCTCGACCGTTCAACAACGCATTCAAGCGACTTTAGATCGAAATAGCGCGAGCCAAAACGATCAAGGCACAGAGATCGAGATCACCCCGTGGCAAGATCGCGCGTTTTTCTACACCAAGGTCAAAAATCTTTACGACCGGATCTTCGGCATCATGGGTGCTGTTATGGCATTGGTGGTGTTTGTGTCGTTGTTTAACACCATGACCATGTCGGTGACCGAGCGCACTCGTGAAATTGGCACCTTGTCGGCTCTTGGTAGTTACCCATCTGAAATCGTGGCTGGTTTCTTAAAAGAGGCGGGATTACTGGCGGTGATTGGCAGTGCGATCGGTGCGTTAGTGAGTGGTTTAGTGTCGCTGTTATTGCTGGTAGTTGATATACAGATGCCGCCACCTCCAGGCAGAACCGAAGGTTACCCACTCAACATTTACTTCTCACTGGAATTAGTTGGTTACGCCACTTTAGGTGTGCTGACGATATGTTTGCTGGCTGCTTATTTCTCTGCTCGCAAAGGCGTGAATAAGCCAATCACGGAGGCGCTGGTTTATGTATAAGTTTACTCGTTTACTCACTGTTTTAGGTTCTGCATTGGTTCTAGTATCGACACCAAGCTGGGCTGTCGATTCACAACAAGTCACTGAGATGATTGCCAAGGCAGACAGCTATCGTTTGAACAGCGCACAAGCGTCTAAGGTAGTGTCTTTGGTGGCGTTATATCAAGACGAGCAACTGGACAAAACCCGTGAATACAACGTCTATACAAGACCAAATCGAGAGTCGTTGGTCGTGTTCAAGTCGGCGGTCGAGGCTGGGCAGAAGATGCTGATGATTGAAGATAACTATTGGTTGTTGATGCCGAAATCTCGTCGCCCAATTCGTATCACACCGATGCAAAAATTGTTGGGCGAAGCCTCGGTTGGGGACATCTCGACGCTGACTTGGAGTGAAGATTACCAAGGCGAGTGGGTTGCCGAGCAACAGGTTGAGATGCCGACTGGCGAGACACTCGATACCCATCACCTAAAGCTCGCGGCGAAAACCAAGGGTGCGAGTTATCAGTCGATTGATCTGTGGTTAACGACAGACCGAGCGTTTCCAGTTAAAGCGGATCTGTATCTGCGTTCTGGAAAACTGGCGAAACAAGCTTGGTTTACTGAAGGCGTGCGTGATGGATTACCCACAGTGGTGTCGATGACCTTGCTCGATAAGATTCAGCCGAGTAAGAAAACCGTGATTGAGTATCGCGAAGTGATTGAACAAAGCTTGGCAGATAAATATTACAACCCTGCCTACCTATCGCGTAACAGCGTGTCTGGGCTGTAGGTGGACGTCATGAAAGCTTCCAATCGCCGATTCCACATCAAGTCTTCAATCGCTACTTTGCTTGCCTTGTTTTGTGTGAGTAACACGATTCAAGCGGACGATCTGAGCTTGGCGTGGGACTGGCAACTCAGTGCAGAAGCCATCGAATCGAGAGAGTCGCCATTCAGCCCTTTACCATCTGATAATCGTCAGTCATTCAATGGCTTGTTGGATCTAGAGGTTGGATATAACAATTGGCTTGGTCTGTTCGCAGTGAAAGCCAACGATATTCTAAGCAATAACCCTCAACAACATGACGCGAGCTTTGAGTCGGAATTCATTGTGCGTGAGTTGTTCTGGCAAGGTGGGGTTGAACTGTCGAATTCGGCGTTCGGTGACCATTACCTAGATGTCACACTCGGTAAGGTTCGCCTTGATTGGGGCGTGGGTTATGGCTATCGACCGTTAGACATCATCAAGCCTTATCGACAAAACCCGGTGGGCATTGTCGCAGAAGAAGGCGCGGGAGTGGCTTCGGCGTCACTGTTCGATATGACGGGCGAGTGGACACTGCTTTATAGCGATTCGTCATGGACTTCCCAAGACATAAATGAATTCGAAAAGAAGAACCAGCAACAAGGCTTTGGGGTACGTCGTTACAACCTGGTGGGCGATCACGAGTATCAATGGGTCGCCTATTATGACGATGTGCGTCACGGCTTGCTTGGGGCGAATTTAGTCTCGGTATTGAATCTCGCGTGGGAATTTCATGGCTCGGCGGTCTATCAACGACAAAGCCTTGGTTACAGCCAGCCTGATTCAATGCTTAAACCTGTTTACCTCGAAGAGCAGGGCGAGGCCTATCAAGCGTTAGCCGGATTAACATGGGCAAATGACACTGGCCACAATGTGGTGTTGGAATACTGGTTTGATAGCCGAGCGTGGAGCAACTCTGAGTGGCAAAGTGCAATAGAAAGTGCAGAGTCTTTGTCGGTTAATCCGATGACATCTTCATTGGCAGGTTCTTATGCGCAAGGCTATCAGCACGCCAATTTGGTTCAACACAACATAATGTTTCACTGGTCTCTGGATTCGACACATGGCTGGCTTGAAGATATCACGCCAACATTCGATGTCATGTTGTCTCCACAAGATGGCGGTTTTATTGCGACTCAGTGGCTCAATTATCAGGCTCTAGATAATGGTAATTCATCGTTGGATTTGGAACTTGCTGCACGCTTTCTAGGCGGCAAAAGTGATTCTGCTTACGCCAGCTTACCCGATAGTCATATGATTCTCTTAAATATCAAAGGACGATTTTAATGGACACTTCTTCAAACAGTCGATTTTCATGGATTAAGAGTTTCGCGTTCACCACGTTATTTTGTGTTCTTATTGCGATTACAACCCATACGATTTGGGGCGGCGGATTAACGGTTAACCTGGCAATCAGTTTTGGCTTTGGTTACAGCGCCGTGGGTTCTTCTTTCATCTTTGTGAAATTGTTTAAGAGAACATCACGAACGCTTGAAGTGGGAATCTCAATGGTGTTCGCGATGACCTTTGGTACCTTGAACGCGCACTATTGGTTGAACGGGTATTTCGGGGCCAATATCTCGGATCTTAAATCTGTGGTGTTGCTCGGTGTGATCTTCTGTTCGGTTTGCTATTACTATTTCTATACCCGAGAGCAGCAGTTACGTGCCGATAACGAATTGGAAGTGGCCAAGCGTCGTCAGGCCGATCAAGAAAAGGTGGTGGTGCTCAGTCAGCTTAAACAACTACAGAGCCAAATTGAACCGCACTTCTTGTTCAACACACTTGCGACCATCAATGTGTTGATTGAGAGTGACAGCGCGAAAGCCAAGTTGATGCTCGAAAAACTGACTGACTTATTGCGTGTGACTTTGAAAAACAGCCGCAACGAGCAATCGACCATCGCACAAGAGGTCGACTTGTTAGACGCTTATCTTAATATCCAAAAGATACGCTTGGGGGAGCGCTTAACGTTCTCGATTGAAACACACGAGATTAGTGATTTTCAGGTGATTCCACCGTTCTTGATTCAACCCTTGGTCGAGAATGCACTCACGCACGGCATTGAGCCCAAAGCGGCGGGTGGCCAAGTGAATATCCGTATTACTCAACAAGCCGAGCAGTTGAAGATTGAAGTGTCAGACAGTGGTGCAGGGTTGAAAATACCTTCTGCGAATACGGGGCATGGTGTTGGGTTAAGCAATATTCGTCAAAGAATCGAAACCCTTTATGGTGATCAGGCGAGCCTAACGATTACTGAACAAGCTGAGGGTGGGGTAGTCTCTACGATCTTGTTACCACTGACTGACGCAGCCGCTTAGAATTACAGACCAGAAAGCACAGAACAGTGACGAAAAATAGACGATTTACAGTGTGAATTTAAAGGACTAACCATGAACAACCCAGCAATACAGCCGAGCGTAACGGCGATTATCGCAGACGATGAAGCACTGTTAAGGCACCACCTAGACAAGAGCCTTGCTGAGGTTTGGCCGGAGCTGGAGATCGTCAGCAAGGCACAAAACGGTTTGGAGGCGATGCAGAGTATTCAGCAGCTTAAGCCCGACGTGGCGTTTCTCGATATTCGTATGCCTGAGCTGGATGGAATCTCGCTGGCGAAACAATTGAACAAGCTAGATTCGCCGCCATTGATTGTGTTCATTACGGCTTATGACGAATACGCAGTTAAAGCCTTTGAACATAATGCGATGGATTACCTGCTTAAGCCAATCAATGAAGAGCGCTTACTGGCGACATGCCAGAAGGTGCAAGCGCGTCTGTCGAGCAATCAAACACAATCAGGTATTACGCCAGAACAGCCCGATATCACGGCGTTAATGGCTCAGCTTCAACAGTTATCAAAATCGACTTCACAACAACCTCCCTATCGATCGCAGCAAAAGCACCTCACATGGCTCAAAGCCAGTGTCGGGGAAGACATTCACCTAATCGCCGTCGATGATGTGGCTTATTTCAAAGCAGAAGACAAGTACGTCTCGATATTCAAAAAAGGCCAAGGCAGTTCTCTAGAGGAGTTTATTCTTCGTGTGTCACTAAAAGAGTTGATAGCGCAGCTCAATCCTGATGAATTTTGGCAGATCCACCGCTCAGTGGTGGTGAAAGTCTCGGCCATTGATAAGGTGAAGAAAGGGCTCTCAGGCCAGATGTCGGCTTATGTCTCCGGCGAGAAGTTACCGATCAGCCGCGCCTCGCAAGCTCTTTTTAAAGGGATGTGAGAAACCTGTTTAAGGGAATTTAATAAATCAGTTTTAAGGGGTGTGAAATCACCCGATCTATAACCTATGACTATCAGATTGTGTAATTTATAAAGTTGACAGTTTCATGCATGTTCAGATTGTCTCTCAAAATTTAAATGACTGAATTTATATAAAATTATTATGCTATTGCGATCGGATATATTGGAGGAAAGCCCTCCAAAGAGATCGTTATGAAAGCATACTATTTAGTCGTCGTATTGAGCTCCACATTGCTAGGTTGCAGCTCTACTCCTCAACAACAAACGTTATTGAAATCCGATCCATACTGGGTCAAAGGAGAGTTAGATAACGGATTAACCTACCATGTCTACCCTGACCAAGAACAACCTGTCTCGGTACGCTTACTCGTGCATGCCGGATCTTTGCAAGAGAGCGAACAACAGAAAGGGTACGCCCACTTTGTTGAGCATATGGCGTTTAATGGCAGCAAGAACTTTTCAGGAAATGAGGTGGTCGAGCTATTTGAGCAATCTGGTGCCAGTTTTGGTGCAGACTTAAATGCTTACACCTCTTACCAAGAAACCCTCTATAAATTAGATCTGCCCGACAATAAGAACCTAGACAAAGCCCTGGCTTGGTTTAGAGACATTGGCGATGGTTTACTGCTGTCCGAAGCTGAAATCGAAAAAGAGAAAGGTGTGATACTTGGGGAGTTTCGATACACGCGAGTTGAAGATAAACCTCTCTCGTTTAAGTTCTACGATCATCTGGTTGAAGGGACGACTTACCAAAGTAACGATCCTATTGGCAATAAAGAATCCGTTTCTAAAGCGAATGTTCAAGAATTAAAGAACTACTACCAAACCTGGTATCAACCTCAGTTAACCGAAGTGATTGTCTCTGGTGATATCACACTGGCAGAAGTTATCCCTTTGATTGAAGATACTTTCTCTGATTGGCAAAGAGGCATAACACCGGTTCCCGTGAAGAACACGTCAGTGGATTACAATACTCAAGATTTTGTGGCGTATGGATCTGGTGTCGAGCCACCGAGCATCGGGATAGTCATTGACCGTGGGGAAAGAGTGACACAGAGCCATGAGCAACAACATCAGCTTTGGTTAGATGATATTGCTCAACAACTTATCCAACAAAGGTTGAATTCTGACTTTGTTGACGCTGCGTTACCTGTGCAGTGGGCTGCTTCAACACCCTATTTATTAGAATACCAAAGGTATTCGATTACTACCGTCGGTTTTCCTGTTAATAGCCGAGAGCAAAGTCAGCAGCAGTTTGTTTCTACTCTCGCCTCTTTGCGTGACTATGGCGTAAGTGAGTATGAGTTGGCGAGTGTGCTTCAGCAATACCAAGCGAACCTCGATGACATTCAATTAAACTGGGATCAAATGGATGCTGTGGCTCATGCTGATGGTAAATCGACAGCATTGGTGATTAACCAGCCTGTTCAATCACAGCTTGATTATAAGTCGAGTTTGAAAACGTTTCTTGCGAATACGGATCTCGAGGCTGTGAATGATAACTTAGATGATTTGCTTTCTAGCCCTTACATTTTGGGGTTAGGTTTATCTTCTAAGGAAGACATGCTAGCAATGGATAATGAGCTAAAAGATGTCAGAAAAGCCTATGAAAAGAAAGGTAACAAGCCACTGCTCGTTACCGCAAGTTCTGCGTTTAGCGTGCCAGAATCTCAAGGCGACATTGTGAAACAAATTCAGGTGAGTGAGGATCCTAACTTACAACAATGGACATTGAGCAATGGTATCGAGGTTTGGTATTTACGAAACCCTGAGGTGGGTAATAATGTTGGTGTTTATTATGCGAGTGAAGGTGGAAAAGCAGCCCTAGATTCTTCTTTATTTCCTGCGTCAGAGGTGGCGATTTCAGCATCGATCCGTAGTGGTGTTGGTAAATTCAGTGGATCGGAATTAAATACCCATTTGAAACGCAAAGACATCCAAATTTATCCCTTCATCAACTTTACTCATCATGGGCTGGAAATCAGCACTAAGAAAAAGACGCTCGCAGAAGGCTTGGCTGCATTGTATACCATTGTGACCGAACCTAAAATCGACAGCGATCAGCTTGAGGCTGTAAAATCTGAATTTGCACAAGATCGCACGGCTTATCTAGAAACCCCAGTGGGTCAGTTTATTCAGATGGTTAACCATAATAGTTATCAAGATAGCAGTCGTCATATCATGTTGGAAAGTGAAGATATTGAAGCCGTGACATCTCAAGATATACTTGACGTTCAGCACCAACTCTTTCAGAAGTTAAGAGACAATACGCTTGTCATCGTTGCTGATATTAAGCCATCTGAAATTAAGCCTCTCGTACGCCAATATGTTGCTTCATTGCCATTGGAAGCCGTTGTGTCTCCTGATTATCAAGTTGCCTATAGCACTGATTCGAAAGAACGAATCGATATATCCATCAATAATGAAGACAGCAGCCAGTACTTATTGCGTATTATTTCTCAGCAAGCTCGAGAGAAAACAGCAAAGGATGTGTTTATGGACGATATGCTTCAGCGTGTATTGTCGAGCCGTCTAACGGCTTATGTTCGCGAAGAATTAGGCTTGGATTATGCGCCTTTTGTGTATTCGGTATCTCAAGACAGTGAGCCAAGTTATGACTGGTTGGTCGGCTCTTTAGCTGCGCCTGAGAACTCAGATAAGATAGAACAGGCGATTGATAAAGTTATTGCTGAAGCCGTTAAAGGCATTTCTGAAGATGAGACTCGAACCGCTGCTAAACAGCTAGTGGCTGACCTCACGCCACTTCAATATAAGCCTACTCAACAAGCTTGGTTTATTTCACGTTACTTAATTCATGACTACGGTGTTGAGGCACTGTTTGACTTACAGGGAACGACAGATTCAATTTCTAGTAAAGATATGACGGAGTATGCTAAAGAAATTTTTGGAGATAACAGCTACCAGTTGAAGAACTTGTTAAGGCCAAAAAGTTAAGCCCATTGAGAGAGTGACCTTGTAGAAAAGTCGCTTTCAACCTTAAATCTAAGATATCGAACCTAAGCCAAATGCACCGTCATTTGGCTTTTTTATTTGGGTTAGGGTTAGTCTTTAAACTCGTTACTTTTTAATTCATCACTTTCAAGCTTGTCACTTTTAAACTAGTTACTGACTTTTAAATGCTCGTAATTTGCGCCTTATATAACTGAGTGCAATTTATAAAATAAAGATCTAGATCACAAAGATACTCATCCGGTTCAATATTAAATAATAATCGTTAACTCAATCTGTATATTGTCGATGAATGACATTAAGAGGTTGTTATGAAAACATATTATTTAGCGGCGGCTGTATGCCTCACCTTGGTTGGCTGTAGTTCAACATCAAGTATCACCGAAACCTTAATCCAGCCGGATCCGGCATGGACATCAGGCCAGCTAGAAAATGGCCTTACCTACCATGTTTATCCAGATCATGAAGAATCCGTATCTGTTCGTTTAGTTGTGCACGCGGGTTCGTTCCAAGAGACTGACCAACAAGAAGGTTATGCGCACTTTTTGGAGCACATGGCATTCAATGGCAGTAAAAATTTCTCTCAAAATGACGTGATTCGTCTATTCGAAGATGCAGGCGCTAGCTTTGGCGCTGATATCAATGCCTACACTTCTTACCAAGAAACTGTGTATCAATTAGATTTACCTGACAATGTCCAATTACAGTCTGCCCTGACGTGGATGCGAGACATTGGTGATGCTCTGGACCTATCAAGTTCAGAAGTCGAAAAAGAGAAAGGTGTGATTCTTGGTGAGTTCCGTTATGCACGCTTAGACGACAAGCCATTCGCAGAACAGTTTTTAGACCACTTCATTGAGGGTGGTCAGTATGAAGGCCAAGATGCACTTGGTACTAAAGAGTCTGTACTCAGCGCGACTTCCCAAGGGCTAAATAACTTTTATCAGACTTGGTATCAACCTCAGAACGTTGAGGTGATTGTCTCCGGTGACATTGACACAAAAACCGTCATTCCATTAATTGAACAGAAGTTTTCAGATTGGCAGCGAGGACAAACTCCCAAGCCAGTAAAACAAAGAATTACCACCTTTAATGAAGGTGATTATATTGAGTATGCAGAATCGGAAGCGCCAAGTATCTCTTTGATGATCAACCGAGGGGCAAGTGCGGTAGACACTCGCGCGCAACAGCATCAACTTTGGCTTGATGAGACAGCACAGCAACTGATCAGGCAGCGACTTAATACCAAGTTCAATGATGCGGCTTTGCCAACTCAATGGATAAGTTCCAAACATTATTCTATGGAATATCAGCGCTATTCATTGGTGGATGTTGGCTTTCCTGTCGGCGCTCGTGAGGTGACTCAAAAGGAGCTAATCGCCACATTGGCATCTCTGCGTGATTATGGCGTCTCTGAAAATGAGATAATTAGCGAACAGCATTATTATCAAGACTTGCTCGATAATGTTGAGATCGATTGGGACAATATGGACAGCGTGCAGCACGCTAACCAGAAAGCGACGGCTTTAGTGAACGAACAAATCGTGCAATCACAACGAGACTATGAAGCGAGCCTTGAAGAGTTTGTCGCAAACCTCGATCTTGATGCGATTAATGCCAATATTAAGGCTTTGCTTTCTAGCGACTATTTTGTAGTGGTTGGTATGAATGAAAGTGAAGATAAAGTCGCCGTTACCCAAGCCATCGAGAGCTTGAAAGCAACTTATAGCGAAAAGGGTGCCAAACCGTTGTTTTCGGTGACCAGCAGTGCTTTTGCTGTTCCTAGTTCGCAAGGCGATATTGAGTTAGTGGAACAGATGTATGTAGACCCATATGTTCAAAAGTGGACGCTTAGCAATGGTATCGATATGTGGTATCTGCGTGACTATCTCGCAGGCGATGACATAGGTATTTACTACACAAGCTTAGGTGGTAAGGCCGCACTCGATCCTAAGTTATATCCAGCGTCAGAGTTAGCTCTTGCTGCTATCGGTAGAAGTGGTGTTGGCAGTTTTTCAGGAACGGAGCTTGATGCGCATTTGGATCGTGAAGATATTCAGGTTTATCCGTTTATCGATTTTACTCACCATGGCGTCGAATTTAAGCTCACCAGTAATGGCTTAGCGGAAACTTTTGCTGCGCTCAACGCGATCGTTACATCAGTCAAGGTATCGCCAGAGCAACTGGAGGCGGTTAAGCAAGAGTTCATTCAAAATCGAGATTCTTACTTAGCAAGCCCTACTGGTCAGTTCGCATATGCAATGAACCAAAATACCTATCAAGCGGACAGTGATCATGTGCTGCTCGATAGTAAAAGTGTGGAAACGGTTTCTGTTGAAGAGATAAAGAGCGTCCATCAGCAGTTGTTTGGTCAATTCCGAAATAATCAGCTGGTTATTGTGGGCGACATTGATCCAAGTGAACTGAAACCTCTGGTTCGCCAGTACTTGGCTTCTATTCCATTGGAAAAAGCCGTTGTGCCTGACTTTAACGTCGCGTACAAGCACCCATCTAAAGCGCGTATTGATTTGTCGGTCAACACGGCTAATAGCACTGAGTACATGCTAAGAGTCATTGCGGAGCCTTCCGAGCAAACTGGAATAGTAAGAGGGAAAACGGCGAAAGATATCTTTATGGAAGACATGCTGCAACGCCTGCTTGTTACTCGTTTAGACGCGTACATACGTGAAGATTTAAGTCTAGATTACTCACCTTATGCTTACTGTGTATCGCAAGATGGTGATACAAGCCATGACTGGTTTATTGGTGCGCTGATCGACCCTAAAAATGCCGATAAGATAGAGGTCGCGATTGATAAAGTGATTGGAGACCTTCTGAAGGGCGTATCAAATGATGAGATTAGAGCGGCAGGCAAGCAACTAGAAGCGGACTTTACGCCTTTAGATACTAGTGTTGTTGATCAAGCATGGTTCGTGTCTCGTTATCTTTTGCACGACTATGGTGTAGAAGCCTTGTTTAACGTGAAAGCGACGGTTAACTCAATTTCTCGTGAAGATATGAATCAACTTGTCCAACGCATCTTTGGTGAAAATAGCCGTAAGGTTAAGAACATCATGCGTCCTAAAGCCTAAAGCCTAAA